>NZ_JBFAXK010000011.1:0-235772 GCF_040680715.1 Nocardia sp. NPDC051981 | reverse complement strand
CGCGTTCCCGCAGCTCCTGCGGATATCTCCGATTCCCAGCCATACCGTTGATCCTCTCCAGATCCAACGGTCTCCCTCAAACCCGGGGCGATCCACGGCATATCAAGTGGTGGATGCCACCGCACAACGTTGACCTCGAAAATCGACAGGACCGCGGTACCACACGGCTTACCTCGGGCAGATCACTGCGCAGCAGTCGATGAACGCTTCAGGTCGGCTGGCACTACAACCGACACGCTGGCTTCGCCCGCTGGCTCCGACGCAACGGCAAAGACGCGAGTGCCGTCAACGGCCGGTGCCCGGCTGTGCACCGCTGGGCGAAGCCGGCGCCTCACCTCCCGGCCGGTGTCGGCCAGCGTTCCAGCAACCCGCCCGGTCTCGTGTGCTCGGCGAGGGTGCTGAAGTTCGACAGCGAAGCCCAACTGTCGAAATCCCCGACGACGACCAGCCGCCGCTTGGCCCGGGTGACGGCAACATTGAGCAGATTCGGCTTGGCCGACGCCCATTCGCGAGCTCGCTTCTCATCCGAGCCCGTGCCGAGCACCAGGATCACGATATCGGCCTCTTTGCCCTGCGTGGTATGTACTGTGCCGAGCCGTTCACGGGGTATCCGCATGCCGTTGTCGGCGAGGTAGCGATCGAGTTTGATCGCCACCTCGCGGAAGGGACTGACGATGAAGACGGTCTGCTCGAGCCGCTCGGCGATCTCGTCGTGGCGGGCTCGCCGAGTTCCAGTCCGCTCCGGATCGGGTTGGATCCACTCCTCATCGAGCGCCTCGCCGATATGGCGAGAGATTCGGCGCAGGATTGCGAGTACTTGACGACCTTCTTCCGGGTTCCACTTCTCCCTGCCGGGACGCGCGTCGACGTGGACCCACATGTTGCTACGGCCCAACGCGAAATCGTCGTCTCTACCACTGACCCCGTAGACCATCAGGTTGTCGTAGGCGATCGCATTGCTGACCTCGAACATCAGTTGATCGCAGCGCCGATGTACACGCAGCGGTGAACCTACCCAGATCCGATCCAGGGAATCGGGCTCCGACAACCACGTACCGAAGGTATTGACCCGATCAGCGATCGACTGGACGGAGGTGACTTGCGGCGCCCAGCGCTTGGAGAGGCCGAACTTCGCGTACAGCCGTTGCTGACCCGGCCACGGCAATGTCACGACCGGTTCCAGCTGGCGCGGATCGCCGACGACGACCGCGCGCTGACTACGCCATAGTGCTCCGACGGCGGCCTGCGGCGTCGCCTGGCCGGCCTCGTCGATGAACAGCCAGCCCAGGGCTTCCCGGCCCAATGCGCTGAACATCGTCGACATCGATGCGAAGGTGGTGGACACCACCGGCACGACGAAGAAGAGCAGCTGCCATGCCGCCAGCACCTTCTGCGCCGGGAGATCAACTGGCGCATCACCGTTGACGACATCGACCACGGCCCGCAGATTGTTCCAGGCCAATTCGGGCAGTGCGGTGAGTGTCGCACGATGCAGGCGGAGGGCGGCGATGAAAATCTCTGACCGGGCAGTCGCGAACTCCGCGTCCATCCAGGGCGAGGACCTCTCACGGCGTTCCATCGTCGCCCGCCCGTAGTCGAGCGGATTCCATTCGTCGCCGGGAACGTGGTCCGTCCAGCGCTCGCGTGCGTCCTCGAGCAGCGCCGCCTCACGCTGGATCTCGCTTTCCCGTTGCCGTGCAGAGCGATCCGCGCGGTGAGCGTCGGCACCGGCCATCCGGAGAGCCTCATCGCACTGCCGCACCCGCTGCTGTTGCCGGGCGACCTCCGCCGCGGCGTTGGTGAGCGCGCGTTGCCGGTCGTGCCACTCCGCCTCACGGTCGGCGCATCGCTGGTCGGCTGCAGCCGCGGCGGCACGGGCGTTCTCCACCTCGTCCAAGAACGGGCGCGCTGTCCTCTCCCACTCCGGAAGGGCGTTGCCCAGCGAGAGCACACGCCTCACCCAGCCGGGCTTCGTACCGGCATGCTCGTACAGCCGTTGCTCGGCGGTGTTCAATCGATCGAGAGCTCCGCGGGCCTGTATATCGGCAGCCTCGACCGCACGGTGGGCGTCGGCCACGGTGTGCTCCACCCGATGCTTCGTTGAACGAGATTCGGTTTCAGCGCGCGCGAGCTCGTCGCGCAAGTCTCGTAACCGGGTGATCCGCTCCTGGCTGTCGGCTACCTGTCGGCGCAGCAATGCCAGCGTCGGATCCTCGGTTGCCACCCGCTCTGCGATTTCGGAGACCTGCTGTCGCTCCTGAGTCAACCGATCCACGGTTGCGACGGCGGCGCGGAATTCGGTCACGGCACTTTCCCAGGATCCGAGGTCCGGCTGCATTCCTTGTCCGTCGAGATCCTTCAAGATCTTGTGCAGGCCAAAGAGTTCCGATCTCTCGTTCCGCTCGCCCGCGGACCGGTCGCGATTCCCCCACCAGAAGCGCTTGACGAACTCGGACCTGTTGTTGCGCCGCCCCAGTCGTGCGGCGACCGCTCCCCAGCACGGCTCGCCGGCCAGCAAGGTCGCCGGTCCGGAGAAGTAGTCGGCGTCGGCGAAGGTGTCGGCATGGATAGCCTTGGCCGACGGCACTTCCATCGTGATGTTCTCCACCGCACCGTTGTTCGACGATGCGACCACCATCTCGAATCCAGTCAGCTCAGGTATCAGTGGGACGATGGTCCGCGTCCAAGGGCCGTCGGCACACGTCCAGCGGAGTGCGGCGGAATCCAGTTGGAAAGCCGCGCGCGGATTCGGCAGCTCCGCCAGCCGCACGGCGCGTTGCACGATCACCGCCGAGATGAGATCGCGCAGCATTGTCGTCTTGCCCGTGCCCGGTGGGCCGTTGACGGCGTAGATACCGCGCGCCTCACGGTCGCCCAACTCGATGAAAATGCGGTTCACAGCGAACTGCTGGCTCAGGGTCAGAGGATGGTCCGGGTTGGCGGGCCAGCGGCCCAACGGCATCGACTGCGGCGTCAAGGATCTCAGCATCTCCTGCGGTCGTTGACGGAGGTCGATTCGCGCCTCGTTGTCGATCGAGGTCTCCGACCGCAGATACGACGTGAGGGCTGCTCCAGCATTCCCACTGAGCAGCTCGGTGGAAACCTTTTCCAGGTCTTTCGCATAGAAGCTGTTGATGATCTCATCGCCGGACACGTCGTCTGCGTGCGCGATCGGGACCCGATAGGGTTTGACCCAGATCTCAGTCGGCTCCAGGATTTCGTCCACACCCAGCTCCTCGGCGACCCATCGAGTAATCGCCGACAGATCCTCGACAGTCAGGACCTTGGTGCCCAGCTGCTTCGGTTCGGAGTCTTCGTCAGCCGCACCCGCGTCTTCCTCGTCGGCGGCGTCCGTGGAGTCATCCCCGGACTTTTTTCCGCGCTTCTCGATCGCCTGTGTGGCATCCTTGGTGAGCGAATCGGCCACCTTCTCGGCGACTTTTGCCGCAACAGGACCGAATTGATCCTCGACAACAGTGCTGACCAGACCCGACACCGAGGCCAAGCCACCGGTCACCACGTCGAGCGCCACCCGCGTCGTGACGCCGGCGATGGCCCGCAGGGCCCGTTTGCCTCCTGACTCCACCTGGCCGGCTTCATCGATCGGCACTCGGCCATCACCGATCTCGAACAGCATGGCCAGCATGTCCTTACTGTGCTCCTCGAACCCTTCCAGCCATTCGTCGCTGCCCGGACCGGGAGGCAGCACGGTTCTGCCCAATGCCCATGCACACGAGGAGATGGTGACGCTCTCCTTGTACAGTCGGCCGGAGTCGTCCAGGGTCAGACTCAATAGCGCGCTCTGGCCGTTGATCCGACCATCGTGGTCGGGATCGGGTTCGGGGGCGGGCAGCGCGCTCTGTAGCACGTCGCGAATCTTCGCTATGTCGAAGATCCCGGCATAGACCGTGTAACGCCACACGAACTTGTCGGCCACTGGCTTGGTCGGCGCTTCCCAAAGTAGCTTGCGGCCCTTGATGATTCGTTCCACCTCTGTGGATCGGACCTTCGGAGAATCCACCTTCTGTGGGCTGAAATACTCCACCGCCCGCCAGAATCGGACGATCCTCGCCTGCTCTGCATCCGCCACCCCTCTGCTCCTTCCCCTGTGCTCACCAAAGTCATTGCAGCACTTGAAAAGACAATACCTTCGGCGGTCGAGCCGTGACGAGCCTCGAGCTGGTCGCCCGGATTCTGTCACTCGGGCTCCGGCCAGCGGTCGATCGGCTGGGGAGTCCGGCAGGGATGGTCGCTCCGAAGCGGCGCAACAAGATTCACGATGGCCTACTCCGCGGCCGCGCGGGCCCAATCGGTGGGCCACGGCTTGACAATGAACTCCTGCTATAGGTCTACATCCACTTGAAGGCCAGCTTTTCCATGACGCGGATCGCCGCGTTCCGGGCAGGACCATGTTGGGTTGCGACCCCGGAGAAACACTGTTCGGCCAGGGTGGCTCGATGGGTCCGAGCATGGGTCCGTACTTGATACTGTTGAAACCGGCTGTGACGGTTAGTCATTGACTTGTAGTGCTGGCTCCTCGCGGCTGTCGTTGTTTCGACGCCTTCGAATGGGCCGAGTGCGCGCACAACCTTGATCTACGCCACGCTGTTCCACCCTCTCCATCGCCCCAGCTCGAACATGCGGTGCGGCAACCTCTTTCACTAGATCACCCAGACCACATACCGGGGCGGGTTGTGGGTGCGTGGCTTCGCCACGCCACAACCCCTTGGAACGAATCATCCAGGCGGGGAAGACCTGTTGAACCAGTTCGAGGCTATCGGCGCAGCAGGTCGTTTTGCGGTGGCGTGCGCCCGACCAGTAGCGTTGGCGAGACGGACAATTCGGATGGGTGTAGTTCGAGCTGGATGGGGAGGATGAGCGAGGACGAGCGGCTTGCGGACCGTGCGGCACTGATCGATGCCGCGATCGGCAGGGTGCGAGGACGAGCCCAGTCCCACGGTGGCCTCGTGGTTTTGGAGGTCGACGCTTACAAGGTGATCACCGATCTCCGAATCGCACCGCACGCCATGAGCAGCGACCCCGCCCGGCTGGCGACTGTCATCGCAAACCTGCACCGGCAGGCGTGTGAGCAGGCCGCATCCGCAGCCGAGCAGGCATATAGCGAAGTAATCGCGGGACCCGCGGCCGCGGCGCAGGCGGTATCGGCCGAGTGGGAGGAGCTGGGCGAACTCGGTCCCACCCCCATTACCTTCTCGATGTGAAGGCTGCGTTGACATGGTGGAAATCGATCTGGCACGCATGCGACAGCTCGCGACAGATGTACGACAACGCGCTGATGCTATCGCCCGGAAGGCGCCGGTCGCACAGGATAGTCGTGAGTCTGCCCGCGGTCTGAAGCAAGGTGTGACCGGCATGGAGGGCTCGCAGATCGCCATCTCCGTCGAAGAAACACTCAAGACCCTGGATACGGTGTTGAAGTATCACGTCGGTCGGTTGCGGGCCATCGCCGACCTGACCGACGCGGCCGCCACCACGTTCGAGGGCGTGGACAACACCAATGCGCGCGATATCGACAAGGCCCGACCGCGATGACGGACAAGACGCCTCTGACCGTGCCGATGGTGCTCGGCTGGGATCTGAAGCACCTGCGTGATGTTGTCGACACCCTGACGAAGGTTGGACCGGACATCGAGGCTGAAGCGGTGTCGGCTGCGGGCCTCATCGCCAAGTCCGACGGATACTTCATCGGTGAGGGCGGCGAAGCGGCACGCACCCGTGGTGAGTCGGATAAGACCGACACCCTCGCAACCGTGGATGTCTATGCGGCACTTGCGAACAAGATTACCGCGATCTGCAATACCTTCCAGGTAGAGATCGCGAAGATTCAAGTGGCCGCCGCAAATACCGCGGCCTCGAAGTGGGACCTCTTCTACAAGGACGATGGCGAGGTGCTCTCCCGGAAGTCCAACTGGGAAACGGCGAAGAGCAACTGGTGGCATCCGGAGGGCGCCATTGCGGCGAAAGAGCTAGAGCAACGCATCCTGACCAAGATGTTCCGGGAGGCGCTGGACAACATCATGGTGGCGGATGCCAACATCGCGTCCATCGCGGGAGTTCTGGAAAACCTCACGGAGTCGGTGAAACTCGGGATGGCGAATATCCCGACCGATCCGGAGTTGGCGCGCATCCTGCTCGAGAACCAGGTGAACCCGGATGAGATGGTGGTGTGGCCGAGTGGCGCAGTACTCGAACTCATCCGTGCGGTCAATCCCGACTTCGTGCCTCAGTCGATGACCAAATCCGAAATGAACGCTTTGACGAATCTGCTTGCGACGCACGGGGCGAAGGCGCTGATCGACTTCTACAAGATCAAGTCCGAGGCGAACGATGCTGCGAAACAAAGCAAGTTCGGCGAAAGTCTCGCCGGGGGCAGGACGCTCAATGACGGGCAAGGCGACGCGTTTCGTCACACATACTGGAATGCTCTGCTCACCAGGAGGTTCGGCGAAGACTTCGCCAAGGAGTACACGACAGCGCACGAGCGAGTCGGCGGTCAGCAGGGCCCTCGCGAAGCGATGGACCTGTACAACAACAGCATTGGCAGACAAATCGGGGCGAGTAACCCCGATGCATCGCCTGAGGAACTGAGGGCCAAGGTGACGCAGGCTATCGACGATGGGAAGCTGATCATCATCGGGCAATCGAGCCCAGAAGCCAACCCGCAGATCACATGGAGTAACCAGATCCCCGACCCGAACATGCAGGGCCTGCCGACGGACGCGTCCGTACCGCTGCCGGGGAAGAAGTGAGGATGATGCGCAAGACTCGATTCGTTTCATGTGTCGCTGTGGTGGCTGCGATCCTCAGCGGCTGTTCCCTTATCGGAACTCATGCGGAGAGCAAGCCTGCCTGTGATGGATTCGATCTGGCACACAGCGGCGAGTCCCTGGGGTCGGGTACGCGTCTGCGAAACGAGTTGGAGAATGCCGCGACTCGTCCTGGGCCCGTTCGGTTCATCGACATCACCCGTGCCGCCGGATGGTCCGACGACTGGACCCGGATGGTCGAGGTCCCGGCTGGCACCAAGGGCGCCGAATTGAACTCGGTTGCGCACACCACCGAGAGCTGCTGGAAAGGTCTGCCGGCGGTGCCCGACGACGATCAGGCCGCGGTGGACTACTTTCTCTTCATCAAGGATGAACCGGGAGCGAACTCGCGGCCGGTGCAGGCTGTACAGCAGTCCTCGGGAAATATCGGAAGAATCTACTTCCACAACAACGAGCCATTGACTACCGAATCCGTCTTGATCGCGGGTGGCAAAGCGCTGGTCGCACAACCATAGTCCTGTGCGGGATTCCGATTCGGACTAGGTGACCGGCTGCCATGACGAGCGCCGCCCAGGCGTAGGTCAAGATCGCATTCGGCACCGCGAGGACGTAGACCCTCGAACCCGCCGGGACTACTCCGGGTTCAGGACCAGCGCCTGCACCCGAGCGTCCGTTCGGCACCGATCCACAAGACGCGAGCTTCGACGACGACTATTACGAACGCGGCTCAATCAAGGGCCCGGATTGGTAGTGACCAGCGCGACCCAACCGCCCGAATGCCATTCTTGCTCGCGAGGGTTACCCGTCGCCGTAGTGTTCCGGATTCGGTCGCTCAGGCTCGGGCCAATGGTGAATTGACCCGAGGCCATCGGGAGGGCTGTGGCCCAGCCATGACTTCCCCTGCTACAGGTCCACATCCACCTGCAGCCCCAGCTGTTCCATAACACGATTCGCCGCGTCGCGGACTGGACCACGCTGGGTTGCGACCTTGCCGTCCGCGGAGATGATGGTGTTGAGCCAGATCGAAGCGTTACGGCGCCAGTCGATCTCGGTGGCGAGGCGCTTGTACTGTTCCAGCCGCCAGTCGAGATCCGGGCTCTTGCGGATCTCGTAGGCGACCCGGCCGATGACGACGAGTCCGGTCGCGGTCAGGTTGATGTACTTCTGCCGGAAGTCGGCGACCTGGTTCGCGGGTCCACCAGTGGTGGGCAGCTCGCAGATCTCGCGCCACGGATCCATATGCTCGGAGAGGATCTCGATGAGAGTGACTGCGTCCGTGACGAATTCGTCGCGTGTCGTCTTGTCGCCGATGAGCTGGGCGCTCTGCTTGGCGACCGAATCTTCACTGAGGGCGTAGTCGTTGAACAGCAGTTCCTTGACGAACTGGCGAACCTGGTTGAGCAGGAACACCGCCTGCGAGGCCTTGGGTAGCTTGCTGGAGGTGGCGTCGACCCGGCCCCGGAAAAGGCGGGTCTGGTCGACAAGATCGGCGAGGACGCCGTTGATGGGTTCGCGGGTGTTGTACACCGCGAGCAGGCTCGCCGGAATCTGCTTGGTCTGTGCAGCATCCGCGAAATCCTGATGAATGCGCTTGAGATCGTCCTCGACGACGATGAGCACCGCGAGACTGTCATCCTCGAAACCGATCTCCAGGTCGAGCAGACCGGGGATAGCGCTGCGGCCGGTGCCGTGCCCCTTGATCGCGGTGATGCGGTGCTGGCCGTCGGTGACATAGAACCGCACGCTGTCGCCGACGACCATGAAACCGAGGCGATTCTTGAAGTTGCCCCGGGGTACGTGCAGTGCCGGCAGCTGGCGGGCGTTCAAGGTGACCGGCGGGAGGATGTAGTTGCCCCGGTTCTCGCGGACGTAGTGGTTGATGCTCTTGACGTGGTCGGTCATCAGCGGGCGGTTCGTCGTATTCGCGGGATCACCACCCTTGTCGGCGGATTCGGCGACCACCTGACGGGTGAGGAACGAGTACGGGAAGGAGGTCGAGATCATCGTCCGAACGCCCTGCTGGAAGACGGTGCACGGGAAGACGCGAGCGCCGGCCGCGGCGGCATCGGCAGATGCGGCCGCCAGTGCGTGATCGAGGCCATCGTGCTCCATGAGTCCCATAGGGTTGCCGGTCATTGAGGGTCCTTTCGTTCGGGAGTAATTGGGTGCGCCGGTCCGGGCCGGCGTGGGTAGTTCATTCGGGGTCCGGTTTCAGCCGTTCGCTCGGCAGTACGCCGACGATCAGGTCTCCGGTTGAATTGCGGTAGCGGACTATTGCGAACCATCGACGGTCCGGTGTCTCGCGCCAGCGCACGATGCTCCCGTACCGCATGCCCTCGTGGGTAGCGATCGTGCAGTCCCGTAGCAGGGATTCGTCGGTCCGACTACGGTCGCATACGGGGCAGGCGAGCGGTGTTGCGCGAGAACATACTTTCTTGTACCCGTGAGGTTCGATGGCTGGGCTGCCGCCGCAACGGTGAGCCAGGGCTCGCTCGACTGCGAGAACATCGCAGTCCCGAGTGGAATGGTGTACAGCGACGGCGGGAAAGCCCGGGTCTACCAGTACCCACACCAGCTCGTCGGGAGAGATCGGATTGGCATGTGTGGGCCCGTAGTTTCCGGGGTCGCGTCTCGAATAGCCCCACCGTCCCGACACATACGGGCCCCAATCCTCGGGAGGTCTCCAACCCGGACCTGATACGTCTGCCCAATGATCCATCGGATGTGCCTCACGTGAAATGTCAAGGTGTGCAATAGTTACCGGCAGACTGTATGAATCTGCCTGCGTTGCAGTACTTTCCGAACAGCTCTATCGATGGCCGTGAGCCCGAGTTCGCCAGTGCCTCGGATGAGTGATTTCGCTGCGGCTTTGCCGCTACCGCAGCGACACCGTCGCCCCGCCCGAGAACATCGAGTCGTGCAGGACGATGTGGTCCGGGGTGGAGTCGGCGGGGAGGTCGTAGACCACCTGGGCGGTAATGGAATTGCCGGGGTTGAGGTTGGCGTAGAGGCTGGTGTCGGACTGGAGGTTCATCGCGGCTGCGGCGTCGTTGGAGAATTTTCGGTTCTGGGCGTCGTAGACGTCCTGGTCGGACGGGGAGAAGCCGTAGGGAACCTTGCCGATGTTGCGGACGGTGAGGGAGATGATGGTGTAGCTACCCTGGGCGGTTTTGCGGAGATAGGGGTTGGTGCCTACTTGCTTGATGCCGGTTTGGATGTCGGTGACGACGAACTCGAACTTGCCGTCGCGGACGGGGGTGTTGAGGCCCGGGGCGGGGGGCTTTTCGGTGGTGGGGGCGGGTGTGCCCGCAGCGGGGGCCGGGGCGTTGCCAGCGGGAGCGGGGGCGTTGCCGGCGGGCGTGGGGGAGCTGGTTGCCGAAGTCGACACGGGTTGAGCGGTTTTGGTGTTCTTGCCGCCGAGCACTCCGCCGACGCCGCAGAGGGCGACGATGCCCGCGATGATCAGCAGGATGATCTTGAGAGCATTCGACTTCTTGGGCGGGACAGGCGCCATGGGGTACTGCGGTGGGTACTGCCCAGGGATCTGCGCCTGAGGGTAGGGCCGTGTGGCCTGGTAAGGCGGTGGCGTGGCCGAATAGGGTCCTGACGTGGGCTCGTTGGGCGGTAGCGGGGGCTGATAAGTCATTGGCGTTCCTGGTATTTCGCTGGGTGGGCGAGGCGGGAGACGGGGTGGTTGCCGCGCTTCCCGCCTCGGAGGCGGGATAGAACGAGCGATGCCGCACGCGACCGGCATGTCGGCTACGCGAGGGCTCGGTTACTGGAAGCGCTCGGTTACTCGAGGGTCCAGGCGCAGCCCTCGACGGTGATGACGTCGCCGGCCTTCAGGCGCACGTAGGATGCACCGGAGTAGGACTGGATGTCCGTGGCCTCGGAATCCTTGGCGCCCTTGTAGGGCAGCCAGGTGATGAAGCAGTAGCCGTAGTCCTGCTCGCGGGGGCCGGGTGTGGAGTACGTGCCGGGGGCGACGTCCTGCCCGACCACCTGCATGCCCTCGTGGAGCCGGGTGGCGGGGTCGGCGTGGGCGGTTCCGATGGTGGCGAGCACGGTGCAGGTCGCGGCGAGGGCGGCTGTGGCGAGAGTGCTGATGAGGTTGTGGCGCATGGCGTTTCAGCTCTTTCGTGTGTTTACGGATAAGGGTCAGAGCTTGTACTGCGGGCAGTACGCGCTGATGGCGGCATCGAGGAAGGTGTAGGGGTACTTCAAGGTGTTGCGGGCTTTCTCGGCGAGCACGATCTGGTTGTGCGCGGAGTTGCCGTAGGCGTCGAGCCACTGGCACTGCGCCTGGGCGAGGCTGATGGCCCGGTCCTGGACTGTGCAGCTGTTCTCGTTCTCATGGGAGGCCCGCAGGAAGCGCAGGTCGGCGGCGCTGCGGGGGCCGCAGCCGGGGCTCGAGGAGCCGTTGGAGGAGCCGCTCGCGGATCCGGTATCGGGGGCGGCCAGGGCGGCGGGCGCCGCGGCGGAGAGGGCGACGGCGGTGGCGCCGGCGGCGAGCAAGGTCGAGAGGGTGCGCATGATTCCTTCTGGAATAGGGTTGATGGGGGATCGCGACGCCCGATGGGCGTGCGGGGTCGCCGCGGCCGGGAGCACCGGCCGCGGGACGTCAGATAGCAAGTCAGCTGCGGCGGAGTCGCCGCACGAGGCGGCGCAACATGGCACGCAGCATGTTTCGAGGCTTGGCGGGAGCCGGAGCCGGATTCCGCTGTGTGGCAGCAGCGTTCGCCTTCGCGGTCGCCTCGGCTTGTCGGCGGGCCGCCTCCGCCCGCTTGATCGGCACCGTACGTGCGGCCACCTCGGCGGGTGACGGCATGGTGCGTGGGGGCAGAGCCACAAGCGCTGGCGCGGCGTTCGGCAGCGGCAGTGCTGATTGCGGTGAGGGCAGCGCCGCAGGTGAGGGCGGCACCTCGGCAGGCGTAGCAAGCGCCTGCATCACGCTCCCGAGCGGCGTACGCGGCGTGAGCTCGGGCGATGCGGTCGGCGCGAACTCGGGCGGTTCCATCGTCGGGGACTCAGAGGGTGCAGTCGTCGCGGGCTTGGGCGACGCGGCAGGTTTGGGCGCGAGCAGCCCCGCTAGCCCTCCCTCGAACGGCGCAGAAGCGGTTCGCATGGCTACCTCGGCCGGTGTCGGCACGGGGGCAGTGTCTGCCGCGATGCTGCTCAGATCCAGTGGCTCCCTGGTGGTTTCCGCCGCTGGGACGTACGCCGATAGGGGGAATACGCGGTAGTGCGATGCCGCGGCCGAGAATGCGACGGCCACGTAGTCCCCGTGCTCCGTGGTCGTCCAGCTGGTGAGGTGCCAGCCGCCGCACGCGGTGCAACGGTACGAATTCTTTTCCCGCCGTGCCGGATTGGTGCGGTCCAAGGTTGCCAGGACGAGATCGGCCTCGCGCTGGGTGGAGTAGCGGATCTTGCCGCAGTCGGCGCAGCGGGGGATCGCGGTGTAGTCGGGCTGAACGTTGTGAGTGCCGGCAACTCGGAGGGATAGCTCGCGGCCGTGGGCCCGGGTCGCTCGGCGGTGAGCGCGGTTGCGGAGATGGCGTTGCCGAGTCATGTCTTCCTCCCCGATCGGCGAGTGGTGGTTTCACCGGGCTCGATGTCTGTGCGATGCAAAACACTAAGATGGCGTGAAAGCATTGTCAATGAGAACGCCAAGATTGATTTTTGCTCATCTGTCGACCAGGGTGGAGGAAGGTACACGAGAGGAGTGGCATGCCGAAGCCCGTGTCAACAGTCAGCGCTGCGGAGATCTCCCGGCTGGCGGGTGTCACCCGCGCCACCGTCAGCAACTGGCGACGACGGCACGCCGACTTTCCAAAGTCCATCGCGGGCACTGAGGCTCGTCCGGAGTTCGACCTGCACGAGGTCCAGCAATGGCTGGCCGATCATCGGCTCGGCTCCGAAACGTCGGCGGTGAACGAGCTGCGTGCGTTTGCCCGCGCACGCACCACACCCGACGCGGCCATGCGTGTGCTGGAAGCACTGAGTCCTACCGGGGCAGGCTGGGCAGCCCCCGATCTCACGGAGGACTTCGCTGACGAGGCGGTGGACATCTTCGAGCGCGCGGCGGACACGGAAGGTGCCCGAACGGCCATCGACATCCTGGGAGAGCGAGCGCTCGAGGACACCACGGCGACCGGCTTGTATGTAACCCCGCCCCGGGTGGCGGAATTGCTGGCAGCACTGGCGAATTCCCCAGGGACGGGTGCCGCGCACGTCGTGCTGGATCCGGCTTGCGGCAGTGGCTCGGTACTGCTCGCGGCCGCCCAGGCCGGTGCGAGTGAGCTCTACGGGCAGGACGCCCTGCCGGTGCAGGTGCAGCGCACCCGGCTGCTACTGGAGGCGGAAGCCAGCGCGCGGCTGGTGGTGCGAGCGGGCGACAGCCTCACCGCCGACGCCTTTCCTGACCTGCGCGCTGATGCCGTGTTGTGCAATCCGCCGTACGGTCAACGTGACTGGGGATCAACGGAGCTGGCCTTCGACCCGCGATGGGATTATGGCCTGCCTCCCCGGGCGGAGTCGGAGCTCGCCTGGGTTCAGCATGCGCTCGCGCACCTACGCCCGGAGGGGACCGCCGTCCTGTTGCTCCCGCCCGCCGTGGCGACGCGTGGATCCGGCCGCAAGATCCGTGCCAACCTGGTGCGCACCGGCGCCTTGCGCGCCGTGATCGGCCTGGCTCCGGGTGCCGCCCAGCCTTGGCATGTGGGCCTACAGATCTGGATCCTGCGTCGCCCGCAACCGGGAGCGCCGGTGCCGGACTCGGTGCTGTTCATCGACACCACCGGCCTTCCCTCGAGCACGGATGGTGAGGACCGCGCGCTCGGCGACGCAGTGCTCAAGGCCTGGCGGGCCTTCGACGGCCCGAGGCCGGAGGATGCGACCGAATCGGGTTTGGCGGTGCCCGTCCGACTGGTGGATGTGCTGACCGAAGAGGTCGACCTCACGCCCGCCAGATATATGAGATCCTCGCTGGACGCGGATACCGTCTCCGATGAGGTCGAGGAGGCGATTCGCCGACTCGATAGCGCGGCGTCGGAATTGTCCTCGGTGACAGGCGACTTGGGTGGATGGTCGGCCTCGCCAGGCAAGTCGTGGCGCTATATGACCATTGCCGACCTGTCGAATCACGGTCAGCTGGAATGGATTCGGTCCGAGCCGCCGAGCGCGGAACCTGCCGTACTGGACGATCAGCGCCGTATTCTCACTGCTCCGGACATCGCGACCGGCGTCCCAGCCTCGGGTACCGCAGCGTCCTCCGCACCGGCGACCAACATTGATGTCGAAATCGGCGACGTCCTGATTCCAACCGTGCGGAGCGACCGCACCGGCGGGCGCAGCGCCCGGGTGGCAACCGCGGAGGATGCGGGGTCGATCCGCGGCCCGCACATCCACACCTTGCGAGTTGATCCGGACCGGCTCGATCCCTGGTTCCTCGCCGGATTCCTGACCGGCGCCGAGAATGTCTCGGCGACACGGACATCCACCGTTCGTTTCGATCCGTCCCGGTTGCGCATCCCGGTGCTGGGACTGGCCGAGCAGCAACGCTACGGCGAGATGTTTCGGCTACTGTTCCTGCTGCGCACCGCCGCGCGGCGTGCTACCTACGCTACTGAGAACGTCGCGGAACTCGTGACCACGGGACTCACCGCCGGAGCGCTGCTTCCCGAGCGTGCCGAGGACCGACAATAAGTGCCATCCATCGCGCGTACCCGACGCGTGGGCTACACCGCTGCTACCGTTACTGCTGGTCGGACAGTTGATGTGGGTGTGGGGAGAGCGGCGGTCATGATGCGCGAGGCCGCGGGGCAGCAGCACCGCACCGTTGTCGAAGGTGAAGACGGTGACGCATCCGAGATTGCCCGCCGCCCGGACCCATACGACGAGTACGCCACCTGCTGCTCGGCATTGCTGGGGCAATCAGCGTGGAGGCCACCGGTATTGGAACCGGACTCCGATTCGCATCCGTCGATTCCCCTGGAAGATCTCGTCGAGGCGGGCGTGATCGACCTCCACGAAGCACCGCCGACCGTCGGGGCCACCGGCGGAGACACTCCCATGTTGTCAGCCAAGGATGTTCGGCTCGGCCGTGCGCCGTCGCGCTGGGGTGATGCCTGCGCGCCGGGCGCGATCGAAATCCGCGTCGGCGATATCGCGGTGGCAATCAGCACCGAGCCGGCCGTCCGGGTCTGTACCGACAATGGTGTGCTGCTCGGGCCGGGCATTCGCCTGGTGCGCGCCGACTCCGACGCCATCGATGCTTATTTCCTGGCGGGGATCCTACGGGCGGCAGTCGAAGCGGCCGACGGGAACCACATCGACATCTACGAAGTCGCCGTTCCGCGCATCCCACTGGCCGAGCAACATAGGTACGGCAAGGCATTCGAGCAGTTGACCGCCCTCGAGGCCGCCTTGCAGAGGCAACGGGCGAATATCGGACTATTGGTACGAACCGGATTCGGTGGGCTGGCTCAGGGCAAGCTCCGCCCCGTAGCTGGCGACGAGTAGGTTGGCGTGTCGGCTTGTCAGGAGTCACGGTGGTAGAAGCGGTGCAACCGCAGGTTGTGGGCGGCCGGTACGAGCTGCTCGACGAGATAGGCGCGGGCGGCATGGGGCAGGTCTACGAGGGGTTCGACCGTCACCTCAAGCGCCGTATCGCCGTGAAATTCACCCACCCGAGCCTCGATCATGATCCTGACTGGGACAAGCGCTTCTTCCGGGAAGCGGAGCTGATGGCCAGGTTCAATCATCCGGGGCTACCGGTGATTCATGATGCCGGGACCGGCTCGCCGACTCCAGGTGGACCCGAACGTCCCTATCTCGTTATGGAATTCATCGAGGGTAAGACCCTCGACAAGCTGCTGGCCGAACGTGGACCGCAACCGGTCGGAGTCGTCGCCAACCTGGGTGGGCAGGCTGCGGCGGTGCTTGCGGCGGCACACCGCAACCGCATCTTTCACCGGGACCTGAAGCCGTCCAACCTGATGCTGTGCGCCGACGGCACGGTGAAGGTGCTGGATTTCGGTCTTGCGGTCGCGCCCGATTCGGATATGACGCGCTACACCATGACCGGTCATACCCTCGGTACCCCGGCGTTCATGGCTCCCGAGCAGGTCGAGGGCGGTGAGGTGGTGCCGCAGACCGACCTCTACGCACTGGGACTCGTCCTGCACGAGCTACTCACCGGCGACCGGGTGATGACGGGCAGTTCGCCGTATGCGGTGTGGCAGAACCAGGTTCATCTGCAACCGCTCGATATCCGGCACGAACGCCCCGAGGTACCGGTCGAAATGGCCCGGCTGATCATGAGCATGCTGGCCAAGTCGCCGGACCGGCGGCCCGACGGTGCCGCGTCGGTGCACGCGGTGTTGGTCCGGCACGCGACCGATCTCGGTGAGCTACCCGAGGTCAACGACAATCACAGCCCCGCACGAATGTACGCCCTCGCTGTCGGCTCGATGGTTTCCGCGCGTACGGCCATGACCCTCGTCGCCCCCACCCACCAGCTGCCCAAACCCGAGGCGCCCCAGCCCCTTATCGCCCCGGCAGGCGATTTCAGCCGGGCCGACCTACAGCGGGCCGTGCGCCGGGCACGCGATTTCGCCGACGAATCCCGCTACGACCCGGCGATCCACGAGTTGCAGACCGTGATGGAAGCGGCTGTCCCGCTGCTGGGTTCGCGCGACGCGGATGTGGTCGAGGCTCGGGTGAAACTGGCCGATCTGCGTTTCGAGAGCGGCGACTACTCGTCGGCCGCCGATATGTACCGCGCGCTGATCGACGATCTGACCGCCGAGCGCGGTCCCTATGACGACCAGGTCATGTACTGCCAGCGGCAGCTCGCCACCTGTCATGTGCAGCTCGGCGACACCCGCAATGCCCTGACCCGGTTGAAGCGGCTGCACAGCCAAATGGCCGTCCGTTACGGCGAACAGGATCGTCGGGTGATCGAGCTCGCCGGGCAGATAAGCCACATCAAGCCGTAGCGCAGTGAATTCGGCAGTTCCGGACCGAGCGGACATGTCGAGTAGCGGATGCGCGGCGACCGTCGATAGCTTGCCGTGGCCGCGATTTCAGGGAAGTTGATGGAGGAGCAGGTGCCGAGTATGGGAGCGGACCGGACGCCCGTCATGAACGATCTCGCCGATCGCGGCGCGCGATTGTTCGAATATCTGGCGAAAGCCCAGACGCTGCGCATGTCCCGCATTCAGGACATTGCCGCGTATCAGCGGGACGGCGAGGTCATCTGGGTCGCCGACCTGCCCGAACATCCGGCCGTCAGCTATCAGCAGGCCGATCCGGGCAAGCCGTTTCTCATGGTGCAGAAGGTGACGATCGGGTCCGCGCCGGAACCGGATTCGCAACTGGGTCGGTGGCTCGACAAAGCATGGGACAACCCGGAACGTGAGCCGGGATTACGCCCCACCCGGAATGGTGAAGCGGGCGAGGTGCTTCGGCTCGATGACCATCCCGAGATTCGCAAAGCCTTCGGAGAATGGTTGCCGCGCTGGCAGGAATGGGCGCGGGAGGCGTTGCCCAAAGTGGCTGTGCGGCGTCTCTATCAGACCATGTATGAGATGTACACCCGCTATGGCGGGGCCACTGAAACCCTCGAAGCCGTTCTCGCCCTGGGCTTTCTGACCTGGCGTAACAGCGAGGTCGGTCTCGTGCGCCGGCATGTGCTCACTATGCCGGTGGTACTGGGGTTCGATTCCGACTACGGCGCGATCTCGGCATCGATCGATCCGGGCGTCACGGGGTACACCGCAGAGTTGCAGGAGATTCTCGATCCGTCGCAGATGTCGGCCGCGAGCGATCTACAGCGTGCCGAGACCGAGGCGCGGGACGGTCAGATCGACCCCTTCGATCGGGAGAATGTTGGCGCGCTGGTGCGCATGTTCATCAACTGCATCAACCCGGACGCGGTGTACGCCGATGACATTCGACCTGGAGATGCGGTGGCGCATCCGGCGGCTGGTTATGCACCGGCCGTCATCCTCCGCAAACGTGGCAATCGGGGCATGGTGACCGCGCTGCGCACCATCGCGGAGACTATTCGTTCCACCGGTGAACTGCCCTCAGGCATTCACAACCTGGTCGACCCGAACTTCGAGCCCGTGCCGGCGCCCACCGCGGGCGATGGTGCGATCGTGCGTGACGGCGCGGATCAGTTTCTCCCCTTGCAGCTCAACGATGTTCAGCTGCGGATCCTCGAGCACGTGGACAAGCACGCGCACACGCTGGTGCAGGGTCCGCCTGGGACCGGTAAGACCCACACCGCGGCGGCCCTCATCACGCACTTACTCGCACAGGGCAAGCGGGTCTTGATCACCGCGCACACCGACCGCGCCCTGCACGAGGTGCGCGCCAAATTGCCCGACCAGATCAAACCGCTGTCCGTCGCGGTGGTCGGCGACTCGCGGCGCGAACTCGAGGACCTCAAGGCCTCGGTCAATCGCATCTCACACGCCGCCGACGAGCATGATCCGGCGGCCGGTGCGGCCGCGGTCGCTGCCAACGACCAGGCGATCGCGCTGGCACGGCAGCGGCGGGCGGCAATCCAGCAGGAACTGCTGACGCTGCGTGAGCGCGATGTCACGACACACTCGGTCGGGGGCTATACCGGAACCATCGCCGATATCGCATTGCGTTGGCGCGAGGCACGATCGGAGTTCGGCTGGATTTCCGAGCTGGTAGTCGACGAGGTCGAGCAGGATTGCCCGATTGCCAGCGAACTTGTCACCGAATGGCGAACGTTGTTGCTGGACAATAATCTCGACGATCCGGAAGTCGCCGCACCCGACATCGTCGCAGCCACGGCGCTGCCGCCGGCGGATCTGTTCGGCCAATGGTGCTCGGCTGAAAAGCAAGCGGCGCAATACCGCCACGGCTACGCGCACTACGACGCCGACCCGGCCGCCGCGCGGATAGCCGGGCTGTCCGGCGACGAACGCCGCCGGGTGTGCGCACTGCTCGACGAGCTCGCCGACCGGTTACGGCACCTGAGCCACCGGACCGAACCCTGGACCGCCACCGCCCTCGCCGATATACACAGCGGACGTGACTTCGAATGGCGTTCCCGGGCCGCGGCTATCGCGGATCTGCTCACGCAGGCCGACGTGGTGGTGGCCGCGCTCGCGTACGCGACCGTCCAGGTGACCGTCGATGACCCGGCGACGCTGCTCGGCCTTGCCGAAAACCTGAAGTCGCACATTGAAACCCATGGCGCACTGAAACTCCATCCCGACGGTCGCCCGAAGGCCGGGCTCACTGCGCCTCGCGTGGTCAAGCTCTCCGAGCCGCTGTTCGAACAGGTCCGGATCGACGGTCGCATCCCCGTCACCGTCGAGCAGCTCACCCATTTCCTGAACGCACAACTTGGCCAGCGACTCCTCGAGCAGCTCGACCTGGCCTGGCCTGGTGGCGGGCAGGCTACCGCGCCGGGTGTGCTGCGCGACCGCGTCGCCCGGCATCGTGTGGCATTCACGCTGCTGGCAGAGGTGCTGGACTACGCGGGCAGGCTCGAGTACACCGCGACCTGCCTGCGGGATCTCGCACTGCCCGTACCGGATTGGGCCGACCCGATCGGCGTGCGCGGCGCGCGGGAAGCATTCGACGCGGTGGACGCGCGGGAGGCGCTCGACCGCGCGGTCGAGCCTCTCGATGAGCTGACCCGACGGCTGGACGCGCTGCGCGAGGATCCCCGGGCCACCGCGACCGTGGATCAGCTCGCTGTCGCCGCCCACGACCGGGACACGGCAGCCTACCGTCAGGCCCACGACCGGCTGGCCGAGCTGAATCAATTGCGCCGCAGGCTCGCTCGCAGGCACGAGATCGACGTGGATCTGACCGCCCTGCCACTGCTGCGCGACGCGATCACTGCCGATCCCGCGGACCCGGACTGGGATGCGCGGCTCGCCGGCTTCGAAATGGCCTGGCGCTGGGCCACGGTCGGGCACTGGTTGACCACCAACAATGTTGGCGGAGTCAACGAATTGTGCCGCCGCCTGGACGATGTCGAGGCCGAGCTACGTGAGCTGGCGGCCGCGCGTGCGGCCACCACCGCGTGGGATCTGGCGGTCGGGCGGCTGACCAATCGCGCCCGGGCGGACCTGCGACACTACGCGCAACTTGTGAAGAGGCTCGGCCGCGGCACCGGCAAGTACGCCGACCGCGATCGGGCCGATATTCAGCGGGCGCTGGGCAACTGCCGTGCCGCGGTGCCGGTGTGGATCATGCCGATCTACCGTGTGGTCGAACAGTTCTCGGTCACCGCCGACATGTTCGACGTGGTGGTGGTCGATGAGGCCTCACAGGCCGGGGCGGAGGCGGTGTTCTTGCAATACCTCGCCCCGCGCATCGTCGTGATCGGCGATGACAAGCAGGTGTCGCCCTCGGCGGTCGGCGTCGACGCGGGCGAGCTGGAACGGCTGGCCAAGCAGTACCTCTACGACGACACGTATCTGTCCTCGTGGTACAACACCAAGCTCAGCCTGTTCGACGACGCGTCCATGCGATACCCGAAGAAGCTCACACTGATCGAGCACCGCCGCTGCGTGCCCGAGATCATCGGATTCTCGAACAAGATTGCCTACGAGCCGGAGGGCGTGCCGCTCGTGCCGGTGCGCCGCTATGGTAGCGATCGGCTCGACCCGATTCGCACCGTGCATGTGGCCGACGGCCATGAGGTGTCCAGCCAGGTCAATCCGGCCGAGGCCGATCGGATCGTCCAGCAGATCGAGAGCTGCCTCGCCGATCCGCGCTACGACGGCAAATCCATCGGCGTCATCTCGCTGCTGGGTACCTCACAGGCCAAGCACATCGCACAGAAACTCGTCGCGCGCATCGGCCCGGAGGAGATGCAGCGGCGCGAGCTGCACTGCGGCGACGCGGCCGACTTCCAGGGCGCGGAACGTGACGTGATCTTCCTGTCGCTGGTGGCCGCGCCCGGCCCGGACCGACGGCTGGCGGCGCAGACCACCGACAGCGCCGCGCAGCGCTACAACGTCGCTGTGTCGCGTGCCCGTGACCAGTTGTGGCTGTACCACTCGGTGACCGCAGAGCATCTACACAACAGCGCAGACCTGAGGCTGCGGCTGCTCGAATACTGCCAGGGCATCGAAGCCCGTACCCACGTGGACGCCGAACCGCCGCAACGGTTTTCCGACGACTACCTTGTCGAGCCGTTCGAGTATCTGTTCGAGCAGCAGGTCTACAACCGCATCGTCGACCGCGGTTACCGAGTCACCCCGCACTACACCGAAACCGGCTACGACATCGATATGGTCGTCACAGGCGGAGGCGGCCAGCTCGCCGTGCATTGCGACGGCGATCATTGGAACGGTCCCGACCAGTATCGGGAGGATCTTGCCAGGCAACGCGATCTGGAACGGTGCGGCTGGCCGTTTCATCGAATCCGCCTGGCGGACTTCATCGTCGACCCGGATGCCTGTTTGGTAGAGCTCTGGTTGCTGCTGGAAGACCAGGGGATTTATCCGATAGCCGAGGAGGAACAGCGTCGCCTGGCGAAATTGCTGGCCGCCGCCGGTCCGGAGCCGGTTGAACCAGCAAGTCCCGAACTGCGAGAACGAGTGTCGCTGGTACCGGTCGAATCAGTGTGGACGACGGAGGAACTTGTCGATTCACGTCTGACGGTGCGGTTGGGAACCAAGGGGGAGGCCGACCGATCGTTGGGCGATGATCCGGCCCCTTCCGGATTCCATAGTGAGGCATCCACCGGGTATGCAGAACCTCCGAGGACTGGCGAGCTGGACGCGTTCGCTGGCGATTGGACAGTGTCAGATGCGAGTTCGCTGTCGGCCAACCTGCTAGGGGATTCGGGAGACGACGCAGATTCGATTCCCTCGTCGGTAGAAGCACCGGCTACCGCGACGGTGGGAGGCGGTACTGCCGAGCCAGCGCTTCAGATGAGTGAGACCGCCGAGCCGATAGGTGAATCCGCGGCGTCCGCCTCTGCTGGCTCGAGCGGAACCGGCACATATGCGGCCGCCCGTGGTTCGTCTGAGATCGATTCCGCACCGTCGATCGTTGCCGCAGCGCTCGGCAACGTGCCTTTGGCGGCGAATGGCTGGGCTGGTTCGACGGATGAGTTTCCCGAAAGAGCATCGAGAAACGGCGGGACTGCAGATCGTAGTGGTGAAACCGCCGCGAACGGCCACAACGGTTCGAATTCGGACGGCCGGATCGACCCGGTTATGGCTGGGCACAACGGATTCGCCGACGACCACGAGCCGGCGGCCGGCCCGGGCGGCCTCGACTCGGCAGCGAACGGTGCGATGCCGGATGGGCGGCGCCTCGTCATCGAATCCTATGTTGCATTCACCGAGCAGCTGGAGAGCCCGACCAGCGCCGACCATGCCACGATCGTCGGGGACTTCCTGCGCATCGTGGCCGTCGAGGGCCCGGTGACCGCGGCACGGTTGCGGGCCGCCTATGTGGCCTCGGCGCGGACCCGGGAACGGGACCACGTTCGCAAGAAGCTGGATATCGCGCTGCGCGCGGCGGTCGCCCGGGGGAACCTGGTGGTGGACAACGCGCTCGAGCTGGACGACCCAGCGCTGCTGACCTATCGGCTGCCCGAACAGCCGGCATCCCGCTGGCGTGGACTGGGCCCCCGCAAGGTCGAGCAGATTCCGCCGCTCGAACTGGCGGAGGTGATGGCCCATCAGGCCGAGCGCCACGGATGGTCCGATCGCGCAACACTGTTCCGTGCGGTCATCAACGCGGTCGGGCAGACCCGCTTGACCGACAACACCATTGCCGCGCTCGCATTGGTGGTGCCGTTGGCGCGGCGGCTCGGCGCGAACGACTGAATCGAGCTCGTCCTAGAGCAAGTCCGCCAGCTCGCGTCCGCGCATGGTGGCCGCGAACCGCAGCAGCTCCGTCCGATTCGGCCCGACCTCGCTCACGGCGCGAGAAACCTCGAGGAAGGTGTCGATCGGGTCGGCGGGCGAGGCCGCCCAATCGATGATGGCGCGCATGGTCCGCCGCCAGGTCGCGGTGTCGCCGTCCCACGGACGCGACAGGTAATAGAGCGTGTCGGCCTGCCACTCCACGAAGCTGTCGAAGTCTGCCCCCGAGGTGGCGTGGCCCGCATGTTTCCAGTAACCGGACACGTCGGGCACGCCCAGCAACTCGGCCACCCGCTCGCAATATGTGGGCCCAGAGGGCACCGGCACAGTAGGGGCAGTGGGCTGCGTTGATGGCCCAGACCCCTTGTACGCGTGCGAATCGGACACGACCGGAGCGGAATCCGCCGCATCATTCTCGGCGTCGGCCCGGTGTGGCGACGGGTCGCCGGTAGTGGGCGGACTCACTGACGCACGACGCCCAGTCGGCTCGGCCGCCCGATCTGCGGACGCGGCATCGGAGATTTCGGCGCCCAATGAGGATTCAAACTCCGCCGCGTGGGCTGTCTTCGCGTTTGTCCGAGTTTCGAACCCCGCCGCAGCGGCACCGGCGGTGTCGGCGGCTGCGACAGACGAGGCAGCGGAGGTTCCAGCCGTCAGTGCCTCGACGTCGCTGGTTCCGGGAACACCTGTCAGGGTGCCGGTTTCAGTCCGGTGCAGTGGCGGCACGAAGACAGGTGCACGTGGGTCAGTGGGCGGGGCCTTCGGTATTTGCGCTGCGGGTGACTGCGGGGCTTGCCGGTCACCGGGGAAGTACCGCCGCGTCGGCATTTGGGCCATCGCCTCGAGCGGTGTGGGCACGCCGGTGCGCACATCGGCTGCGGCTGGGGTCGGCGCCTGTTCCCCGGGAGCACTCGTCGGGTGTTGCAGGCTGCGAGGAACTTCGCGTACCGGTGCGCGGAAGTCGGCAGGGGTCGGATGCCGGGTCCGGTGGGGTTCGCCTGGGGCCGTGCCGGATTCGGTAGAAGGCCGGGGCGCGGGTGTAGCCGTGGCCGATTCGAAGGAGTGTCGAGAATCGGTGTGAGCGGTCTGTTGGGCACTCGAGTCGGATAGCCAGGAACGCAGGATCGACGGGAGTCCGGCCGCATCAGTACTGACGCGTTCCTCGGCAACGGATTCCAGATCACTGAGGAACGCCTCGTGCGCGCCCAGCGCAGGGTCCTCGGGTGTGCCGTAGACGTAGGCCACCACGAAAAGCGCAGCACTGCCAGTAGATTTGGGACGTACTACCCGGCCCATGCGTTGGATCATCTGCCGTCTGCTGCGACTGGCGGCCAACACCATGCCCAGTTGGGCGTCGGGGATATCGATGCCCTCATCGAGCACGCGTGGTGCGGCCAGCGCACGGAGTTCTCCATGCCGGAAACCGGCGATGATCCGCTCGCGCTCGGTGGGCTGTAGACCGGACCCGACGAATCCGCACGAAAGGTCCAGCTGTTGGAGCGTGGACTGGATCTGCCCGGCTGTCGAAGTCCGCTCGGCGAAGAAGATCGATTGGGTATCACGGAGTTCCGCGATGGGCAGGGCACTGACCAGATCGAGCTTGCCCTGGCAGTCGGCCAGCACCTCGCGACGTTCGGCGAAGTACTTCAGGAAGCGCTGCGCCTGGCGCGCCGCCTCACCGGTCTTCTGCTCGGCCAGGCGCTGCACGAAGGCCATGAATTCACCGAAGGAGTCGTCCGGTGCGCCGTACCCGTCGATGAGCACTGATTTGGCCTTGCGTGTCGCCTCGTCCGCGCGGTCGTACTTGGCGCGTTCGCGCGGGGTGAAATGGACCCCCGCCAGCGCAAGTCGCACAGGCGCG
Organism: Nocardia sp. NPDC051981; assembly: GCF_040680715.1. Taxonomy (NCBI): domain Bacteria; kingdom Bacillati; phylum Actinomycetota; class Actinomycetes; order Mycobacteriales; family Nocardiaceae; genus Nocardia; species Nocardia sp. NPDC051981. The sequence continues at coordinate 211,239 of NZ_JBFAXK010000011.1, read as the reverse complement.
AGAATGCCGTCCGCACGGGCGCGCGCGTAATCGCAGCCGGGTACCAGGCCCCCGAAATAGGGGAGCAGGATCTGCTCCACCGCATTGTCGTTGCGTTCGAGCGTGGCGGTCAGGCCCAGACGCCATTCATAGTGCTCGGTCAGGGCTTTCGCGTAACTTCCCGCACCGTAACGGTGCACCTCGTCGGCCACCAGCACTGCGCCGGGCGGGACTTTGAGCGCGGTACTGGACACCGTCTGTACCGTCGCCACCAGGACATCCCACTGCGCCGGCGGCCGAGCCGGGCCCTTGCCGCCGACCCGGTCGATCCGGTGCCCGGGCAGCGCCGAGCGCAGGCGCTCCAGCCACTGGGTCTGCAGGTCGATACCGGGCACCAGGATCACGGTCTGCCGGCCCTCGTCCAGTGCGGTGGCGGCAGCGTGGATCCCGACTGCGGTCTTGCCCGACCCGGTGACCGCCTCGACGATTCCGCGCCGGTCCCGCCGCGCCCACTCCTCCAGGGCCTCGGACTGCCAGGCGCGTAGGGGCGGCCCGGCGTAGCCGGTCCGTGGGGCGACTGGGGCGGCTTGCTCCGAATCCGGTTGCGGTGTCACCGATCGCGGTGGCTCCGGTTGCGCCCATTGCGTGACCAGTTCGGCGGCTGCCTCACGAACTGCCCAGATCGCGGGCTGCTCGGGACCCAGGATCTCGAAGACATTCGGTTCGCTGTAGAGCAGCTGGGTCACCACGGTAGGAGTGACGTCAGTCAGGCCAAGGCTGACGCTGAGTTGTTGCGCAGACTGGCACGGCGTGCCCAGCAGCGCGACCGCGATCCGGCGCGTCAGGGCTGCTCTCGCAGTGTTCTCGGCTGCGTGCCGCACCGTGATCTCCGCGACCATGTTCACCTTTTCCGTGGCCGGACAACTGTGCGAATACTAGCGTCGGCGAGATCGACCGATACAGTGACCGATTCAGCGAGAAGGTACTCGAGCTGGTGTTTTCCGATCAGCGGTCGTCGGAAGCATCCGTATGCGTGGCCGTCTCGGTAGGGTGATCGGCGGACCACTCGAACCAAAGGAAGCTTGGTGTTCTCTCCCGATCAGCTGGTTGTCGTGATACCCCGCGAGGACATCGAAAGCGGGGACCTGGGGCCCGCCCTCGAGGCCCTCAACTCGTGCTTCGTTTCGCCGGAACGCGCCCGAACCGCCATCGGCGCAGTCGAACTGGTCATCGAAGGCTACGAACACATACCGACCGAACTGTTCGAAATGGAACCGGTCCGTCATTTCGTGCGACGGCTCGACGGTGAATTCCCCTACTGGTTGTACTTTCTCGGTCTGGGTGGTCCCTCGCTGCGGCTGATCTTCGGCTGCTTCCTGCCGCCGTTCCTCGACGAGGCCGAGCGACGCCAGCAATTCGCGCACCGTCTGGGGGCGGTGATGGAGAACCGGTGGCTGCCCGCCATGGGTGACGTCGCCGCATTCGCCGGGCTCGCTGCGGCCGAGCTGGACGCCCGCACCGCCAGCGTCTTCGACCACTACTTCCGTTCCAGCGCACCGGCAATCGCGACATCACCGGCCGACACCACTGTGACTTTTCGCGATCAGGCTGCGGCCGTGGTGGAGGAAGTCTTCTACGGTGAGCCGACCGGTGTTGAGATCGAGCGGGACGACCACCCGTTCGACGGCCGCCCGGCCGCACCCTGGGATCCCGAACAGATCCGGATCTCCACCCGCACGTTCTCCCTGCGCAATGTCCTCGACATGATCGACGACGGCGATCTCGAATTGGCCCCCGATTTTCAACGCAATCGGGTGTGGAAGGGACGCCAGAAATCCAGGCTCATCGAAAGCCTGCTGCTGCAGATTCCCTTGCCGGCCTTCTATTTCGCCGAGGACCGCAGCGGGATGTTCCGCGTGGTCGACGGCCTGCAGAGGCTGTCCACCGTGCACGAGTTCGTGAAGGGTGGTTTCGCTCTCGACGAGCTCGAGTACCTCGACGGCGAGCGCGAGAAGACCTTCGCGGAACTGGATCCGCCGCTGCGCCGCCGCCTTCACAACGCCCAGATCGTGGTGCACGTGATCGAGCCGTCCACGCCCAACCGTGTCAAATACGACATCTTCAAGCGCATCAACACCGGTGGAGAGCCGTTGAACGCCATGGAGATCCGGCACTGCATGAGCAGTGCGCGTAGCCGGAACCTGCTCAAACGGTGTGCCTCCGCCGAGGTCTTCCACGCGGCGACCGGTGGCGTGCTGCGAAATCACGTCCGCATGAACGACCGCGAGGCCGTCCTGCGTTTCCTGGCCTTCTATACCCTTCCGGATCTGCAGGAGTACGACTCCTACGGGTCGTTGGAGAACCTGCTCGACGCCACCACCGAACTCATCGACGACGTCGGCCAGATCTCTGACGCTCACCTCGAATCCTGGTTCGCCGCCTTCGAACGCGGCATGATCAACGCGCGAATCATTTTCGGCGACTATTCCTTCCGGCGCTGGCCCGCCGGCAACGATCGGCGCTCACCGATCAACCGGGCGCTGCTGGAAAGCTGGGGCGTCGTCCTGTCCGCCTACCACCCCGACCAGCTCGAGCGCGCCCGTCCCCGAATCGTCGCCGAGGCTCGCGCGGCCATGGCGAAGAACAACGAATACATCGCCGCGATCAGCGCCTCCACCGCCGACCCCAAACGCGTACGGGTCCGCTTCGAGGTCGCGCGCCGGATCGTCGAGGACGCGGTCGCGCTGTCGTAGGCACGGGTGTTCGCTGTGCATCCCGCCCACCGGCCGGACCCCTCGTTCGGGCGCTGGCCCCGGTTATCCCGTCCGCGTTGTTGATGGCGTGGGTCGCGCCGACTGCCATGTACTCGACGAATGTGTCGACGTCACCATTACGAAATCGGTTGAGGTGCAGGAAGTACCGGCCGGTGTCCGCCAGCATGACCGACGCCAGCGGTAGTCACTCGGCGGGTGAGGCCGCGGCGGCGGAGCACGGCAATGATCAGTGCCCGTCCGATGCGCCCGTCCCATCGGTGAACGGGTGGATGGACTCGAACTGGGCGTGCGTGATGGCGGCTTGCGCGAGGATCGGCAGATCGTCCCGGTTGACGAAGACCCGTAGATCGGCGACCAACTCGGCGACCAGTTCGGGGGCGGGACATGTGCGGCGTTCATCGGCGTGTAGTCGCTGCCTCCGATCCAGTTCTGCACATCCCGCGGCTGTCCCGCATCGCGAGCCGGGTAGTAGTCGATGGACATCAGCAACCGATGTGGGTGGCCAGTTCATGATGCGGTCTCGTTTGAGTTAGTCGACCAACTCTGCGCTTGGCTGACTTTATAGGTGTTAAACGTAGCTAGCGCCGACCTTGATGTACTTTGCGTGCTCCTCACGCTCGGCGGTGAAGGCCCGGTTCATCAGGGACGGTGAGCAGTGGGAGGCGGCGGGCTGACGAGCCGCGACCGAAAGACATCGGCGTGGATGGCCTACTTCGAGTCTTTGCCGTAGCCGAACTGGGGGCGGGGCCCAGCTGATCTCTTCGACGAAGGGGCGCTCGAGCAGGCGTGGTTCGGAGCAAGCGACGTCACGTGGGAAAAGCGGGCCGATCGTTCTTTCTCTCCGGCATTTGGGCCTTGCTGCTGAGACCTAGAGGAGTGATCGTGGATTGATGACAAATGTCTCGAATCTGACCGCGCCGGAACGACGCCAGCTGGCCCAGCACACGCTGGACTCGCTGACGGACCGGGCGGGGCATACGTTGACGCAGGTGCGGTGCGGTTGTGGTCACCGCGTGGCCGCGGTGTTCGATACGCCGGCCGGCGCGGTGTATCAGTCGGCGACCGGGCCGCACGCGCATGGATCGCGTGATTTCGTCGATGCTGCGCACAGCGCTCACGGGCACGGCACCCGGTATGCGGATTTGCTTGCCGGTGATGGCTTTGTCGATGACGCGTTGCCCGCTTCCTGCGAATGCGGGCCGCACACCCTCTCGCGGTTGCGACTCCAGCAAGCCGTCGCGAACCACGAGCATAAGATTCTGCTGCCCTGATCAGCCATCACAAGGCCGTAGCCGTGCGTCACCAGCGGCGCGGAGCCGGTCTGCCCCGAAAGCTCAGCCGGTAGCCGTCCTCAGCGCACTCCTCCCGCGACCCCCGCCCGCCCTTGGAACCGGCGGCCGCCGCGGCGTGCCATGCGCTCGAGTGGCTCAGTTCGAGCTCAGGGCGGAGTTGAGCGTGTAGGTGCCGACGAGGTCGGCTTGCCCCAGGACGTGGCCGGTCATCGCTTGGCGCAGCTGTTCTCCGGTCACTGGCCGCTGTAGCGGCAGCCGTTCGACATCCAGGGCGCTGACGGTGAACACGTAGTGATGGATGCGCTGGTCGTTCCAGGGCGGGCAGGGGCCGTCGTAGCCGTAATGATCCATTTTCGCACTGCTGAAGTCGTTGAGGCCGTACCGCGCGTTATGCGGTGTAGCCGGACCCGGCTTGCCGGGTGTGCTCTGGAGGCTGCCTGCGGCGATCTGCCGCACGTCGGCTGGGATATCGAACAGCACCAAATGGTAGAAGTCGTTGCGCGGCAACTCCTCCGGCACCGTTCGCCCCTCGACGTTCACGTCCGAGCCGGTGCGGGGTACGTCGATGTCGCAGCATACGACCGCGAACGATCGTGTTCCCGCCGGCACCTCGTCCCATGCCAGATGCGGGTTGCGATTGGCGCCCGCCCGGACATGGTGCGCGGCATCCGGCACGCCGTAGGCGAACGTGGCCGGAATGCGCGCATTATCGTCGAACGAATCACTTCGGACCTTCATAACGATGCCTTCCACTCATGCGGCCCGATAAGCCTCCGCTATTCACGTGGCGATGGCGATGAGGTCGCAATCAACACAGCTCGTCGGTGGGATCATTCTGCGGCGTTCCCGCGCCATTGGGGGAATCTCATCTCGTCGGTCGACCACACTGTCGTCCGAACCTCTGTCTGAGCGAATCAATTCGTGCGATACATAGATTCTGCGCTTCTGCCCCGCCCCCGCCCAGAAGCGAAGGTCATCGGAGCGGTTTCCCCACCGCTACAATGGGCATTACGGACTACTCGCGCCCGCCAACTCAGTGGAAGAGGATTACCGCGGCCGGCCGCTTTCGAGTCGGTCGTGAACGGTCGGATGACATTCGGTCGCTGGGTTGGGGACCGTCGGCCCGAGCGAGTCTGGTTGGGGCCGTGAATCATTGATGAAGCCGGGCAATCCCGGTGTCCTGCCCGAAGTGGTGAATCGATCGATAAACGATGACGCAGATGAGTAGTTCACCGCAACAGCGTCCGGTCACCGTGCTGCTGGGCGGTGATGTGATGCTCGGTCGCGGCGTCGACCAGATCCAGCCGCATCCGGGTGATCCGCTGTTGTACGAACCGTGGGTCGAGGATGCCCGCCGCTACGTCGAGTTGGCCGAGAAGACGAACGGGCCGATACCGTACCCGGTCGACTTCGACTGGCCGTGGGGCGACGTCGGGCCGATGCTCGACCAATTGGCACCCGAGGTCCGGCTGATAAACCTCGAAACTTCGATCACTATCGACGGCGTATTTGCGCCCGCCAAGGGCATCCACTATCGGATGAACCCCGCCAATATCGCGACGCTGAAAGCGTTTCGGCCCGACGCCTGCGCGTTGGCGAACAACCACGTCCTCGATTTCGGAAACCGCGGTCTGCGCGACACGCTCGACGCGCTCGAGGCGGCGAGTATCGGCACAGCCGGGGCGGGAACGAGCATCGACGCGGCCTGCCGCCCGGTGGTGGTGGAGCCGGGCACCGGGCGGCGGGTGGTCATCGTCTCGGTCGCCAGCACCAGCAGCGGCGTACCGCTGGCGTGGGCCGCGCAGCATGATCGGCCGGGAGTGTGGCTGCCCGGTGTTCCGTTGGGCCGTGGTGTCGCCGACCGTGTCGCGGCGGAAGCGTTGGCGCACAAGCGTCCCGGCGATATTCTGATCGTGTCCGTGCATTGGGGCCCGAACTGGGGCTACGAGATCGGGCTGAGCGAAATCCAGTTCGCGCACAGGCTCATCGACGCCGGCGTCGACATCGTGCATGGGCATTCATCGCACCATCCTCGCCCCGTCGAGATCTACCACGGCAGACCGATCCTCTACGGTTGCGGTGACGTCATCGACGACTACGAAGGCATCCCCGGATATGAGTCATATCGTCCCGAACTGCGGCTGCTCTACCTGGTTTCGGTCGAGCCCGGCGGGCAGTCGACCGGAATCCGGATGCTGCCCATGCGGATACGCCGCATGCGGCTCGAACATGCTTCCCGGGCCGATGCCGATTGGCTGGGTAAGACGCTCACTCGCATCAGCCGCCGATTCCACACCCATATCGACCGCGGAGCCGACGACCTGCTCGAGATCCGCTGGGGCTGAGCCGAACTCACGCCCAGGGCCGAAACGGATCCAGAGTCCAGGGCCTCCGCTCACTGCCGCGGCACCGACCCGTCGTCTTCGCCGAGATGGTCAACTCGTCGCCCACGGTCTGCTCGACGCGAAAGTTATCGATCAACTTCAGACATAGAGGGCGTCGATGCTGTCGGCGAGGCTCTCGATGACTATCTTGCGGCGCAGTTTCATACTCGGTGTGAGATCACCGGTCTCGACGGACAATTCGTGGTCGATGATGTCGAACTTCTTGATCTGTTCCCACCGATTGAGCTGGGTGTTGAGGTGGGCGACGTAGGTCTCGATCACGTCGTGGGTCTTCTTGTCCCGCGCGATTTCGGCGAGCGGTTTGTCTGCCAGACCGTGCTTGCCGGCCCATTCGGTGATGCTCTGGGTGTCGAGGCCGACCAATGCGACGCAATAGGGTCGTGTCTCTCCGTAGACGATGAATTCCGCTGCGTACGGACATATTCCCTTGAACGTGGCGGCAATCGCGGAGGGCGCGACGTACTTGCCCTGCGAGGTCTTGAACAAGTCCTTCTTGCGGTCGGTGATGTGCAGGAATCCTTCTGCGTCGATCTCGCCGATGTCGCCGGTGCGGAACCAGCCGTCCGCGTCCAAAGCCTCGGCGGTGGCATCCGGGCGGTCGTGATAGCCACTCATCACACCGGGACTTCTGAGCAGGATCTCGCCGTCCTCGGCGATCTCGACCTCGGTGCCGGGGAACGGTTTGCCTACGGTTCCGAAGCGGTAGGCATCCGGCCGGTTGATGAACGAGGCGGCGGCGGTCTCGGTCAGGCCGTAGCCTTCGAGAACGATGATGCCGATCGCGTCGAACCACTGCGCGACATCGCGGTCCAAGGGGGCCGCTGCCGAAACGAAGAACCTCAGCCGGCCACCGAAGCGTTCACGGACCTTGGAAAGCACCAGCCTGTCGGCGACCTTGTGCTGCAAGGAAACCAGCAACGACGGATCCCTGCCTGCCTGCCTGGCACGCGAGACCTTCAGGCCAACCCCGACCGCCCAGTCGAAGAGCTTCTTCTTGATCCCGCCTTCTTCTGCCATCATGCTCTCGATACGGGCATGCGCCTTTTCGAAGATGCGAGGGGCGGCCGCCACGATGGTGGGGTGCAGCATTTCGAGGTTGTCCACGATTTTGTCGACCCGGCCATCGATCGCCGTGGGAAAGCCGATCAGCGGTGACAGTGCCAACATCACCTTGCCGAAAGCGTGGGACAGCGGCAGCCACAGAAAGTTCAGGTCGTCGGGGCTGAGGACGTTCAACGCGTCGATTGCCGCGGCGCTGTACGTCCATGTGGAATGCGGCAGCCGAACACCCTTCGGGGTGCCTGTCGTCCCAGAGGTGTACATGATGCTGCTCAGGTGCTCGGGCCGGATGCCGCGGATGCGGTCGGCGACCGCGTCGGGGGATTCGGCGAGCAGTCGGTGTCCGAGTTCTTCCAGGTTGTCGAGAGTGATCACCCAGTCTCCGTCGCCCTCGCCATCGAAGATCACCACCTTTTGCACGTCGGGCAACTCGGCGCGATGCTCGATCAGCTTGTCGACCTGTGCCTGATCCTCGGCAACCACGATGCGGCTGCCCGAGTTGGCGACAATGAACGCGACGCCGGGGGCGTTGGTGGTGGGGTACACGGTGGTGGTGGCCGCGCCGGCGCACATGACGGCGAAGTCGGCGAGCACCCATTCGTAGCGTGTGGACGATGCAAGCGCCACCCGTTCCTCAGCCTGGATTCCCAGTGCAATCAGCCCGGCGGCGAGTATGTCGACGCGGTCACCGAACTGCTTCCAGGACACACTGGTCCAGCGCTCGCCATCAAGGAATCGAAACGCCTCCGCCTCTGGAGTCTCGGCGATGCGGTCGACCAGCATCTGGGCAACCGATGATGCCCGGTCCTCGATCTTGCTGAGATCGGTAAGTTCCTCGGATTGCCGGAGGAACGTCATTACTCAATTCTAGGGATTCCCCGGCCGATCGATGAGGCGCTTGGACGAAAAAGGTGTGTAGCCGGGACTGCCCGATGCCGGCGGGTCGGTCCGCTATTGCCCTGGTGATCGGGAGGGGGCACTGTGAGAGGCACCGGTGGCGCCACCGGGCGCTGCCTCTGGCAGAAAGGAGGTGGATCGTGTTCGCACGGTCTACCACGCTTCAGGCGCAACTTTCCGCTCTCGAATCCGGGATCGCACATGTGCGGGACGAGGTTATGCCGGGGCTGGAGGGCATTCCCGGTTGTATCGGACTTTCGTTGCTCGTCGATCGGCACACCGGCCGGTGCATCATGACGACCTCATGGGAATCCGAGGATGCCATGCGGGCTAGCGCTGAGCAGGCGATCCCGCTTCGCAATCGCGCGGCGGAGATATTCGGCGGCAGTCCGATGGTCGAGGAATGGGAGATCGTGGCCATGCATCGCGCGCATCTGACGCCGCAGGGTGCGTGCGCGCGTGTCACCTGGGTGAAGACCGATCCCAGCAGGATCGACAACGCCATCGAGGTCTACCGGGACCACACCTTGCCCGGTATGGAGCAGCAGCTCGAGGGGTTCTGCAGCGCGAGCCTGATGGTGAACAGGTCGTCGGGTCGTGCCGTCTCGTCCAGCGTCTACGAGAATGCCGAGGCGATGGAACGCAATCGGATCGCGTCGGCCGCGTTGCGCGTGGACGCCGCCCGGCAGGCACGCGTCGAGGCCGTCGACGTCCGCGAATTCGAGTTGGCATTGGCGCATTTGCGCGTCCCCGAACTGGTCTGACCTCGAGCGGGGGGCAGCGAAACGGCAGGCCGACACCGCAGGTTCGACACGTCGGGTCCGTCCTCGAGCAGGTGGTCACCGAGCACGGCCGCAGCGCGCAGCCGTGCTCGGTCGGTCGGGGCAGTTTCCCGGCGCGCAACCGCATTTCCACGATCGCCGGCGCGGCGCGGCGCGGCCGGTGACTGATCGCGATCGCCGGTGGCGAAAGCTCTTTGCGCAGGACATGTTTGCCCGCAATCTTGGTGAGCACTGGATTCCAGTTGATTTGACGGTCATGCCCGAAACTGAACTCCCGCAACAAGGTTCCGATCGTCGACGGCGCATACACCCGGTCGAACACCCGGCTCATGCCGCCGCCGCGCAGCACGTCGACATCATCGATGCTTTCCGTGCGCACACATCCGGGCGATCAGTGTCGCCAGCTTCCTCGCTTGCAACTCACCCGGTCTGGGCTGCTAGGCCAGCCGCATCACTGGCGCCGGACCGGCCCGCGACACGCGTTTCTAGATCATCGAGCACCGCTGACTCCGGGCGAACATATGCGAAACTTGCCCCCGCAGTGCCCTTCTAGACCTGCCTGAGCACAGCGATCATCCCAGCTCGACGGGAACGCACATCGCCGATCACTACGACATGTGATCGGCGGGGATGCTCGCGCCCGTGCCCATATTTTCGTCATCATCACTACCCGCGGGACTGCCTATTGGATCAACGCTGGGCGGTCAGCCCTGACGAGGAGGAGTTCGGCGATGAGTTCCCTACGCGTCGGCAGTGTTTTGAGCACTTTCCTGGCAGCCGTTGGGGTGATTGTTGCCGTCCTTGTGCCGACCGGGCCGATCGCTGGGGAGGCTTCGGCGGCGGGCTGCACGCTCGCACCGACCGGCGGCACTGTCACACGAATGATCGGCACTCGCAGTTACACGCTCAATGTGCCGCAGGGATTGGCAGGCCCGGCGGTTGGGTTGCTGATCAGCCTGCACGGCACCGGCGACACCTCGGCAGGCATCGAACGCGAAACCGGATGGAGTTCCTACGCCGCTGCTCACAATTTCATCGTCGCCTACCCGCAAGGCACCGAGTTCGACAAAACCTGGCACTTCGAGCAGGGGTCTGTCGACGTCACCTTCCTCGAGCAAGTCGTCACCGACATCGAATCGACCTGGTGTGTCGACACCCACCGCGTCTACGCCGACGGCTGGTCCGATGGGGCGATCATGTCTCAGCGAATGGCCTGCGACGCCGCGGACCTGTTCGCCGCTGTCACCTCGTGGGAAGGCACCGACCCGACCGATCCCAACCCTCTCGAACCCAGTGCCGTCGGCACCCCGTGCACACCGAGCCGCCCTATTGCGGTCGGAATATTCCAAGGGGCGTTCGACCCCATCTCCAACCTCGCGGTCGGCCTCGCAAACGTCCGTGACTGGATCCGCCGTGACCGCTGCCCAGCGACAGCGGACCCCACCTCCGACCGTTACGGCACCCATACGAACTATCAGCCCTGCGCCGCCGGGACGAACGTCTCGTGGCGAGTCGAATACAACACGACACACCAGTGGCCCACCGGCGCCATCGGCCAGGATCTACGCGATCAGCTCTGGAACTTCCTCGATTCCCGCACTCTCCCATGACCACTGAGACGTAGCTACTGCGCCGCCGCTGTCTCTGGGCTGTATCGCATGCCGTCCATGCATTGGGCTCGGGGCGTTTTCTTGGTGCGGGGCAGGGTTTTTGTAAGATCAGGTGGTGCAGCCAGAGGTGGCCAGGGTCGACGGCGGCGTGGCGCGGGTCGGGCTGTGGGCTTCGGTACTGCGGGTCGAGTGCGTGGCGGCGCGCGGGTTGGAAACCAGGTCGGTCGGAACTGTTTGGGTCCGTTGATGATTCGCGTGGGGTTCGCGGATGCTTGTCGGAGGGATGCTCTAACGTAGCGCGGTATCTGTCCGTCACGACCGTGGAGCGTTATGGCTGCCTCGTTCGACCTTCATACCCTGGCGGTGCTCGGTGCGGCCGGGGAGCGGCTGGTCATCTGGCATGTGAATGTGGGTGCGGCGCTGGGGGAGTCGCGGCTATCGGGCGCTTGGGTGCTGGACCGGTCGCGCGCGGCGGAGATCGAGAGCCTCACAGCAGGATATCCGATCGTTCAGGCAGGCAATGACGCTCCTGGTCCCGAAGCAGTGGGTAACGACGCCCAGACGGCCGGTACGGTGGGTTTTCGCGCTCTGCAGGCCGGGACGGCGGGCGATGGTGACCAGTTGGCGGACGTGGTGGCCGCTGCGGCGGTCGCGGACGGTCCGAATATCGGGGCTGCCGGGATTGTCGATGTCGATGCGACTGTCGAAACCGTCCGTGCCGCAATCGAATCGGCCGACCAACGGTTTCTCGAACATCAGGATGCGAGCGGTGCGAAGCTCACCAGGCCGCAGTGGCCGGTGATCGTGACGCCGGATGAGGTTGCGCTGCCGCAGTTTCGGGTGGATGTGGCAGATGATCACATTCGGCCGGTGCTCGCGCTGGCGCGGGGGCTCGCGGATCTGGCGGATGCGTGGGCGGCGTTCGAGTCGCTACGGCTCGCCCGGCCATTTCTGGAGGACCTCGGTGGTGCGGCCGCACGGCCGTTGCCGCTCGCGGTGCGGTGAGTATGGCGGGACTGTCGTTCGCCGCCATCGATGTCGAGACCGCTAATTCCGCGCGGGGCAGTATCTGCGCCGTCGGTGTCACCGTCGTGCGGGATGGGCGGCGCGGGGAGACCGCATCGTGGCTGTGCCGGCCTCCCTCGGGGCTGGACATCTTCAACTGGCACAACATTCGCGTGCACGGGATCTCGGCGGCCATGGTCGCCGACAAGCCGGAGTTCGCGCAGCGCTGGCCGGAAGTGGAGAGCCTGGTGGGCGAGCTGCCCGTCATCGCCCACAATGTCGGATTCGACAGCAGTGCGATACGGGAAGCATGTGGCCGCAGCGGAATTCGGATACCGGCCTGGTCCTACAGCTGCAGCCTCGCCCTCGCCCGCCGCCACCTGAGCCTGGACAGCTACCGCCTGCCCCGCGTCGCGGCTGCCCTGGGCATCGACTTCACCGACCACCACGACGCGGCCGCCGATGCCGCCGCCGCGGCCGACATCGTGATCGCCCTGGCTGCCCGGGCCGGAGTCGATTCGCTGTCGGCGCTCGAGCACATGGTGGTCGACCGGCCCCTGCGGGCAGATAGGGCATCGCGAACGTCCGCAGCTAACACGCTGATGCCCGCTGTGCCGCCTGCGGCCGAACGCCCATCGCGTCGATCCTGGTTCGGCCGTGAGGAATTGGTGCTGCCGGTGGTCACCGGGGCCGATCCATCGCACCTGCTGTACGGCGAAATCGTGGTCTTCACAGGTGATCTCGCCGCCATGACCCGTCAGGAAGCGTGGGATGCCATCGCGGCATGTGGTGCGACTCCCGCGCGGAACGTCACTCGGCGTACGACTCGGCTGGTCATTGGTGACGGCTTTCGTGGTGTCGATCCCGACGCGTTCACCACGATGAAGGCGCGCCGGGTCGCCGAGTTGCGGACGCGGGGGCAGCGGATCGAGGTCATGGACGAGGCCGCGTTCGTGGCCTGTGTAGGTGCTGGGACCGGGTTGTCCGGAGGTCGGGGCGGGGCGTGAGAAGTGCGTTGTTGCGTGGTTTGGGCGGGCTCGGTAAAGAAGGTGAGGGGAATCGGTCGAATGAGTTAGAGGCGGAAATGACGAGTGCAGGTGGTCGGCGTCGGTGGGTGGCGGCGGGAATTGCCTTGGTGGCGGTGGGCTTCGCTGCGATGCCGGGGCTCGCGTTCGCTGCGGAACCGCTGAATTCCGGTGCGGCATTCGCGGCCGACGGCTCGCATATCGACCATTTCGTCGAGCGGGACGATCGCAAATCCACTGTATTCGTGTATTCGGCTGCGATGAACCGCGTCATCGAACTCTCGGTCATTCGCGCCGCCGACAATTCCATGCCGCGTCCGACGCTGTATCTGCTCAATGGCGCAGAGGACGGCATCGATGGGAACGGCAACGAGGTCTCCTGGGAGACCCGTACCGATGTCGTCGACTTCCTGGCCGACCAGAACGTCAATGTGGTGAACGTCCTCGACGGCCGCTACAGCTACTACACGGACTGGCAGTCGGACGACCCGATGCTCGGCCGCAACAAGTGGACCACCTTCCTCACCCAGGAACTACCGCCCGTCATGGACTCGGCCCTCGGTGCCTCTGGCCGCAATGCCCTTGTAGGAGTATCGATGTCGGCGACCTCCGCCCTCGCCCTCGCCGAATCCGCCCCCGGCCTCTACCAGGGCGTCGGGTCCTTCAGCGGCTGCGCCCAGACCGGCACCGACCCCGGCCGCCGCTACCTGCAGGCCACGGTTCTCTCCGGCGGCGGCAACCCGTGGAACATCTGGGGTGTCGACGGCTCCCCGGCCTGGACCGCGAATGACCCGTCCACCCCCGTCAACCTCGAGAAACTCCGTGGCACCGACCTCTATGTCGCCGCAGGAACCGGCTCGAACCCGGCCGCGGCAGGCGGTGGCCAAGTCGGCGCGTCCAGCACGGCACTCGAATCCACCGTCGAAACCTGCACCCGCGCCCTGCAATCCAGCATCGAAGACCTGAACATCCCGGCCACGTTCGATTACCTCCCCGGCGGTGGCCACAACTGGACCTCGTGGCAGGCCGACTTTCACAACGCCTGGCCCGGAATCGCTCGCAGCCTCGGCGTGTGACTCGCAGGCTCGATGTGTGACTCGCAGCCTCGGCCTGCGAGTCACAGCTTCGGCCGGCGAATCGAGGCACCACGCCGGACGGCCACGCGTTCGGTTCCGCTGTCACTCGGGTGCGGGCGGGCCGATAAGCTGCTCCGGGTGACCGACGAGAAGCTGCTGCAGGGACCCATCCACGCCGTCCATGTCGACCTGGGCGCTACCTTCGCTCCGTTTGGGGGGTGGGAGATGCCGGTTTCGTACGCGGGGACCGTGGGGGAGCACACGGCGGTCCGTACCGCTGTCGGGCTTTTCGACGTCAGCCATCTCGGCAAGGCGACGGTCAAGGGTGCGGGTGCGGCGGCTTTTGTGAACTCGGCACTCACCAATGACCTGAATCGGATTCGCCCGGGAAAGGCGCAGTACACGCTGTGCTGCACGCCCGAGGGCGGGGTCATCGACGACCTCATCGCCTACTACGTGAGCGATGACGAGATCTTCCTGGTGCCCAATGCGGCCAATACCGCGACCGTGGTGGCGGAGCTGCAGAAGGTCGCGCCGGAGGGCATCGCTGTCACCGACGAGCACCGCGGGTACGCGGTCTTCGCCGTGCAGGGCCCGCGGTCGGCGGAAGTCCTCGCCAAGCTCGGCCTGCCGACCGACATGGAGTACATGGCCTACGCCGACGCCGAGTGGGACGGCCGCCCGATCCGGGTGTGCCGCACCGGCTACACCGGTGAGCACGGCTACGAGCTGCTGCCCCGCTGGGCGGACGCCGAGGCCGTCTTCCGCGCGTTGGTGAGCGAGGTGCAGGCCGCCGGCGGCCAGCCCGCCGGACTCGGCGCGCGCGACACTCTGCGCACCGAGATGGGCTATCCGCTGCACGGACACGAACTGTCGCTGGACATTTCGCCGCTGCAGGCCCGCACCGGCTGGGCCGTCGGCTGGAAGAAGCCCGAGTTCTGGGGCAAGTCGGCGCTGGAGGCCGAGAAGGCCGCCGGTCCCCGTCGAATCCTGATGGGGCTCAAGGCGATCGACCGGGGCGTGCTCCGGCAGGGCCAGACCGTCATGCGCGGCGACGCCCAGGTCGGCGAAACCACCTCCGGCACCTTCTCGCCCACCCTCAAGGTCGGCATCGCCCTGGCTCTGCTCGACACCGCCGCGGGCCTCGAGCCCGGCGACGAGGTCGAGGTCGATGTCCGCGGCCGCCGTCTGCGCTGCGAGGTCATCCGCCCCCCGTTCGTCGAAACCCGCACTGCCTGATCAGGTTTCCTGAGCCGCGGATCCGACCAGCCGCCTCAGTCGACTACGACGCCATCACGCATTGTGGACGACTGGTGGGGCCGGTCGGGCGTGGCGGTGGTTCCCAGGCTTTTCCTGGATCACTTCGCCGCGACCAGCCTGGTCGCCGAACAAGCATCCGGCCGCGCCATCGCCTCAGCTGAGCCCAGATCCCCAGCCGTATTTGGCCTCGGCCACAACAATTCCCCGGCCGCACGAGGCCTCACCCCTTCAGAGCCCACGGCCCGCCCCCAGCGTGGCGACTGCATCGGAGTCCCGGCTGCTGCACCAGGGCTCATGCTGCTTTGGGTCTCAGCCGCACCAGGTGCCGACGACGTCGTTGTCCTGTTTGCAGGCTGCGGCGTCGAGTCCGGCGGGGCGGAGGGAGGTGAACATCGTCCGGATGGTGTCGTCGGTGGCCGTGCCGTCCGAGCCCTGGTCGGCGTAGAGGACCATGACGACGGACTGGCCGTTGTTGCCGGGCACCGCGACGGCGTGGACGATCGAGGCGGCCGGGTGCGAGCAGTCGTTCGGGCCCGGGTTGGCGAGGGTCGCTGTCACGTGTGCAGCGGGTTTGCCCTGCACCGTGAGGGTTTCGACGGTGCTCAGGGTGTAGGTGGAATTGGGGCGATCGTCGTTGGCCCCGGCTACGGTGGCCCAGCTGCCGGCCACGTCCTTGGCCGCGGCGGACACGTCGCCCAGTTTGGAGCCTGTCACGCCCGCGATGGCTTTCGAGTGGTGGCCGTCGCAGGCCTTCGGGGAGAGTTCCGCCGCACCGCTCATCACCACGCGTCCGCCGCCGCCTTCGAAGCCGACGACGGTGGTCGGTGTCGGGACCGTCCAGTCCTGCGGCACGTCGTACACGGCATTGCGCGAGATGGAGTAGGACGTCTGCCATCCCGGCGTGAGCGACGCGATGGCGGATCTCGGTGCGCTCGCCGTCGTGGTGGGTAGCGGTTTGGTGCGGGTCGCGGTGTCCTGCGGCCCGTATTGGTCTGCGGGCAGCGCGGTTCCGGTCACGGTGTGTGCGGGCGTCAGCGCTGCTACGACGAGGATGGCGACCAGGCCCAGCACGCTCACTGCGATCAGTGCGATCACCAGCGGCCGGTGCGAACTAGGCGGCTTCGACAGCGGATGCTTCGGATACACGCCGTCCACCCTATCCAGGGGCAGGGACGACGGCCGGTCACCGAACCGTCCGGGCGGTCGACAGAGGTAGCCCGCACCAGCCGGTCGATAGGGGCGAATTAGACTCCCGATCATGACTCTTGCCGCACAGTTCACCCGTGTACCGCATCCCGCGCCACTACCGGCGGAGCGGCGGCAGGAGATTCTCGCAGAGCCGGGGTTCGGACGCTACTTCACCGATCACATGGTGTCGATGGATTACGTGGACGGGCAGTGGACCAACGGCCGCGTCGAGCCCTACGGCTCGCTGGCCATGGACCCGGCCACCATGGTGTTCCACTACGGCCAGGCCATCTTCGAGGGTCTGAAGGCCTACCGTCAGGCCGACGGCAGCATCGCCACCTTCCGGGTGGATGCCAATGCGGCGCGTTTCCGGCGCTCCGCCGCGCGCATGGCGATGGCGCAGCTGCCCGAGGAGCTGTTCATCGAATCGATCCGCCAGCTGCTCGAGGTGGACGCGGCCTGGGTGCCCGCCGCCGGCGGCGAGGAGTCGCTGTACCTGCGGCCGTTCATGTTCTCCACCGAGGTCGGGCTGGGTGTGAAGCCCGCCTCGTCCTACAAGTACCTGCTGCTCGGCGGTCCCGCCGGCGCGTACTTCCCGCGCGGCCTGAAGCCGGTCAAGGTGTGGCTGTCCACCGAGTACGTGCGCGCGGCTCCCGGCGGCACCGGCGAGGCCAAGGTGGCGGGCAACTACGCCGCCTCGCTGCTGGCCCAGCAGCAGGCCGCCGAGAAGGGCTGCGACCAGGTGGTGTGGCTGGACGCCTGCGAGCACAGCTACGTCGAGGAGATGGGCACCAACAACCTCTTCTTCGTCTTCGGCAGCGGCTCCGACGCCCGCCTGGTGACCCCGGAGCTGTCCGGCTCGCTGCTGCCCGGCATCACCCGAGACTCGCTCATCACCCTGGCCGCCGACTCCGGTTACAAGGTCGAGGAGCGGAAGATCTCCGTCGCGGAATGGAAGAGCGGCGTCGAATCCGGTGAGATCACCGAGGTTTTCGGTTGCGGCACCGCGGCCGTGGTCATCCCGGTCGGCTCGGTCCGCTCCGCCGACGGCGAATTCACCATCGGCAGTGGTGAACCCGGCGAGGTGACCATGGCGCTGCGCGAGAGCCTCACCGGCATCCAGCGCGGCACCTTCGCCGACAGCCACGGCTGGCTGCGCACCATGGCCTGAGCGGCCCGCGGAAGGAAAAGCGCCCGCCCCGAACGAATTCGTGGCGGGCGCTGGGCATTTCGGAGGGACATCGCCCGCAGAAGTCGGTCAGCTGGGCATGAACATGTGCCACTGCTCCAGCGTCTGGGGACGCATGACGTAGTTGTGTTCCTTGATGTGGGTGAGCGACGCGCTGGGCTCGTCCGAGTACCAGTGGCCCGGGTAGACCGTCGGGTTCGACTTCAGGTCGGCCAGGTAGCGCAGGCTGCGGAACATGGCGTCGGAGTCGCCGCCGGGGAAGTCGGTGCGGCCGCAGCCGTCGACGAACAGGGTGTCGCCCGCGATCAGCCGATCCTCGAACAGGAAGCACTGGCTGCCCGGCGTGTGGCCGGGAGTGTGCAGAAGTTCGATCTCGAAGTCGCCGACCGCGACCTTGTCGCCGTGCGCGTGGCCGGTCAGCTCGCTGGGCGCGATGCCGGTGACATTGGCGACCCAGGGCAGTTCCTCGGCATTGACGTGGACCGCCACATCGGTCTTCTCCAGCAACTCCTTCACACCGCGCAGGGTGAAGCCCATCATGGTGCCGCCGACGTGGTCGGGGTGGTGGTGGGTGGCCAGGACTCCGGTCAGCCGCATGCCGTCGGTCTCGGCGATGTCGGCCAGCTGCCCCGCCTCGTAGGCGGGGTCGACGACCACGCATTCACCGCTGTCCCGATCCCCGATCAGGTAGGCGAAGTTGCGCATCTGCGTGGCGATCGGATCGCCCACGGCCCAGTCGCGCCCGGAGAGCAACTGGCGAAAGTACAAACGGTCGGAGGCCATGCCTGACAGCGTATTGCCCGCCCGCCGGAACCAGGCATCCGGATCCGCGCAATATGTCCGAAATTGCCGTTTGACCAGGGGATTCCGCGCTGGTCGCCAACGTTGTCGACGTGCCGAACGGTGAAATGTACATTGACCTGGTAATGGCTGTCCTGCCACGGGCGGCCCGGCACTTCTCGGAGAGCCTTATGACCGCCGGAACATACGAGTACAAGAGTGAGTTCGCCCGGCGTTACTTCAGTCGGGGCGAAGCTGAGGGCCAGGCCAAAGGGGAGGCCAAGGCGCTGCTGGCAGTTTTGCGGAGCAGGGGGATCACCGTGGATGAGTCGACCGTCGCTCGCGTCGGGGCGTGCACCGATATCGAGCAGCTCGACGTATGGCTCGACAGAGCGGCTACAGCACGCTTTGCAGACGAGGTGTTCGGGGACTGACGTCCGGTCGCACTCGAGACCCCGGTGCCGACCTTCGCCCTCCGACGTCGGTGAAGAGGCCGGACACGCTTGCCGCGACACGAATCTGCACGCCGATTACGTGATCGGCGTGCAGATTCGATAACTGTCGTGGTTGGTCAGCGCAGAATGGCCTCGATCTCGTCGGTGGCCTCCGGGCCGTAGGCCTCGCGCAGGCGCTTCATGGCGACGTCATGGTCGAGGGTCCAGTCCTGGGGGCCAACGGTTTCCAGGACCAGGACCGCCACCAGCGAGCCGAGCTGGGCCGAACGCTCCAGGGACAGGCCCGCGGACTGGCCGGTGAGGAAGCCCGCGCGGAAGCCGTCGCCGACGCCGGTCGGGTCGACCTTGGCGATCTCGGGGACCACGTCGACGTGCAGTTCGGCGCCGTCGCGGTCGACGACCTTGGCGCCCTTCGAGCCCAGGGTGGTGACGCGAATGCCCACGCGCTCACCGATTTCCGCCTCGCTCAGGCCGGTCTTCTGGAGCATGATGCCCCATTCGTACTCATTGGTGAACAGGTAGTCCGCGCCGTCGATGAGGCGCAGGATGGTCTCGCCGTCCACCAGCGCCAGCTGCTGGGAGGGGTCGGCGGCGAAGCGGATTCCGGCGGCGCGGCACTGATCGGTGTGGCGCAGCATGGCTTCCGGGTCGTCGGCGCCGACGAGCACCAGCTCCAGGTCGCGGCCCAGCTGGGTGATGTCGATCTCGCGGGACTCGGTCATGGCACCCGGGTAGAAGGAGGCGATCTGCGCCATGGTCTCGTCGGTGGTGCAGACGAAGCGCGCGGTGTGGGCCTCGGTGGAGACGCGCACGGCCGAGCAGTCGACGCCGTTGTCCTCCAACCACTTCCGGTACTCGCCCCAGTCCTGGCCGACGGCGCCGACCAGCAGCGGGGTGCGGCCCAGCACGCCCATGGCGTAGCTGATGTTGCCGGCCACGCCGCCCCTGCGGATGACCAGATCATCGACGAGGAAGCTGAGCGACACATGCTGCAGCTGGTCGGCCAGCAGCACATCGGAGAACTTGCCCGGGAAACGCATGAGGTGATCGGTCGCGATGGAAGCGGACACGGCGATGGTCACGGGGTAGATCCTTCGGTGACGTGCGGCTGCGCACCGGGATGCGGAGATGACAGACGCGGGGGCCGGCGGTGGATGACGCGGCCGACAGGCCGCAGTTCGAAACTACTCTGCCCGAGACAGGGTATTCCAGATCTCGTATGAGTCAGCGCACACAACAGCGCGGAACATCCGGTGTCGGACGTTCCGCGCTGGCGGACGCTATATCAGTTGAAGCTGTCGCCGCAGGCGCAGGAGCCGGTGGCGTTCGGGTTGTCGATGGTGAAACCCTGCTTCTCGATGGTGTCGACGAAGTCGATCGAGGCACCCTGCACGTAGGGGGCGCTCATCCGGTCGACCGCGAGCTTGACGCCGCCGAACTCCACGACCAGGTCGCCGTCGAGGCTGCGGTCGTCGAAGAAGAGCTGGTAGCGGAGGCCCGCACAACCGCCGGGCTGGACTGCGATGCGAAGGGCGAGATCGTCGCGGCCTTCCTGATCCAGCAGCGCCTTCGCCTTCGAGGCGGCGGCGTCGGTCAGAGTCACACCGTGAGTGGTGGTCTCGTTCTGCACAGTCATGAACTCTCCTAAGGGGACCTGTTTTCAACCCGTGAAGGCATGGCCGCCACCTCCCCGGGCCCGTTTCGATGGCTACCAACACCTGCTGGCAGGCGATTATTCCCCATCCTACGCGGCGCGTATTCCCCGGACGGCCCAGGTTGTGCAGTCGCTGACAGATAGCTGGTGAGGTGTGCGACACAACAATCGGGGAGACCAGGATTTTCCGGCAGACATGGCATCGAATAGCCTGGTCGGCGTGAAGTTCCTGCGCCGTGGCGAGTCCACCCCCACCTCCGACAGCTCCAGCACCGATGCCGTCGCCGCGGTGGAGGACAAGACCGTCACCCTGGGTAAAGGGCGGCCGACCCCGTCGCGGCGGGAAGCCGAGGGTCGCCGCCGCGGTCCAGTGGCGCCCGCGCCCAAGACCGCCAAGGAGGCCCGCGCCCGCCGCAAGGCGCTGCGCGGGACCAAGGAGGAGCGCAAGGCGTCCTCGGCCGAGCGCAAGGCCGATATGAACGATCGGCGCTCGCGCATGCTCGCCGGTGAGGAGCAGTTCCTGCTCCCGCGCGACAAGGGCCCGGTCAAAAAGTACGTCCGCGACATCGTGGACGCGCGCCGCAATCTGCTCGGCCTGTTCATGCCGCTGGCGCTGGTGCTGATCCTCAGCATGATCCTGTCGCCGGCGCTGCAGGCGATCGTCACGCTGGCCATGCTGGTGATGATGCTGTTCATGATCATCGAGGGCGTCGTCCTCGGCCGGATCGTGAACAAGCGGGTCCGGGAGCGCTACCCGGACACTGCGGATTCTTCGTTCTCGCTGGGCTGGTACGCCTTCGTGCGCGCCTCGCAGGTGCGCCGCATGCGTGCCCCGAAGCCGCAGGTGAGCCCGGGCGACGCGGTCTGATTACCGTCGGCGCTGGACGGACTCCCTGACGGGCGGTGTCTCACCGCCCGTCAGTTGTGTTCGCGGTAGGTCGACAGGGCGCGGATCTCGAGCGCCATGCGGTCGCGGTCGCGGTCGACGACATGGCTGGAACCGGTCATCTCCCAGGCGTTTTCGCGGTGGAAGGGGACGGCTCGGCCGGCCGCGGCCAGCAGGGCGACGATGCGGCGGAACAGGGTGACTGCCTCGGGGGTGCCGGTCGCGGTGCGGAACTGACCGGAGGTGATGGTGGTCATGCGCGGATCTCGCTCTCATCGAGAGGTTCGGTGGTGTCTCCGGCCATGAAGCCGAAGGTCAGGGTGCCGAGCGCTGCCATGGCGGTTCCGGCTGCGACGATTGCGGACAGTGCTTGCATGGCAGTAAGTTTTCTCTAGGGAAGTTCCTGCCAACAGTGGCTGTTCTGACATTGTTCGCAAATATCCGGCCAGAGGGGATCGGACCATGCTCTCGAAGGTCGCCGTCGTACTCAACGACAACCTCGCCATGTTCGAATTCGGCGTCGTCTGTGAGGTTTTCGGCCTCGACCGGACCGCGGACGGACTGCCCGCCTTCGACTATCGGGTCTGTGGCGCGGAGCCGGGGAAACCGCTGAAGTCCAGCTCACCGGGCATTCACGTGACCCCGGAGTACGGACTCGAGGAGCTGCGCGACGCGGATCTGGTTGCCATTCCGGCCTTTCCGATCTTCGCGGACAATCCCTTCGACCAGCGCGTGGTGGATGCCGTGCGGGACGCCGCGCAGGCCGGGGCCACGGTGCTCACGGTGTGCTCGGGGGCCTTCCTGGCGGGTGCGGCCGGGTTGCTCGACGGGCGCAAGTGCACCACGCACTGGCGGTATGTCGATCTGCTGGCGGAACAGTTTCCGCAGGCCACCATCGATCCCGATGTCCTCTACGTGGACGAGGGCAATCTCATCACCAGCGCGGGCACCGCGGCCGGCATCGACGCCTGCCTGCATCTGGTGCGGCGCGAACTGGGCAGTAGCGTCGCGAACGCCATCGCCCGCCGCATGGTGGTGCCGCCGCAACGCGATGGCGGGCAGCGGCAGTTCATCGAGCGGCCGGTGGTGGACTGCGATTCCGACAGCCTGAGCGAGACCCTGCACTGGATGGGTGAGCATCTGGAACTTCCGCACACGGTCGAAGCGCTGGCCGCGCGTAGCGCCATGTCGACGCGCACGTTCGCGCGCCGCTTCGCCGCCGAGACCGGGACGACGCCGGTGAAATGGCTGACCGGGCAGCGGGTGCTGCTGGCCAAGCAGTTGCTGGAGGACACCGACCTGGATCTCGAATCCCTCGCTCACCGTTGCGGATTCGGGTCCGGGGCGCTGCTGCGGCATCACTTCCAGCGGGTGGTGGGGATCGCGCCCGTCGAGTACCGGCGGCGGTTCGGCGCCCGCGTGTCTTGAATTGGCGCTGCTCGAAACGGGCGCTGTCCGAAGCGGTGCCTCCGGCTACGATGCGCAACCGTGCGTTGGGGAGTGATGATCGCGGCCGTGCCCTTGGCGGTGCTGGTGGCCGGTGGGACCGCCGGGTGCAAGGATCCGCGGAATGCGGCGGGGGACTGTGTGGTGGGGACTTCGCCCGAATCGCATGTGAAGCCGGCGCCCTGCTCGGGGCGGCACGACGGCAAGATCATCGCGAGTGTGAACCATCGATCGGACTGCCCGCAGGGCACGGACTGGTCGTATACCGCCAAGGACCTGAAGGTCATGTGCGTGCACAACGAGCAGAGCTCCTGAGCCGCACCCGGACGCGGGCGGTGCGACTGCCGTCCGCGGGCGTGTGATCGTCGTGCCTACTCGGCCGGAGCACAGCTGCAGTTGATACCGTGCTGACGTGTCGCACACTGCTCAGACAACCGATCGGCCGTTGCGGACCCTGGTGCTCGGTGGCGCCCGGTCCGGGAAGTCGGCTTACGCGGAACAGTTGGTCGCGTCGGAGGCGGTGCGGTACGTAGCCACCGCGGTGGCCGATCCGGCCGACGCCGACTTCGCCGAACGTATTGCGGCGCACCGGGCTCGGCGGCCCGCGAACTGGAAGATCGTGGAGGGCGACGCCGTCGCCGCACTGGCCGAGGCCACCCCCGTCACCCTGGTCGACGACCTGGGCACCTGGCTGACCGCGCGGCTCGATGCGCGCGCCGCCTGGGAGTCGCCGCGCGGCGTCGTCGCGCCGGATATCGACGCGCTCGTCAGCGCGGTGGCCGGATACGGGCAGCGGCTGATCATCGTCAGCCCCGAGGTGGGGCTCGGCGTCATTCCGGCGACCGCCTCCGGTCGTCTGTTCCGCGATGAGATCGGCACGCTGAACCAGCGGCTCGCGGAGGTTTGCGACGAGGTCTTCCTGGTGGTGGCCGGGCAGCCGATGCGGATCAAGCCCGACGTCGCGGCCGTGCTCGCGGATGCGGCCGGAGCGAATTCTGCCGCCGCAGTGGCGACTTCGGCCCATGCTTATGGAATCGACGCGGATGGAGCTGCGGTGCAGCCGGTTTCGGCCGCTACCGCGGAAGCTGGATCGATCGGCAGCGGTGCGATGCCCGCCGCGGCGGCAGTTGGCACTTCGACCGCGCAGGACAATGCGACGGCGGTCGGTGCAGATACCGCGACCGGCAGTGCGGACCTAGCCGGTGCGGGCTCCGCGACTGCGGCGAGTGCGACCGGGGACATCTCAGGCGCCCCGGTTCTGGCCAAGCCCGTGCGGATCTCGTTCGGGCCGGTGCAGGGTCCCGACGCCGGGGTGCGGAAGGCCGCCGAGGCGCGGCAGTTGCAGCTGACCAAGCCCGCCGGGGCGCTGGGGCGGCTCGAGAAGCTGGCCAACTGGGTTGCGGCATGCCAGGGTGTGTGCCCGCCAAAGCAGTTCGAGCGGGCTCGGGTGGTGGTCTTCGCGGGCGATCACGGGGTGGCGCGGCACGGGGTGTCGGCCTACCCGAGCGAGGTGACCGGGCAGATGGTCGCCAACTTCCTGAACGGCGGGGCCGCGGTGAACGTGCTGGCGCGCCTGGCCGATGCCACCGTCCGGGTCGAGGACATCGCGGTGGAATCCGATACCGCGCCGGAGATCTCGCGGCACAAGGTGCGGCGGTCCAGCGGCTCCATCGATCGTGAGGACGCGCTGACCGAGGCCGAGGTGCAGGCGGCGCTGACCGCGGGCGCGACCATCGCCGACGAGGAAATCGATTCCGGCGCAGACCTTCTCATCGCCGGTGACATGGGCATCGGCAACACCACGCCCGCCACCGTGCTGATCGCGGCCGTCACCGACACCGAGCCGGTGATCGCCGTCGGCCGCGGCACCGGCGTCGACGATGCCGGATGGATCCGCAAGACCGCCGCCGTCCGCGACGCCATGTGGCGGGCCCGCCCGGTGGTCAAGGACCCGGTTGCCCTGCTGCGCACCGCATCCGGCGCGGACTTCGCCGCCATGGCCGGCTTCCTCGCCCGCGCCGCGGCCCGCCGCACCCCGGTCATCCTGGACGGCGTCGTGGTCACCGCCGCCGCCGTGGTCGCCGACCAACTGGCCCCGGGCGCCCGCGCCTGGTGGGTGGCGGGCCACCGCTCCAGCGAGCCCTCCCACACCATCGCCCTCCAGCGCCTCGACCTCGACCCCCTGGTCGACATGAGCATGCGCCTGGGCGAAGGCTCCGGCGCGGTCGCGGCCCTGCCGCTGCTCCGCGCCGCCGTCGCCACCCTCGGCGAGATGGCGACCTTCGACTCCGCCGGAGTCAGCACCGCCGACGCAGGCGCCGAAGCCGCCGGTGCCTAGCTCCCCACCGCTCGCGGTACCGAGCGCCGCCTCGCGAGACGCGGTGCCGCGCAACCCGGTACGACGCCATGCGGTCGTAACGTCCCGGCCGAATGCCGCCGCCCGCGACCAGCGCACCCACGGCAGCTCCGCTGGTATGCCCGAACGACTGCGCTTGCGCGTCGGCTCTATCAGTGCGCCGGAGCGACTCAGCTGGTGTGCCGGTTCTATGAGTGCGCAGGAGCGACTCAGCTGGTGTGCCGGTTCTATGAGTGCGCCGGAGCGACTCAGCTGGTGTGCCGGGTTTGTGGATGGGCCGGAGCGGCTGGAACCGTGCGCGGGATCTGCGGGAGTGCAGGCGGGGCCAGGGTGGTGCACCCGGGGTTCCGTGCCCGGTACCGGGGTGGTGGGAGCTGCGAAAAGGGCAGTGTGGGAACGGTTCCGGGGGATCGCGTGAACGCGGTTCGGCTGGCGGTGTCGTGGTTGACCGTGCTGCCGGTGAGGGGGCCGGACGAGGTGGATCGGGCCGTGGCGGGGCGGGCGATCGCCTGGGCGCCGCTGGTCGGGGTGCTGCTCGGGGGACTGGGTGCCGGATTGCTGTGGGGGCTGGGCGCATTGGGGGCTGCGTGGCTGCTGGCCGGATTTGTGGGGGTGGCCGGGCTGGCGTTGATCACGCGGGGGATGCATGTCGACGGGCTGGCCGACACCATGGATGGGCTGGGGAGTTATGGGTCGCCGGAGCGGGCCCGGGAGATCATGAAGAGTGGTGGGGCGGGGCCGTTCGGGGTGGCGGCGTTGGTGTTCGTGATTGGGATTCAGGCGGTTTCGCTGGGGGCGCTGGCCGGGGGCGGGCGGTGGCTGGCGGTGGTGGTTGCGGTCGCTGTCGGGCGGGTCGCGGTGGTGCTGGCCTGCCGGAGGGGGATCGAGGCGGCTCCGGGTGCGGGATTCGGGGCGCTGGTGGCGGGGACGCAGCATTCGGTGCTGGGTTGGGTCTGGGGTGGGATCGCGTGTCTCGCAGCGGTGTTCGCCACCGGGAATCCGTGGCAGGGGCCACTGGCCGTAGTGGTGGCACTGGCGGGGGCGATGCTGCTGGTGCGGCACTGTGTGCGGCGGTTCGGCGGCCTCAACGGTGACGTGCTCGGTGCTGCACTGGAAGTGAGCGTCACGGTCGCTGCCGCAGTGCTGTCGTTCGCCCGCTAGGTGCTGCGGCGGAATTCCTCTCCGCCGGCTGCATGGGCTGAAGGTCGGTGCCATCGGCCGGGAATTCGGCAGCCGGCGCCAAGCTCGCGGGGATCGGGACGAAGGTGCCGGCGGGCGGCATCCGTGGGGCTCAGTCGATGAGCACTGCGACACGCCCGAGTATGGGAAATGTCGAGGCGCGCAGTGGATTTGCCGCATTCGTCGCGACCGGGTGGCAGTTCGTGTGCCCTTCGCGATCCGACCGCACGGTGGCCGCGAATACCTCATGATCGCAACTGCCATGGGTGGGAATGGAGTCGTGCAATGCTCGGAATCCTGATGCAGCTGGGTGTGCTGGTGTTGTTCGCGGTGGTGGCGGTGGGGGTCTTCGTCGTCGGTGATCGGGTGCGGCCGAAGTCGTGGCGGCACAGCGACGATGCGGGGGCGGGGCACATGATGCTGGACATGGTCAATATGTTCTTCGCGGCCATCGTGGCGTTCGTGGTGGTGATCCTGTGGGAGCAATACGACACCTCCCATCAGCACACGGTGAGCGAGGGCAAGGCGCTGGTCAGTGTGTACGAGACCGCCAATGACATGCCGGCGCAGGATCGTAAGCAGATCCGGTCGCTGGTGACCGACTACACCAAGCAGGTAATCGGCGACGAGTGGAAGGTCATGGACGAGCAGCGGCAGCTGAGCCCGGCCGCGCAGGCGACACTGGACGATCTGCGCCAGGCGGTGGCCTCCGCGCCCGCCACCGACGCCGATGCCAAATCGACCCAGGACAAGGCGCTCACCGCGGTGGACGCGATCGCCGAGGCTCGCTACGACCGCGGCCTGGATGCGGCATACCGACTGCCTGGATTCCTTTATGTGGCACTGTGGTTCGCGACCGTCATGCTGCTGTTCGGCACCGTCTTCTCCGGCGTAGTGGTCACCAAACGCAGCATCCTCATGACCGGACTCTTCGGTGTGGTGATCGGTGCGGTCATCGTGGCCATCTACCAGCTGGACCAGCCGTTCTCAGGCGGCAACCACGTCTCCAAGGACGCCTACGAGCTGGCCCTGGCCCGCTTCCAGCACATCGCCTCGGACGCGCCGGTGGCGAGCGGCGGCAATCCGCGCTGATCTGCTCGACCGCGCAACCCGCACTTGGCTTTCGGAGGCGACGTGGACAGAACTCGAAGAACAGCACGAGGATTCGCGGCGGCGATCGCGGTGCCACTGACCGCGGCGCTGCTCGCCATTCATCCGAAGGTCGCGGCCGCCGATCCCGGACTACCGGAGCTGCCGTCGATCGGTGAGATCATCAGCTGCAGCGCGGCTCCGGATACCGGGGCCGCACCGATCGACGCGTCGACGGGGAACGCGCTCGGGCTGGGCACAGGCAGCAGCTACACCGGAAGCCAGGGCGGCGCGGGCAAGGGCGGGGCCACCACCGGCAGCTCGGCGGGAGTGGCGCAGAGTCCGGTGGCCGGATTCCGGCTCGGTACCGGCGCATCCGACAGCGCGGAACCAGCGGACGGAACCGCGCCGCGCACAGCGGATCTCGCAATACCCGGACCGGCCGAGAGTCCGGCCGCCGCCTCGAACACCCTCGGCGGCCTGCTCGGCCTGAACTCGGGCAGCGTGCTCACCGCCTGTGCGGGCAGTGCTGTGCTGGGCAGTGCGGCACTGGGTTTGGGCATGCTGACCGGCAGCAGCATGGGCTCGGGATTGATCGGCCCCGGCTTCGTTCCCGGGTCGAGCGGGCTGGTCGGGCCGGGCTCGGCGGGAGCGGGCAGCGTGGCGGTGGGCAGCGCGGCCACCGGAAGCGCGCTGCTGACCTGCATGCTCATGCTGCCGGTGCCCATGGCGCCGGGACCCTGTATCCCGCTGCAGATCCCGCCCGCGCCTGCCATTGTGCCCGCGGCCGCACCGATACCCGTACCGGCGCCTGCGGCGATTCCCCCTGCGCCGGTGCCGGTTCCGCCGCTGCCGCCCCCACCGCCGCCCGTCGAATACGCCGCCCCCGTTCCACCCGAGCAACGGCTACCGCTGACCGCTCTCCAGGTCATGACGGTCATGATCATCACCATCATTGCCGGGGCCCGTGCCCGCCTCGCCCGCGCCCACCGCGGAGCGGTCGACTAGCGGGAAGCCGTCGACGAGACGAAAGTCATTGCCGGAACTTGGCTTCCAGATCGGCGGCGGTGGCCTGGAGATCGGCCGCGGCGTTGGTCTTGAAAATGCCCTGGAATCCCGCCTCGGCCTTGATCGCCGCCTCCACCTCCGGGTCGTGGTAGATCTGCGTCAGCTGCACGTACTTCGGGTTGTCCTTGTCGGCGGCCCGCCCGGCGAAGATATTGATGTACTGCTTCAGGTCCGGACGGTTCGGGTCATCGGTGTAGATGATCTGATCATTGGTCAGCCCCGCCTGCCGCGCCCAGGTGTCGTCCACGTAGGCGGCATCCACGCTGTCCAGTGACGCGGCGGTCAGCGTCGGATCGATGGTGGTGAGCCGCACCTTGGATGCGGACTTGTCGACGTCCTCGAGCTTCGAATCCCACGAGCCGCCGTTCTTCAGCACGATCAGCCCGGCGGCGGCCAGGTTGAGCAGCGGCCGGACCTGATTGGCGGGATTGTTGCTCAGGGTGATCTCCCCGCCCTGGGGGATCTCCGACACGGACCGGTGCTTCTTCGAGTACAGGCCCAGCGGGTAGATCTCCGTGGCCCCGATCGGTACGAGCGTGTCGTTGTTGCGGGCGTTGTAGTTGGCCAGATACCGGATGTGCTGGAACTTGTTGAGGTCGATGCGGCCCTGGGACAGCGCCGGATTCGGCTGGTTGTAGTCGGTGAAATTGGTGAACTCGACCGTGATGCCCGCGGCGGCGGCCTTCCTCTTGAACACCTCCCAGTGCGGTTGTGAGAGATCGTTCACGCCGATGCGGACCACGTCGCCGTGGTGTTCCGTGCCACAGGCGGCAGTCAGGGCCAGCGCGAGCAGGACCGGAATCACCAGGAAACGGCGGAATTTTCGCATTTCAGGCACCGTAGGCGAGCGGTCGGCGCGGCCGGAAGCGTTTGGCTCCCCCGGATCGCAATCATTGCCCGGCGATTGCCCGCACGGTTGCATGGCCGGGTTCGATTTCCACCTGTCACGAAGCAGTACAAGCATGCGGGAGCACGAGTGAAATTCCATCGGGTACTGGCGATCCCGGTCCTGGTAGCAGCCGTCGCGAGCCTCACCCTCACGGCCTGCGGCAGCAGCGGCGACTCCGGCGGCACCACGGTGCGTATCGGCACCACCGAGTCCGATCCGCACTGGGACGTTTTCAAGGACAAGGCCAAGGAACAGGGCATCAACCTGAATATCGTCCACTACTCGGACTACTCGCAGCCGAATACGGCGCTGGCGCAGAGGCAGATCGATGTGAATCTGTTCCAGCACCTCCAGTTCCTGGGGCAATACAACGTGGCCAACAATCAGGATCTGACGCCGATCGGGGCCACGCAGATCGTGCCGCTGGGGCTGTACTCCAAGAAGCACAAGTCGGTGGCCGAGATCCCGCAGGGCGGGGAGATCGCCATTCCGAACGATCCGACCAATCAGGCGCGGGCGCTGTTCGTCCTGCAGGCGGCCGGGCTGCTGAAGATCAACGGGTCCGTTCGCCAGCCGACGCCCGCCGACGTGGACAAGGGCGCGTCGAAGGTGAAGGTGACCGCGGTCGACGCGGCGCAGACGGCGCTGTCGCTGGAGTCGGTGGACGGGTCCGTCGTCAACAACACCTACCTGCTCAAGTCCGGCATCGATCCGAAATCCGCGCTGTACAAGGATGATCCGGGCAATCCCGGCGCCGAGCCGTACATCAACGCCTTCGTGACCCGGGCCGCGGACAAGAGCAATGCCACCTACCTGAAGCTGGTGGACATCTTCCACAGCCCCGAGGTGCAGAAGTCGGTGCAGGAGGATTCCAAGGGCACCGCGCTCGAAGTGACGAGGAGCGGGCCCGAGCTGGAGCAGATCCTGGCGCGGGTGCAGCAGACCATCCGCGATACCAAGTGAGCGACGACGGTGCCGCAGACGGCGGGAACTCGGCCGCGACCGGCGGGAGCTCCGTCGCGGCCGTCGAATTCCGGTCGGTCACCAAGGTTTTCCGGACCGGCAAACAGCGCCACACGGCGCTCGACGGCATCGACCTGCGCATCGAGCAGGGCGAGATCTTCGGTGTGATCGGCTATTCCGGCGCGGGCAAGTCCACGCTGGTCCGGCTGATCAACGCCCTGGAGCAGCCCACCGAGGGCACCGTGCTCGTCTCCGGAGACCCCATTACCGGCGTCCCGGAAACGCGGGTCCGACAGCTGCGCCGCGATATCGGCATGGTGTTCCAGCAGTTCAACCTGTTCCGCTCGCGCACTGCCGCCGGCAATATCGAATACCCGTTGAAAGTGGCGGGCTGGCCACGTGCGCGGCGGAAGGCGCGCGTGGCGGAACTGCTGGAGTTCGTGGGACTTTCGGACAAAGCGCGCAGCTACCCGGACCAGTTGTCCGGCGGCCAGAAACAGCGCGTCGGCATCGCCCGGGCACTGGCCACCTCGCCGTCACTGCTGCTCGCCGACGAGGCGACCTCGGCGCTGGACCCGGAGACCACCGGCGAGGTGCTGCGACTGCTGAAGAAGATCAACCGCGAGCTCGGCGTCACCATCGTGGTCGTCACCCACGAAATGGACGTCATCCGCGCGGTGGCAGACCGCGTCGCGGTGCTGGCCGAGGGCCGAATCGTGGAGTTGGCCAGCACGTTCGAGGTGTTCTCCGCACCCGCGGCTCCACCCACTCGATCATTCGTCGAGACGGTCCTGCACAACCGTCCGACCGCCGACGAACTACAGCGGCTGGGAGAGCGGCGCGCCGGCCGCCTGGTGACCGTTGCCGTCGACGACGAGCACGGGATCGGTCCGGCCCTGGCCGCCGCCGGAGCCCAGGGCGTCAGCTTCGAGATCGTCTTCGGCGGCGTGAGCACCTTGCAGGACAAGACCTTCGGCAGCCTGACCCTCGCCCTGGACGGCCCCGAGGACGCGGTGCGCCAGGTCGCCGAGCGCCTCGAGTTGGGGGCGTCCGTTCGCAAGGTGGCGGTGGAGGCTGAGAGCGATCGGAGGAGTGCATGAGTGGCGGTGTGAGCAGTCTGGCTGCCGTGCATACGGATTGGGATCGGCTGCGGCCTGTTCTCAGTGAGGCTGTTGGGACCACGATCTACCTGGTGCTGCTCACCTTTGTTGTCGGGGGCACTATCGGGCTGGCGTTGGGGACCGCGCTCTATACGACGCGCAAGGGTGGGTTGCTGGCGAATGCGCCGATCAATCTGGTGTTGAACGTACTGGTGAATGTGGTGCGGCCGATTCCGTTCATCATCTTGCTGGCTGCGCTGGGGCCGGTGACGCTGAAGGTGATCGGGACGACGATCGGGACGGATGCGGCGGCGTTCGTGATGATCGTGGCGGCTTCGTTCGGGATCGCGCGGATCGTCGAGCAGAATCTGGTGACCGTGGATCCGGGGGTGATCGAGGCGGCGCGGTCGATGGGGGCGGGGCCGCTGCGGATCATTCTCACGCTGCTGATTCCGGAAGCGTTGGGGCCCTTGGTGCTCGGGTACACCTTCGTCGTGATCGCCATTGTCGATATGTCGGCCATGGCTGGGACGGTCGGTGGTGGCGGGCTGGGTGACTTCGCGCTCGTGTACGGCTATCAGCGATTCGACTGGCAGGTCACGCTGGTGGCGACGCTGATCATTATCGCCGGGGTGCAAGGCATTCAGTTCCTCGGCAACTGGCTGGCCCGCCGGGTGCTGCGCCGGTGAGGACGCGTGCGACCCGGCGGGACCTCGGTCAGCTCAGCTTCTCCAGCTTCGGGACCTGCCACTGCCCGTTCAGCACCTCGTCTTTCGGCGCGTACAGCCGCAGGGTGAGGGAGAACGGGCCGGTCTCCGGAATGGGCAGCCAGTGGCCGTCGGGCACGTCCGCGCCGGGATCGGCGCTCTGCACGGCGATCTCGACCGTGCCGTCGGCGGCGGGTTTGAGCGGCACCAGGTGGCCCACCGAGTAGATGCCCGCCGGATTCTGGATCAGGTAGCTCTGCTCGTCATAGGCCGTGAGCGACCAGAACGCGCCGACCGGCGGCAGCTGATCCTTGGCGAAGGTCACCCGGAATCGGTCGCCGCTCTCGGCGTTCGTGTCGATGCTCGGGTACACCGCGTCCCGGGGCAGATTCGCGCCCAGGCCGACCGCCGCGACCTGCGCGCGCAACATGTAGTTCGTGCCGTACGTGCCGATATTGAGATCGAAGGTCCAGTCGTTCTGATGCTGGGCCTTGGGGTCCCGGTAGGCGGCGAGCTGTTTGCGGGCATCGGCGACGGCCGCGGTGAGGACGTCCGGGGGCGCGGTGCTCCCGGTGGCGTCGGTGGTGATGCCGATGGCGGCGAATCGCTTCATGGCATCGACGTCATCGGGCGCGGGCGGGTTGCGGGCCATCACCGCGCACACACGGGTGAAGAAGGTGGGGCCGTCCATCTTCATCACCATCTGGGCCGGGACGCCGCCGCCCGCGAGCTGGGCGCCCGGGCCGCCGTGCACCGCGCTCGGGTCGTCGCTCCAGATGCTCAGCGGGGCCAGCTTCAGCTTCTGCTGCAGAGCCCGCACGTGCTTGATGTCGTTGTCGCCCTTGTACTCGATGCGGCCGAGCAACCAGCTGGTGTCGGTGGGCATGGCCAGCTGGGTCATGCCGTCGGGCACCGTGCCCTTCCAGCCCGGCCCGGTGACCAGGTAGGTGTACGGCGGGCTCGGAACCCCGTCGTCGAGCCGGGGGTTCGTGCTGGCCGGATCGTGCACCGTATTGGTCCACGCGTCCAGGAGCTGCATGAGCCAATATCGGCCGGATTCGATGGCGGGCACCTGCACCACCATCGGCTCGGCGCTCAGGTCCAGCCAGGCCTGCGAGTAGAGGGTGTCCAGGTTGAGCCGGACCACCTGCTTCTCCTCCGGCGTGGGCGGATTCTGGTGCACGAATTGATTGGCCGGGCCGCCGGTTTCGCGGGTGACGTCCATGAGCACCAGCGGAAACCCGAAGATGTAGGCATCGGTGGCGATGGCCCTGGGGTCGTTGGCGGCCGGGGTGGTGCTGGTCGCGGTCGAGCTGCTGCCCGACTTGCCGCAGGCGGGCAGGCCGAGGGTGGCCAGCGCGGCGGCGCCGAGTCCGAGGGCCGTGCGGCGGTTGACGCGCGGGGCGTCGCCAGTGGACGGGAGATCCATTGATACCGAGTCCTTTCCGAGAAGGTGTGGTGGCGAGGAGGACTTCCGGTGATACGAACACCCTATTGCAGTAGCACTGCAAGTTTAGTGGCTAACCAGTGGTTACCGTACTGCTGCGGCAGCGCAGGGGCGCGCAAAATGAGCTCGGCCGATCTGATCGTCACCGGCGGACCGATCGTCACCGTCGACGGAACCACCCATCGGGCGAGCGTCGGAACGGGTACAGCTTCCTGGCCTATCGGCCCACGAGTCGTCGAAGTCTCCTATGAGTGGACGACGTGGCGTGGCCGCGCGGTAGAACCGGTGATCCGGGAATCACTGCTGCGCTTGCTGCCCAATGCCCGATGGCCGGAAACCGAAGCAGTGGGCGGCTGGTGGAATCGGCAGAACAATCCCGAGCTCGATTTGATCGGTGCCGATCGCGAACCCATCGCGGGTGCAGTGCGTTTCATCGGATCGATCAAATGGCTGGAGGATCGACCCTTCGATCGCCACGACTACGATGCCCTCGCACGCGGTGTGCTCGCCGTGCCCGGCGCGCAGTTCGAAACTCCTTTGGTGGCGGTCTCGCGCTCCGGGGTGGACGGCGACCTGCCGGTTGCGGCCCACTGGGGGCCGGAGGATCTGCTACTGCGTGCCTGGCACTGAACAGCGGAAGAATCCGCCTGGCAGGCGTCGCGCCGAAAACATAATGGCCGCACACCCGGATGGGTGTGCGGCCATTAACGTGAAGCCGGACTACAGGTTGACCGGGTAGGTCGGTTCCTGGATCTCGGGCTTGATGCGGTTCTCGACGAAGATGCCGTGCCAGATCATGAAGACGATCAGGGTCCAGAGGCGGCGGCTGTGGTCGACCGGGCCGGTGCGGTGGGCGTCCAGCATGGCCAGGATGGCCTGCTTGTTGAGCAGGTGGTCGGTGCCGGACTCGGTGATCTGGGCGCGGGCCCAGTCGTAGAGCTCCGGGCCGCGCAGCCAGTGGCGCAGGGGGACCGGGAAGCCGAGCTTGGCGCGGTTGAGGACGTGCGGGGGCACGATGTCCGTGAGCGCCTGGCGCAGGGCGTATTTGGTGGTTTCCTTGGTGATCTTCTGGTCGACCGGGATCTTCTCGGCGACCTTGAAGACCTCGGGGTCCAGGAAGGGGACGCGCAGTTCCAGGGAGTTGGCCATGGTCACCTTGTCGGCCTTGACCAGGATGTCGCCGCGCAGCCAGGTGAACAGGTCCAGGTGCTGCATGCGCGCCACCGGATCCCAGTGGTAGCCCTGCATGGCGTAGATGGGGGCGGTCACGTCCTGGTGGGTCCACTCGGGGCGGAATTCCCGCAGCACCGAACGCAATTGGGCGTCGTTGAAGCTGCGGGCGTTGCCGTAGTAGCGCTCCTCCAGGGTGAGCGAGCCGCGGTGCAGCAGGCTCTTGCCGCGGGTGCCCTCCGGAATCCGGTCCGACAGCTTGCCCGCCAGCCTGCGCAGCGGCTTGGGCAGGAATTCGAAGGGCTTGAGCGACAGCGGTTCCCGGTAGATGGTGTAGCCGCCGAACAGCTCGTCGGAGCCCTCGCCCGACAGCACCACCTTGACGTGCTTGCGGGCCTCCTTGGCCACGAAGTACAGCGGCACCAGCGCCGGGTCGGCCACGGGTTCGTCCAGGTACCAGACGATCTCGGGAATGGCGGCCGCGTACTCCTCGGGGGAGACCATGCGGATGTAGTGCTTGGCGCCGATGGCCTCGGCGGTCTCGGCCGCCACGTCGGCCTCCGAGTAGCCCTGCCGCTCGAACGCCGAGGTGAAGGTCAGCAGGTTCGGGTTGTGCCGGATGGCCAGCGCCGCAATGGCGGTGGAGTCGATACCGCCGGACAGGAACGCGCCGACCGTGACGTCCGCGCGCATGTGCTTGGCGACCGAGTCCTCGAGTGCCTCCGCGATCTCCCGGTACCGCTTGGCCTCCGAGCCCGCTGCGAACTTCCGCACCCGGAACTGCGGGTTGAAGTAGCGGGTCACCCGCGGGGTCTCGCCCGGCTCGACCCAGGCGTAGCAACCGGATTCGAGGCGGCGAACATCCTTGTGCAGGGTCTCGGACTCGGGCACGTACTGCAGCACCGTGTAGTGCTCGAGCGCGCGCGGGTCCAGGTCATCGGAAAGCTCCAGCGCCGGAAGCAGGCCCAGCAGGCTCTTCTTCTCACTGGAGAAGGCGGTGCCGCCGGCGCCGGTGGCGACGAACAGCGGCTTGATGCCGAACGGGTCGCGCGCCAGGAACAGCTTGTTCAGCTGGGTGTCCCAGATGGCGAAGGCGAACATACCGCGCAGCCGGCTCGGGGCCTTGGCACCCCAGTAGTGGAAGGCGGCCATGATGGCCTCGCCGTCGCCCTCGGTGCGGAACATCGGCTCATCGCCGAACTCCGCCTCGTGCGCCTCCTTCAGCTCGGCGCGCAGCTCGAGATAGTTGTAGATCTCGCCGTTGAAGGTCATGGCGTACCGCTCGGGGTTCTCCGGCGGACCCCAGCGCAGCGGCTGGTGCGAGTGCTCGATATCGATGATCGACAGGCGGTTGAAGCCGAAGATCATGCGGTCGTCGTTCCAGGTGCCGCGCTCGTCGGGGCCACGATGGCGCTGGCAGTGCAGGGCCTCGTACACCTGTGCCGCGGTGGTTTCGACCGTCCGCCCATCCGGAGTAGTAGCCGTTGTAGCTGTCAGAAATCCGAGCAGACCACACACTGCGCCGAGAACCTCTTTCCGGGGTCTAGGGATTGGGGCGTACCCGCACGGGCACGCTGAACGCGAAACCTACTGCCCGAGTATGCCGTACCGGGGCGGATCATGCTCAGCCCGTATCCAACACCGATATGTTCGCAGCCCGCCTCGGTCTGGACTGCGCTCCGCCTCCCCGCGCTTGTAGCGGAAGCCGGAGCGAAGCGGAGGAGCGGAGGAGGGAAGACCGAGGTGACAGGGCTGCGAACAGCCGGAGCGAAGCGGAGGCGATTGGACAGAGCGTGTCGAAAGGGACCCAGTCACAACAGGGGCGGTTCTTTGGTCTACGCTGCGTAGTACTTGGGAAACTCTCAGGGTCGGTTGCGCGTTCGCGCGTATCCTCCCCGAGGTCCAGAACTGTGCTGAAAATGTGTCGCCCGGCGGAAGGGAGTCCGGGCGACGCGGTGTCGGAATGACGACCAGGAAGGCGTTGAGCGTGGCGCACAAGGCGAGCGAGGCGATAGGGGCACGACCCGCCCGGGGTCGGCGGGGCCGCATCCTTCGGCGGGCCGGGCTGGCGGTGTCCTTGGGGATGACCGCGATGCTCGTCTCCGGCTGCTCGATCGACAACCCGTGGCTTCGGTTCGGCTGGCCTTCGGGCATCACGCCGCAGGCCACCCGCATGCGCGAGCTGTGGACCTGGTCCGTGCTCGCCGCCCTCGCGATGGGCGTGCTGGTCTGGGGCCTGACCTTCTGGACCATCGCGTTCCACCGCAAGAAGCCGAACTCCCCGGAGTTCCCGCGGCAGACCGGTTACAACGTGCCGCTGGAGCTGAGCTACACGGCGATCCCGTTCGTGATCATCGCCGTGCTGTTCTACTTCACCGTGGTGGTGCAGAACTACGTAAACGAGAAGGTCGGCAACCCGGACGTCACCGTCGACGTGACCGCCTTCCAGTGGAACTGGAAGTTCGGTTACCAGAAGGTCGACATGCAGATCGACGGCCAGCCCGCTCGGTACACCTATGACGGCGTCGACCACCAGCGCCAGGACATGAACGCGGACATCCAGGAGCGCTACAAGGAAGCGACCAAGGATGGCCACCCGCAGCCGGGCCCGAACAATGGCCTGCCCGCGAACGACATCTCGTACCTGCACTACGACAAGGTCGAGACCGTCGGCACCTCCAACGAGGTTCCGGTCCTGGTCCTGCCGTCCGGCAAGAACATCGAGTTCCAGCTGGCCGCCGCCGACGTCATCCACTCGTTCTGGGTGCCGGAGTTCCTGTTCAAGCGCGATGTGATGCCGAACCCGAAGCAGAACAACTCGGACAACGTCTTCCAGATCACCAAGATCGAGAAGGAAGGCGCGTTCGTCGGCCGATGCGCCGAGATGTGCGGCACCTTCCACTCGATGATGAACTTCGAGATCCGCGTGGTGTCCCCGGCGGACTTCCAGAAGTACATGGACGCGCGGACCAAGGACCACAAGACCAACGCCGAGGCGCTGGCCAGCATCGGCCAGTCGCCGGTGGCGACCTCCACCAAGCCGTTCAACACCGACCGCAAGGCGCGCGGTAACGAACTCGCCGACGCCAAGTGAGGATGAACTGACATGAAGGTCGAAGCTCGCATCTTCGAACTGATCACGGTCTTCTTCGTGATCGTGGCCGTCGTGTACGGCTACTTCACCGGCCGCTCGCGCACCGGCGTCGAGTGGGCGGGTACCACCGCCATCGTGCTGTCGGCGGGTCTGGCCCTGATCGTGGCCACCTACTTCCGCTTCGTCGCCCGTCGTCTGGACCTGCGTCCCGAGGACTACGAAGAGGCGGAGATCGTCGACGGCGCCGGCGACCTGGGCTTCTTCTCGCCCGGCTCGTTCTGGCCCATCCTGCTGGCCGGTGCGGGCTCCATCGCCGCCCTCGGCTTCGCGTTCTTCCAGTTCTGGCTGATCGGCCTCGGTGTGATCTGCATCCTGGTCGCCGCCGGCGGCCTGGTGTTCGAGTACCACCTCGGCCCGGAAAAGCACTAACGTAGGTCACGAAGCGCCCCACTCGGAATCCGGGTGGGGCGCTTTGCTGTTCGCGTATAGGTCGGGAATGTGACCGGGGGAGAACGGGTTTCGGGCTCGCTGGGTGCGAGTCCGGGAGACCTTCGGTCGGGCTCAGATGCCCAGGGCATGCTCGAGACGGGTGGTCCGCGGGGACATGGAGGTCAGACCCAGGAGGGCTCGGGGGAAACGGGGCTGGATCTGCGGCGGGCGGGTGCGGATGGCGGTTTCGATCCAGCGGGCGGTCTCGGCGGGGTCCTGGGCGGGGTTCTCGGTGCGGTAGGCGGGGGAGCCGGAGTCGAGTGTGAAGGCGGGGTACCGGACCGTGGTGACGTGGATGCCGCGGGGGGAGAGTTCGGCGTCGGCGCATTGACCGAAGGTGGTCCAGGCGGCCTGGGCGCTGGCGTAGGCGGCGAAATTGGGGGCGGCGCCGGTGTCGGCGCTCCAGGGGCCGACATTCACCACGTGGCCGGAGCCGCCGGCCAGCATGGCGGGCAGCAGGCCGAGGGTCAGGCGCAGGGGGCCGAAGTAGTAGGCGGCCATCATGCGCTGGTAGTCGCGGAAGCGGTCCAGGGATTGCAGCACCGGGCGGCGGGTGGGGCGGCCGGTGTTGTTGACCAGGACGTCGACGGTGTCGAACTCGGTGAGCAGCCACTCGACCAGCTGATCCACATCGCCGAGGGCGGCGATGTCGCAGCGGAACCAGTGGGCGCGGCCCCCGGCCTCGATGATGGTGGCGCACTCCTCGACCAGCTGGGAGCCGTTGCGCGCCACCAGGATTACCTCGGCACCGTGAAAACCCAGTAGTCGCACGGTCTCTCGGCCGATCTCCGAACAGGCGTCGGTGACGACGATTCGTTTGCCCTCGAAAGGGCGTTCCCCCGCGAGGGATCCGGGGGTGCGGGGACGGCGGGCAGCACGGAATTCGATCATGGGACAGGCAACCTTCATCTGAGGATTGAGCATGAACCATGCACCGGCACCCCGCCGACAGTGCCGATACCGCCGCCCCGCCCGGCTGCTAACCGATAGCCGGGAGTGCGGCGGAACACATTCTATTCGGTCGGGTCATAACGCCGGGCGCGTTCGGCGAGACAGATCTCGTCGATTGCGGACACGATGTCCCGCAACAGCTCCGAGGGCAGCGCCGCCGGTCGCAACCGGCAGGTGAAGGTGATGAAGCCGTGGTCCTCGTTGTCGAGTTCGCGCAGGTAGCGAGACCGTACGCCATAGGTCATGGCGGAGATGACGGTGAAGCAGCCGGTGCGTTCACGGTGCCCGGCGAACAGGTCGTGCAGGCCGTGGAAGACGCGGGCGTAGGAGGACAGGGGCGCGAAAACCGAGACGCGGTAAGCCGGTCCGCGCTCGGAGGAGCTGATGACGGTGTCGGCCAGGTACTCGGCGTCGCGCAGGGTCAGCACCTTCGGAGCGAACATGAGCGCGCCGGCGGCGGCATTGCGGACCGGCATACCGGCGCGGCCGCCCGCGGATGCGGCGATGGCGCCCAGCGACTTTCGGGCGCGCGCGCCGACCTCGCGGCGGGCGCGCAGCGAGAGGTTGGGGGTGGTGGGGTGCAGGCTCGACCACTGTCCGAAGCGCACGGTGCCCAGCTGCACGGTGCCGGTACCGACCGGCCGGGCAACTTTCAGGGGCGCGGTGTCCACCCAGCGGCCCACCTGCAGCATGGCGTCACCCGGCGACTGGATCTCGCGGTAGGAGTGCTCCACCCAGGTGTCGAAGTCCAGGAACCGGTGCGCGTCGGTGGTGAGCCAGGTGCGGTCCTTGTCCACGCTGGTGACCTCGAGCGTCAGCGCGGTGATGATCCCGGTGCGCCCGCCGCCGCCCAGGATCCGGCGGAACCGCTCCGTGTGATGGGTGCGCCCGCAGGTGCCGAAACGCCCGTCCTGATCGACGTATTCGAGCTCGGCCACATTGTCGCTGAACATGCCGAAGCGATGCGACGCCGCCGACAGCCCGCCCACCGCCGCGAACCCGCCCGCCGTGATGTCTCGATGGTCGCCGACCACGGGCAGCCCGAGCCCGTGCGCGCCCAGCGTCCGGTCGATGTCGTAGAGGCGCGCCCCCGCCTGCACCCGCACCGTCCGGGCGTCGGCGTCCACCACCTGGACCCGGTTCATCTTCCGCAGGCTCAGCACGCTGCCCTGATCGGGCAGCGCGAGCTCGTCCTCCGGCCGTTCCCCACCTCGGATGATCAGCGGTTTCGTCGAACGACGTGAATCCCGAACGGTCCGAACCACATCCGCGGTATCGCGGGGCAGAAATTCGTCGGGGTGGGTGGAGACGGGCGTGCTCATGGCGCTACAGCTAACCATAGTCACGCGCATTGTGCTCGTCCTTGGACGGGCGTCCTAGTGAGCACTGCGCGGACACGCCGTGAACAGCGCGTTTTAGGTTGTGGGACACAGGTTCCCTGCGGGTTTGCGGGGCGCGTTTGTCACCCCTCGCGCGTAGAGTCCGGGCCATGAGTTTCCTGGGCGGGATGTTCGGTTCGCCACGAAATCGGTTCGGCAAGAAGGTCTTGGAACAGGTGCTCGGCTACGAGGCCGTGGAGACCGCGCACTTCGACACCGAGGCGTTCGAGATCGGCTACCGGCTGAAGAACGGGTACGTCGCCAAGATGAACCTGGGCACGCTGTACCGCCGGTTCGACGGGAAGATCACCGCCGGGCTGTTCCAGGCCGTCGACAACCTCATCCTGCCGCCGGAGGCCCCGCAGGGCTGGGAGCAGGTGGCGCCCAGGCTGCGACCGGTGCTGCGGAGGGCCGGGTACGGGTCCGGGGCGATACGGGTCGGCGAACTGGAGGGGCGGGACCTGGTGCTCTCGCGCCCGGCGCTGCCGTTCCTGACCGAGATGGTGGTCATCGATCTGCCCAGCACCGTGCAATTCGTGACGAAGCAGGAACTGTCGAGCTGGGGCGTGGACGCGGAGCAGGTCTATGCCGTCGCGCACGCCAATCTCACCGAGCTGGCCATGAACACGCTGGAGGCCCTCGAACCGCCGCAGGGGATGCGGGTGATGGACTTCGTCGACGACGACGGCGAGAGCTATGTCGGTTCGCTGCCGCTGGTGGCCGGGTGGCTCGAGGGTGTGCGGGCCCGAACCGCCACGCGCCCACTGCTTTTCCTACCCGGGCACCTGGGCATGCTGGTCGTGCTGGGCGCGACGCCCGCCGCCCTGCCGCAATTGCTGGCGCTGGCGGCGGAGCGGCTCGAGGGCGCGCTGCGACCGTTGTCCGCGGTTCCGTACACCGTCGACGACAACGGCGACGTGGTCCCCTTCGAAGTGGCCGCGGACCATCCGGCCCACGGGCTCATCCGCCGCGCGCACGCGCAGCTCGCGGTGGGGGCGTATCACGCGCAGACCGAGCGATTGCGCGCCGAGGCGGAGCGTGAGGGCGCGATCATGGAACTGCTGCACGTGCGGGCGCCCGACAGCAGCGAGTACACCATGACCTCCTGGACCGACGGGGTCACGAATCTGCTGCCCGCCGCCGATTTCATCTGCTTCGTCACCGGCGACGGCGATGTCTTCCGCGTCGCCTGGGAGGACGTGTCCGGGCTGGTGGCACTGGAACTCGCCGCCGAGTACGACCCGCCGCGCTATCGCGTGCACGACCATCCGCCCGCCGAGATCATGACCCGCCTGCGCGCACTCGCGACCTGATCGCGGCGCGTCGGCGGTGTGGCGCGATATCCGCACGATTCTGTCACCTCGGTCGGCTAGGGTCGCGGCGTGGACAGGGCGCAGCTGACAGCGGACATGGCCGACGGGGCGAGACCGGAGTTCCTCTTCTTCTGGGGGCACACCCGCACCCCCGGCCACGAGGTCGGCAAGTGGGTGCTCAGCCAGTGGTGGCCGGTCGAATTCAGTGTCGACGGCCAGAACTACGGCAGCGCAGAGCATTTCATGATGGCCGAGAAGGCGCGCCTGTTCGGCGACGAGGACATGCGCACCCGCATCCTGACCAGCGACACCCCCGCCGACGCCAAGCGCATGGGCCGCGCCATCTCCGGCTTCGACCAGGACACGTGGGAAGCCCACCGCTTCGACATCGTGCTGCGCGCCAGCATCGCCAAATTCGGCCAGCACGAACAGCTCCGCGACTTCTTGCTCGCCACCGCCGGCAAGGTGCTCGTCGAAGCCGCTCCCCGCGACACCATCTGGGGCATCGGCCTGGGCGCCGACAACCCCTCGGCCACCGACCCGGCGCGCTGGCGCGGCGAGAACCTGCTGGGCTTCGCCCTCATGGACGCCCGGGACGCCCTGGCCCCGGCCCGCCAGTCCTGACCCACCCCGCGGTGGGGGAGGATCGGGGGATGGACATGCTGCGGAGTCGTGAGGTGTACGCGAATGAGTGGATCACGCTGCGGGAGGACGTGGTTCGGCAGGCCGACGGGGAGGAGTCGGTGTACGCCTACATCCGGAAGGCGGACTTCGCGATCGTGATTCCGTGGGATGGCGAGCGATTCCACCTGGTCGAGCAGTATCGGTATCCGCTGGGGCGCAGGAGCTGGGAGTTCCCGGGCGGGGCGGTGGCGGGGCAGAGCGATCCGATCGCGGTGGCTCGGCAGGAGTTGCGGGAGGAGACGGGGTTGCGGGCCGGCCGGCTGACGGCGCTGGGGAAAGTGGCTCCCGCCCCTGCCACCAGCACGCACTACGGGACCGTGGTGCTGGCCACCGAGCTGACGGCGGGGCCGCACGAGCGGGAGCCCTCCGAGATGGACATGGAGTCCGCCTGGTTCACCCGGGACGAGTTGGAGGCCATGATCCTGGCGGGCGCGATCGTGGATGCCCAGAGTGTGGCCGCGTATTCCCTGCTGTTGCTGCACGAAAGGCGCGGCGGGCTGGGCTAGCCCGGTCGGCGTGCTCGGTCGCCACGGGAGCGGTGAGCAGGGCGACCACTATCAGTGCCCCGCGGCGGGCGTCACCGCGGCCCGCCACCACGATGGCGATCAGGTTCAGGACGGATCCGGCGGCCAAGGCGGATTCGGCGGTGGCCAAGGCGGATTCGGCGATCAGAACGGACCACGCGACCAGGGTGACTGGTGGTTCGTCCACCACTGCATCCAGCAGCACGAGTGGTGGCAGCAGCGGTGCCGCCGCGACGGCCCCGACATGTGACACCGCGGTGACCCGCAGCCGAACGGCAGCTGGGAGGCCTCACCATTCGATGCGGCCGTACTCCTCCTGTCCCCAGATGTGACCCCAGAACGTGCCGGTCGGGCCGTCGGCGGGCAGTGTCGCGAGGTGGACGCTGGGCTCGGCGCCCTGTTCGGCGGTGCGGAAACCGCTGTTGGCGTTGAGATCCGTCGCCGTGTAGCCGGGGTTGGCGGCGTTCACCTTGATGGGGGTGTCCTTCAGTTCGAGTGCGTACAGGACCGTCACCATGTTCACGGCGGTCTTGGACGAGGTGTACGGGATGGCCGAGACCATGTGCGACATGGGGCTGTTCGGATCGGTGCGCCCGGCCAGGGAACCGACCTCGCTGGACACGTTGACAATCCGGGCCGCCTCCGCGCGCCGCAGCAGCGGCAGCAGGGCATTGGTGACGGCGACCAGTCCGAAGACATTGGTCTCGTATACGTGCCGGAGAGTGGCGAGTGTTCCCGACGACGGCTTGCCGTCACCGTCGAGGCCGCCGCTGATGGCGGCATTGTTGACAAGGATGTCCAGCCGGCCGAAGTCCGCCTCGACCTGGGCGGCCGCCGCGGCAGTGGACTGCTCGTCGGCGACGTCGATCCGGACGAAGTGGGCGTCCGCGCCCTCGGCCCGCAGTTTGGCGGCCGCGGCCTGCCCGAGTTCTGGATCCCGCGCACCGAGCAGGACGGTCATGCCGCGCGCGGCCAGCTGCCGTGCGGTCTCGTAGCCGATGCCCTTGTTGGCGCCGGTGATGAATGCGGTGATGGTCATGGGAGAAGCATCACGCCGGGCGGGTTGCGGCGGGAGGACCGAGTTG
The DNA here is from genome assembly GCF_040680715.1 of Nocardia sp. NPDC051981. NCBI lineage: Bacteria > Bacillati > Actinomycetota > Actinomycetes > Mycobacteriales > Nocardiaceae > Nocardia > Nocardia sp. NPDC051981. The sequence goes on along the minus strand of NZ_JBFAXK010000011.1, from coordinate 166,990 downwards.
TACCACCCAAAATCGAGACAGCGGCCCACACTGGAGCCATGGCTGACAGGAGCGAACTCGCGGCCTTTCTGAAGGCTCGGCGTAATCGGCTGACACCCAGCGATGTCGGCCTTCCCAATGGGCTCAACCGCCGCGCCCTGGGATTGCGCCGGCAGGAGGTGGCACAGCTGGCGGGAATCTCGGTGGATTACTACATCCGCATCGAGCAGGCCCGCGGTGCGAAGCCGTCGCGGCAGGTGCTGGCGGCGCTGGCGCGGGCGCTCATGCTCACCGTGGACGAGCGGGAATACCTGTTCCGGATGGCGGGGGAGTCGCCGCCGGTCACGGCCGGGCCGCACAAGACTGTGCCGCAGGCGGTCCGGTCCATCCTCGACAATCTGGCGGCTCCGGCGTATCTGGTGGACGCGACCTATGAGGTGCTCGCCTGGAACCGGGCGGCCACGCCCTTCGTCGGCGATCTCGACACCGTGCCCGAGCACGAGCGCAATATGATCCGCTGGATGTTCCGGGAGGCCGCCGACCATCCGCAGTGGGCCGACGCCGAGACCCGCGACTTCGCCCGCGCCCTGATCGCCGATCTGCGCGCGGCCTATGCCCGGTATCCGGGGCATCCGGCGCTGGCCGCGCTGGTCACCGAACTGCTGGGCACATCGAAGCGGTTCGCGGACATGTGGGCCGCCCACGATGTGGAGGTGCGCCGGATCCACCGCAAGCGCATCCGTCATCCGGAGCTGGGGCCGCTGGACTTCCACTGCCAGGTGCTGCACATCTCCGACACCGATCAGCGGGTCATCGTCTACTGCGCGATGCCGCACACCCGGACCGCCGCCGTCTTCCAGTCGCTGGCCGCCGCCACCGACGGCTGAAGGTTTGCCAACATTCGTTGGCCAACAAGTGTTGACATGACTACGACCGGGTCGTACGGTCTAAATCAACAGACGTTGGCCAACAAACGTTGGCAGAGCCTCAGGAGTCGTCATGAACACCGTCCCCGCCACCGCCTCGGTCGTCATCGTGGGTGCCGGTCCCGCCGGGCTGACCGCGGGCATCGCCCTCGCCGACGCGGGTGTGAACGTGGTGTTGCTCGACAAGCTGGCCGAGGGCGCCAACACCTCCCGCGCGGTCGTCGTGCACGCCCGCACCCTGGAGGTGCTCGAGCGGTTCGGCGTCACCGAGACCCTCCTCGAGCGCGGAATCGTGGTGCCGCACTTCGTGATGCGCGACGGCGACCACGTGCTGGCCCGCATCTCGTTCGAGGGCCTGCCCACCGCCTACCCCTACACCGTGATGATCGGTCAGGAATCGACCGAGGCGATCCTGCTGGCGCGCCTCGAGCAGGCGGGCGGGCAGGTGCACCGGCACACCGAGGTCACCGGCGTCGTCCAGGACGCCGACGGTGTCACCGTCTCCTTCACCGATGCCGACGGCGCCGCGAATTCCGTTCGCGCGGACTGGGTCATCGGTGCGGACGGCATGCACAGCCCGGTCCGCGAGGCCGCCGGGATCGGTTTCACCGGCGCCACCTACCCCGAGTCCTTCGTGCTGGCCGATGTCCGCATGACCTGGCCGGACCCGCGCGACGAGGTCTCCCTGCACCTGTCGCCCGAGGGTGTCACGGTCGTCGCGCCACTGCCCGACCCGCAGCCCGACCGCTTCCGCATCGTCGCCACCGTGGCCGACGCTCCCGAACATCAGGATCTGGCCTATGTGCAGGCGCTGGTCGACGCCCGCCGGCCCGGTGCGTACGCGAAGATCGAGGAGATCGTCTGGAGCTCGCGCTTCCGCGTGCACCACCGGGTCGCCGACCACTACCGCGCCGGGCGCATCCTGCTCGCCGGGGACGCCGCGCACGTGCACAGCCCGGCGGGCGGCCAGGGTATGAACACCGGCATCCAGGACGCCGCCATGCTCGGCCGCCTGCTCGCCGCGGTGGTCGCGGGCGCCCCCGAGTCCACCCTCGACGAGTACGAGCAGACCCGTCGCCCGGTGGCACTGGGCGTGGTCAGGTTCACCGATCGCATGACCCGTATGGCCACCCTGCGTCCGGTGCCCGCCCGGCTGGTCCGCAACCTCGTCATCAGCACCGCCGCCCGCATCCCGGCGTTCCGTCGCAACATGGCCTACCAGCTCTCGGAACTGGCCAATCGCTGACTGCCGCAGCATGATTCGGCGGCCCGCACCCTCGGGTGCGGGCCGCCTGCCGGGTGGGATTCGACGATCACGCCGCGTCGATCAGTGGCCGTCGCAGTTATCAGTGGCCGTCGCAGGACGCGGATTACGTCTCAGCCGCGCAGGGACGTGGTGACGGTATCGGCCGCGGCAATGGTGGCGGTGGCCAGCTCGTGCAGGCGGGCGGCGGGGAGATTGGTGTCGGGGCAGGAGACGATCGACGCGATGACCGAGCCGTCGGAGGCGAAGATCGGGGCGGCCACCGAGACGACCGCATTGTGGTCGCCGAGTTCGGCGGGGAGATAGTCGATGGTGATGAGGTCGGCGATCATGGCGCTGAGACGGTGCCGCAGCGGATCGGTGACAGGGGAATGGCGAAGTGCCCCCAGGGCTTCCAGCATGGGTGCGGACTCGTCGGCGAGGCGTTCGACGGAATAGCCGCGGGCGGCGATGACGTCGAGGACCGCGGTGAGGCGGGGGCGGTGGCGCGGGTCGGCGGCCTGCAGCCAGGTCTCCCGCTCGGATTCCGGTGCCCAGGCGATGAATTCGCGGCACACCGGCGGCGCGAACGGCATGCGGCGGGCGGGGCGGATCCACGGGACCGACGGGGTGCCGAGCACCTCGGTGATGACGATGGCCTCCTGTTCCCGCTCGGCCAGGAAGATGGGGACGCCGTGGGCGGCGGCCAGTGCGTGCATGGGCTCCACGGCCAGGCGGCGCAGCGGAAAAGCGGTGTCGGCTCGCCGCGCCACCGCCAGTAGGCCGAGGCCGAGGCTGTAGTTCCCCTCGCTGTCGCGCACGGTCCAGCCGTCGGCGGCGAGCTGGGTGAGCACGGCGTGCGCGGTGGCCCGGGACATGCCGGTGGCACGCACGATGCGGGCCAGCGAGAGGCGCTCGCCGGAATGCCGCGACAGCAGCTCGATCGCCTGCACGACCCGGTGGGTCGGCGGTGAGGCGGGCGCGGAACCTGCTCCGGCCGCCGTTCCCGGTTCGGAAGCCACAGGGGCGGTGGTGGATTCAGGCAACTCGATCCCTGCTGGTGTCGGTCCCGGCGCTGCGGGAGGTTCGCGCCCGATCGTATCGACCGGGGTATCGGTCATCCGCACCGGAGTGGCCCGGATCCGGTGTGTCCGAGCTACTCCGATGCGCGGCAATTCGGACGCGGGTATTGACCGTCGCCCGGGTACCGACCTATCGTCGGTGTCACATTATCGAACAATAGCGTCGAATATTCGACACCGCAAGGTCGAATGACCGGACGGATCGGATGACGCGGCGAATGGGACGAGAGATGCGCACGGGATATGAGCTGTCGCACCTGAACGCCTTGGAGGCGGAATCGGTGCACATCATCCGGGAGGTGGCGGCCACCTTCGAGCGGCCGGTGCTGCTGTTCTCCGGTGGTAAGGACTCGGCGGTCATGCTGGAGCTGGCGCGGCGGGCGTTCTGGCCCGCGCCGCTGCCGTTCCCGTTGCTGCACATCGATACCGGGCGCAATTTCGACGAGGTCATCGACTTCCGGGATCGCACCGTGGCGCGGCTGGGAGCCCAGCTGCTGGTCGGTAGCGTGCAGGACGATATCGACGCGGGCCGGGTCACCGAACGGCCCGGTGAGACCCGGAACCGGCTGCAGACCACCACCCTGCTGCGCACCATTCGCGAGCACCGCTTCGACGCGGTATTCGGCGGGGCGCGCCGCGATGAGGAGAAGGCGCGCGCCAAGGAGCGGGTGTTCAGCTTCCGCGACGAGTACGGCGCCTGGGAACCGCGGGCGCAGCGCCCCGAGGTGTGGAACCTCTACAACGGCCGGCACCGTAAGGGCGAGCACATCCGGGTGTTCCCGCTGTCGAACTGGACCGAGCTCGACATCTGGGAGTACATCGACCAGGCCGAGGTGGAGCTGCCGTCGCTGTACTACGCACATCGGCGCACCGTGGTGGCGCGCGACGGAATGCTGCTGGCGGACAACCGATTCCTGGAGTTCGGCCCGGAGGAGAAGCGCTTCGAGGCCACCGTGCGCTTCCGGACCCTCGGCGATGCCGACTGCACCGGTTGCGTGGAATCCACCGCGGCCGACCCCGCCGAGGTGATCGCCGAAACCGCCGCCACCCGGCTGACCGAGCGTGGCGCCACCCGCGCCGACGACCGCATCTCGGAGTCCGGCATGGAAGATCGCAAGCGAGAGGGCTATTTCTGATGCGTCGCAACCTGTTACGACTGGCCACCGCGGGCAGTGTGGACGACGGTAAATCGACCCTCATCGGGCGGTTGCTGTTCGACTCCAAGAGCCTGTTCAGCGATCAGCTGGATGCCATCGAGCGCGCGAGCCTGTCGCGCGGCGGCGACGGGCCGGACCTGTCGCTGGTGACCGACGGCCTGCGCGCCGAACGCGAGCAGGGCATCACCATCGATGTCGCGTACCGCTACTTCGCCACGCCGCGAAGGAAATTCATCATCGCCGACACCCCGGGACACGTGCAGTACACCCGGAACATGGTGACCGGCGCCTCCACCGCCGACCTGGCGCTCATCCTCGTCGACGCGCGCAAGGGCGTCTCCGAGCAGACCCGCCGCCACGCCTTCCTGTCCTCGCTGCTGGGGGTCGGGCACCTGGTGCTGTGCGTGAACAAGATGGACCTGGTCGACTGGTCCGAGCGGCGCTTCGAGGAGATCCGGTCGGAATTCGCGGATTTCGCCACCAAGCTGGATGTCGGCGATCTGAGCTTCATCCCGGTGTCGGCGCTGCACGGCGACAATGTGGTGGATCCGTCCACACGCACCGCCGGCTGGTACCCGGGCCCGCCGCTGCTGCGGCACCTGGAAGAGGTGCACGTGGCCTCCGACCGCAACCTCATCGACAACCGGCTGCCGGTGCAGTACGTCATCCGGCCGCACGGGGAGAACCAGCGCAGCTACGCGGGCACTGTCGCGGGCGGCATCTTCAAGCCGGGCGACGAGGTCGTGGTGCTGCCGTCGGGGCGCACCAGCCGGGTCAACCAGATCTGGGGGCCGGGCGGCGGGAAGGTCGACGAGGCCTTCACCGGTATGGCGGTGTCGCTGACCCTGGACGACGAAATCGATATCGGCCGTGGCGATATGCTCGCCCGCCCCGGCAACCAGCCGCACGCCGATCGTGAGCTCGACGCCATGGTGTGCTGGTTCTCCGACGACACCGAGCTGCGGGCCGGCAACTCCTACGCCATCCGCACCGCCACCCAGACCTCCAAGGTGGAGGTGAGCGAGCTGGACTACCGGCTGGACGTGAACACCCTGCACCGGCAGACGGACGCGGATCGGCTGGGGCTCAACGACATCGGACGCGTGACGATCAAGAGCCGGCAGTCGCTGCTGTTCGACCCGTACCGGGAGAACCGCGCCACCGGCAGCTTCATCCTCATCGACGAGACCACCAACCAGACGGTGGCCGCGGGCATGATCACCGGACGCTCCACGGGCGCACCGCGGGTCGGGCAGAAGTCCTCGAATGTGGTGTGGCACAGCTCCGCCGTGGAGCGCGGGCAGCGGCTCAGCACCGGCGCGACCGTCTGGCTGACCGGACTGTCGGGCTCCGGGAAGTCCACCATCGCAGTCGAATTGGAGCGGCAGCTCATCGAATCCGGCCAGCCCGCCTACCTGCTCGACGGCGACAACCTGCGGCACGGGCTGAACAAGAACCTGGGCTTCACCGACGAGGACCGGCGGGAGAACATTCGTCGTGTCGCCGAGGTGGCGGCGCTGTTCGCGGATGCCGGCGTGGTCGCCATCGTCTCGCTCATCAGCCCGTTCCGTGCCGAACGGCGCGAGGCGCGCAAGCTGCACGACTCCAGGAATCTGTCGTTCCGGGAGATCTTCGTGGACACCCCGCTCGAGGAGTGCGAGCTGCGCGACTCGAAGGGCCTGTACAAGCGGGCCCGTGCCGGGGAGCTGCGCGAATTCACCGGCATCAGTTCGCCGTACGAGCGGCCGGAGTTCGCCGACCTGACCATCACCCCCTCGGCCGGGACGCCGGCCGAGATCGCCCATCGAATTCGAGAGATCCTAGGAATCGCTGATAGCTGATGACAGACATGGAAAAGGCCGAGCTGCCTCTCACCGAACCGTTCCTCGCGGCGGTCGCCGAGGCCGAGAAGCTCATCGCCGCCGCCGATTTCATCCGTGACCCGCACGACCTCGCGGAAGGCTACGACTACCTGCAGGGCAGCATTGCCGCCGTCCTGCAGCTGTCGCGGGCGCACGGCACCTCGCACCCGTACCTCGTGACCGCCACCGGGCCGTACACCAAGATGGGCCTGGACAACCCGGACACGCTGTACTACAGCGCCAATATCGAGCCGACTGCGGAATACCTGCTCACCGGCGTGCGCGGCAGCACCGTCGACCTGAGTTTCCAGGTGCTCAAGGGCGATTACACCGCCACCGACGTCCCGAACGGCGACGACGCGTTCGACGACCGGCGGCTGCAGATCAACGAGGACGGCAGCTATCAGCTGCGCTTCGGCCCGCCCAAGGAGAACCCGGAGCCGAACTACTTCGTGCTCGGCGAGGGCGCGTCCATGCTGGCCGTGCGCGAGGTCTACGGCGACTGGAATGCCGAGCGCAAGGGCAGCATTCGCATCGAGCGGGTGGACACCATCGGGACCGCGCCGGTCGAGGCCGGGGTGGAACAGCTGCGCAAGCGGTACCGGGCGGCCGGGCGCATGCTGTTGACCCGGGTGCACACCTGGTTCAACTTCCCGAAGTGGTTCTACCTGAACCTGCCGGTCAATACGCTGACCGAACCTCGGCTCACGCCGGGCGGATTGAGCACGCAGTACTCCTCCGTCGGGCATTTCGAGCTGGAGGACGATCAGGCGCTGATCATCACGGTGCCGAAATCCGATGCGCCGTATCAGGGTTTCCAGCTGGGCAGCCGCTGGTACGTCTCGCTCGACTACGCCAACCACCAGACCTCGCTGAATCATCAGCAGGCACAGGTGGATCCGGACGGGATGATCCGCATGGTGGTCTCCGCCCGGAACCCGGGGATCGCCAACTGGATCGAGACCACCGGCCGCAAGCTCGGCATTCTGCAGTTCCGCTGGCAGCGCGTGGATCGCGCGATCACGCCGGAGGACGGGCCGACCATCGAGCTCGTGCCGTTGGACAAGGTGGCCGAACGGCTGCCGCACTATGAACACAATCGGATCGACGAGGCCGGATGGCGCGAGCGGATCGCCGCTCGCCAGCGCGCCTTCGCGGAAAGGATGCTGGGATGACCCGCCTGAAGACGGGGCTGCTGGCCGACAAGGTCGTGGTCGTCAGCGGCATCGGGCCCGGTCTGGGCCGTTCCATCGCGCTGGAGGCCGCGGCGGCCGGGGCCAAGGTCGTGCTGGCGGCGCGCACCGAGTCGCGGCTGAAGGAGGTCGCCGACGAGATCGCGGCCGAGGGTGGCGCGGAAACACTCTGCGTGCCCACCGATATCACCGATGAGGCCACGGTCCAGAACCTGGCGAAGCAGACCCTCGAGAGCTTCGGCCGAGTCGACGCGCTGGTGAACAACGCGTTCAAGGTGCCGTCGATGAAGCCGCTGGCGCGCACCGACTTCGAGCAGATCCGCGAGAGCGTGGACCTGACCGTGCTCGGCAATCTCCGCATGACACAGGCGTTCACCGACGGGCTGGCCGAGACCAAGGGCTCGGTCGTCATGGTCAACTCCATGGTGCTGCGGCACTCCGAACCCCGCTACGGCAGCTACAAGGTCGCCAAGGCGGCCCTGCTGGCCATGTCGCAGACCCTGGCGACCGAGCTGGGCGAGAAGGGGATTCGCGTCAACAGCGTGCTGCCCGGCTACATCTGGACCGACCAGCTGAAGTGGTACTTCAGCGAGATCGCCAAGAAGTACGGCATCACCGCGGAGCAGGTCTACCAGCAGACCGCGTCCAAGTCCGACCTGAAGCGGCTGCCGCTGCCCGACGAGATCGCCCAGACCATCGTCTTCCTCATGTCGCCGTGGGCCAATGCCATCACCGGGCAGACCATCGACGTCAACTGCGGCGAATACCACGTCTGAGCAAGGAGTTTCACCACTATGAGCGGACGTACCAACGTCGGCACCGTCGAGGATCTGCACCACTCGGCGTCGAAAGTCTGCGGCCTCACCGACTTCGGGTCCGACGACTACCTGGAGGCGCTCGGCGTCCTGCTGGAATCCTACCAGCGTGACGCCGGGCTCACCGAGCTCGGCTCCAAGATGAGCCGCTACTTTCTGCGCGGCGCGCTCGTCGCCCGCGCACTGAGCGAAGCCTCCTGGCAGGCCAACCCGGCCTACACCGAAACCCAGGTCACCAGGCCGATTTTCGTGACCGGGCTGCCCCGCACCGGCACCACCGCCCTACACCGGCTGCTCGCCGCCGACCCGCAGCACCAGGCCCTGGAGATGTGGCTCGCCGACTTCCCGCAGCCGCGGCCACCGCGCGAGACCTGGGCCGACAATCCGGTCTATCAGGCGGTCGACAAGGGGTTCGCCCAGCACCGGATCGAGAACCCGGAATTCATGGGCGTGCACTACATGACCGCCGCCGAGGTCGAGGAGTGCTGGCAGCTGCTGCGCCAGACGGTGAAATCCATCTCCTACGAGTCGCTGGCCTACCTGCCGAGCTACTCGCAGTGGCTGCGCAAGCAGGACTGGACGGATGCCTATACGCGGCACAAGGCGAACCTGCAGCTCATCGGCCTGGGTGACAACCGGCGCTGGGTGCTGAAGAACCCCAGCCACCTGTTCGCCCTCGACGCGCTCATGAAGGTGTATCCGGACGCGCTGATCATCCAGACCCACCGCGACCCGGTCACCATCGTCGGCTCCTCGTGCAGCCTGTCCGAGCAGGCCACCGCGGGCTGGTCCACCACCTTCGTCGGCGAGAAGATCGGTGCATCGCAGCTCGAACTGTGGTCCCGCGGCCTGCGCGAATTCAATGCTGCGCGAGCCCGGTACAACCCGGACCAGTTCCTCGACATCGAATTCGACGAACTCCGCGCCGACCCCTTCGCCACGGTCGAGAAGATCTACTCGAAGTTCGGCCTGGACTACACGGATGCGGCCCGCACCGCCATGACCACCCTCGATGAGGAGAGCAAGTCCGGCGACCGCAAACCGGTCCACAAGTACTCCCTGGCCGACTACGGCCTCACCGAAGACCAGGTCCGAGCCGAATTCGAGCTCTGACCAACCCATCTCGGACGGCCGGGTGCGCACCTCGCGCACCCGGCCGTCCGCTCACCAACCCCAGACAGTGCCAGCCTCGCGCGAAGCGGACCGGTGCCGGTTCGGCTTCGACCCGGCGGAACCCGTCACGCATCGTTGTCATAGGTACCGTCCTCGCTCGGTGTGAATGCGGAATACCAACTCACGGGCCCCGTCGTCGGAGCGGCCCGCACACTCCTCGTTATTGCGGTGGAAAACCCGTGCCGCGCAGATGATTTCACTGACTGGAAGAGTGGAGAAAGCTCCTCCATGGGGTCTCGGTGACTGGAACGTGAAACGGTGGTCGCCTCCGGGTTCGCCGCTTATCGTGCCGATCGCCAGGGGGCGAGGAGGAGTTCGCAGGCGCGGTGGACGTCGGCGAGGGCTTGGTCGATGGTCAGGCGGCCCGCGATGGTCCAGGTGAGAATGCCGTAGACGCACTGCTCCAGCAGACGTGCCAGGCGGTGGTCCTCGTCGGCCGGGTTCGTGATGCCCGCGGCGGTCAGGATGCGTTCGGGCATCACCTGATCGGTGACCAGAGCTGCTGCGGCGGAAGCCGTTTCGGGGGACGACGGATCGTGGGGCAGAGCGTGGCCTTCGGCGCGCACCGCGTTCATCGACACCATCATCGCCCGGGCCAGCAGGGGGTGGCGCAGCAGCTCGCCGATCGCACGGCTCAGGAACTCGGTCGCACCGGTGACCGGGTCGCCGGGAACCGCTGCGGGGTGCGGCAATTCGCGGACCGCCCCGTCGAGGACCGCCGCGAACAGGTGGTTCTTGGACGGGTAGTACCGGTACAGCGTGCCCAGCGCGACCCCCGCGGACTGCGCGACCTCGCTCATCTGCACCCGCTCCAGGCCGTGCTCGGCGCCCAGTCGGGCGGCCGCGCGCAGGATCGCGCGCTGCCGCTCCAGTTGCCGGGCCGTCGAGACGCGGCCGGGGGCGCGGGAGTCCTGAATGCGCGGCATGAAACCACCTTCTGTCCGATAACTAGAATTCACTCTAGTTTTTGCGGGCGGAAGTTTGTAGAACTGGAAGGGACCGAGTTCGATCTCACAGGTGAGGAAGTAGCGATGAACGGTGTGGACCCGCAACGTTATGGGCCGTGGGCGGTCATCACCGGGGGATCGGAGGGGGTCGGCCGGTCGTTCGCATTGGAGCTCGCCGGGGCCGGGATCGCGCTGCTGCTGGTGGCGCGGCGGGTTGAACCGCTCGAGGCGACGGCCGCGGAATGCCTGGAGCTGGGGGTCGAGGTGCGCACGCTCGCAATCGATCTGACCGCCGCCGATGCGGTGGGCGAGATCGTCGCCGCGGTCGCCGACGTGGAGGTCGGCCTGCTGGTTCTCAACGCCGGGGCCAATACCCACAGCGCACCCTTCGTGGATGGGGATCTGACCGCGTTCGGGCAGGTCATCGATTTGAACATCACCGCGCCGCTCGGGCTGATCCACCACTTCGGGCGCGCCATGAAAACCCGTGGACGGGGCGGGATTCTGATGGTCGGGTCGCTGGCCGGGTATCTGGGCTCGCAGCATCACACCGTGTACGGCGGGGTCAAGGCGTTCGGGCGGATCTTCGCCGAGAGCCTGTGGCTGGAGCTCGGGGAGTACGGGGTGGATGTGCTCGAACTGGTGCTCGGCGTGACCCGGACGCCGGCCATGGAACGGGTCGGACTCGACTTCACCGTGCCGGGGATGACGGTGTCCGAGCCCGATGACGTGGCGCGCGAAGGACTTTCGCGGCTTCCGCACGGGCCGGTGCACATCATGTCCGGCAACGAGGCGGGAGCCGCCCAGCGCAATGACCCGGATCGGGCGGCCGCCGTGCTGCGCGCCGACAAGGGCATGCGGCGGCTCATGGGTCTGCCGGAACGGGTGGTGCGATGAGTATCCGACTCGGTCTGAACACGCCGATCGTCGTGCAGGTGCCCGGCGTCGCCTCGCCCTGGGAGGCCACCGCGGGCCCCGAGGAGCTCACCCGGATCGCCACGGCCGCCGATGAACTCGGCTTCGACCACCTCACCTGCTCCGACCACGTCGGCGTGCCCGCGGCGGCCGCGGCGGTGCGCGGCGCGACCTATTGGGACCCGCTGGCCACACTGTCGTACCTGGCGGCGCGCACCACCCGCATCCGACTCGCCACCTCGGTGCTGGTGCTCGGCTACCACCATCCGCTGGCGCTGGCCAAGAGCTACGGCACCCTCGACCGGCTCAGCGGCGGCCGGGTGGTGCTCGGGGTCGGAGTGGGCTCTCTCGCAGAGGAATTCGCCCTGCTCGGCGCGGCCTGGGAAGACCGGGGCGCGCGGGCCGATGCGGCGCTGACCCGATTGCGCCGGGCCTGGGGTCGCCGCGATGTCGAAGGCTTCGTGCTGGAACCGCACGCCACTTCCACCACCGTGCCGATCTGGGTGGGCGGGCGCACTCGCCGCTCGCTGCGCCGCGCGGTGTCGCTGGGCGCCGGCTGGGTGCCCTTCGGCCTGCCCGCCGACCGGATCGCGGACCTGCTGGCCACGGTGACCGTGCCCGACGGTTTCGATGTGGTGCTCTCGCCCGGTGTGGCGCTGGATCCGCAGGGGAACGCCGAGGATTCCCTGCGCCGGTTGGCCGCGCTGCGGGCGGCCGGGGCGACCCACCTCACCTGCACGGTCCGGGCCACCGATGCCGTCCACTATTGCGATCAGCTCGCCGCGCTGCGCGATCTGGTCGACCGTCATCTCCTGTAGCAGAAGGATTTCCATGATCGAAGAGCGTCTCGCCGTGCTCGAGGACCGGTTGCGCCGGGTCGAGGACGAGCTGGCCATCACCCGTCTGATCGCCTCCTATGGCCCGCTGGTCGATGCCGGGGCCGCGGAGGCGGTCGCCGAATTGTGGACCGAGGACGGCGAATACGACGTCGAGGGCTGGCACATGCGCGATCGCGGGCAGGTCCGCGACATGGTCGAATCGCAGGCGCACCAATCGCTCATCGCCGCCGGATCGGCGCACTTCCTGGGCCCGGTGGCGGTCACCGTGGACGGGGACACCGCGGCGGCGGTGTGCGAATCGCTGCTGGTCCGGCGGCGGGACGGCGGATTCTTCGTGTGGCGGGCCGGGGCGAATCACTTCCGCCTGGTCCGCACGTCCGAGGGCTGGCGGATCGCGCAGCGGATCACCCGGGCTCTGGATGGCTCCGAGACCGCCCGGGAACTGCTCATTGCGCCCTGGACCAGCGGAGATGTCGTTTCCGAATGGAAATGAGGGTCCCCTAACGACGCCGCCGATTCCTCCAGCTATGGTTAGCATCACCTAACGCCGCACCTGGGCGTTTGCTGGAAGGACCTGAAATGAACGGACGCTCGAGCGGCATGCCGCCGGTGCGCAAGACGCTGCTGCGCGTGTCGGCACTGGGCGCAGCGCTGGTGGTCGCGGCGGCATGCAGCACTACGAAGTCGGACAACGACGACGTGAAGGCGCTCGACGGAAACCATTACGCCCAGGTCAATATCGCCTCCAACAAGGAGTCGGACAAGGCGCAGTTCACCGACCCGAAGTTCATCAACGCCTGGGGCATCGCGGATCGTCCCAAGGGCGCCGGCGGGCACTTCTGGGTCGGCGCGGGCGGCTACTCCTTCCAGTTCGTCGGTGACGTCACCAAGTCGCCGGATGCCAAGTACCAGAAGATGTTCCAGGACCCGCTGAAGCTGGTCACCATCCCGGGCGCGGACTCCATCCCGGACGACGACGGCGACGACAGCGAAGGCAAGACCACCGGCGTCGTCTTCAACCCGGCCCCCATCACCTCCGACATCTTCGCGGTGAAGGACCAGCCGGTCAGCTACGACGGCAAGGCCGAGAAGCTCACCGGCTCCGCGCGATTCATCTTCGCCACCGACTCCGGCAAGATCTCCGGCTGGACCGAGCAGGGCGCGGGCGGCGCCATCGTGCGCCACGACGGCCCGGCCGTGCTCGAATACGACGGCACCGCCGCGGGCATGAAGTTCAAGGGCATCGCCCTGGACCCCTCCGGTGCCAAGCTGCTGGCCGCCGACTTCGGCAAGGACCCGCAGGTCCGCACCTTCGACAAGGACTGGAAGCTGGTGCCCACCACCGGTTTCGCCAACCCCTTCGCCACCGGTGACGCCATCGACCCGGCCGACGCGTCCAAGGGCAAGAAGGTGAAGGTCGGCGACCCGGCCCCCTTCAACGTCGCCACCATCGGCGACCGCGTCTTCGTCACCTACGCCGTCACCCAGTCCGAGGGCGGCGACCCGAACAAGCTGAAGGCCGGCGAAGAGGACAAGCTCGACAAGGACCAGGAGAAGAACGCCGGCAACAAGGCCAAGAAGGGCCAGGTCGCCGAATTCGACAAGAACGGCAAGCTGGTTCGCACCCTCGACGCCGACGGCCGCCTCAACGCGCCGTGGGCCGTCACCGTCGCCCCGCAGGGCTTCGGCCCGCTGTCGGGCAAGCTGCTGGTCGGCAACTTCGGCGGCGCGGGCCACATCCTGGCCCTCGACGACCAGTCCGGCAAGTTCGTCGACTATCTGCGCGACGCCGACGGCAAGCCCGCCGAGATCGAGGGCCTCTGGGGCCTCATGTTCGGCAACGGTGAGAGCCTCGGCGACGCCGATGCCCTCTACTTCACCGCGGGACCGAACGACGAGAAGGAAGGCCTCTTCGGCAGCCTCCGCCTGAAGTAATCCGCGAAAGCCCCGGGCCCCGAGTCGATTCCGGCTCCGGGGCCCATTCCTTTTCCGGGGCCGACTCGTCGCCGGGGTCAGCTCGCGCCGACACCCAGTGCGGTGAGCAGGACCAGCACCACGGTGACGACGGCGAAGACGCCGTGCCCGCCCACGACGATGACGGGGAAGTGGTGTTCGGGTGGTGTGGACGACAGAATGCCGCCTGCCCGGCCCCGATAGACCGGCAGCCAGCGCAGCAGCATGAAGAAGCCGAGCAGCGCCACCGGAATCAGCAGCGCGAAGGCGACCCAGGCAACGGCCTTGGTGCTGACCACCAGGTAGATGATCCACAGCACCAGCCCGGCCACGGCCAGCAGGAAGTGGCCGAAGATGACGGGCGGGGGCAGATGGCTGGAACTCCGTTGCTGGACACCGCCTTTGGCGATCCAGGTGCCGAGCAGAACGAAACCGCCGGCCGCGGTGAGCAGCCAGGTGATGAGTGCCGCGATGGCCATGATCAACTCCTGTCGAGCGACCGCCCGGACCACCCTTCGCCCGCCCCGGGCTCATCGGCAGCCTCCGCCTGAGGGAGATGTGGCTATTCCATGGTCTTCCCGATCAGGAACAGCGTGAGGACGATGCCCATCACCACGACCAGTCCGTAGTGCCCGGCCGCCCGGCCGTAGTCATAGGTGGAGGCTGCGACGATGATCGTCATGATCAGGAAGAGAAAGCGCTTCACCACAGACCCCCACAGGCTCGTTCCCAACCGTACGAGCGGTGGATTCGGTTGTGCCACAGCGTAATGGGTGAAAGGCAGTGCAGTGGCAGCGGCCCGGCCGATGAATCCGGGACGGTCGCCCCGTCCTATGGGTAACCGCACGACCCACCCTGACCCATTCGCAAGGAGCACATTGATGCGCAGGCCCCATCCCCCTGCGCAGCGACGGCCTGCGGCTCTTCGACGAGGGCACTCCCATCCCGCTGCGGCTGCTGTCGGCCGCGCCGTTCGAAACCGGTGTGCTGCACCTGATCTACGGCCCCGCCGACGCTCCCGAGGAGGCCGGTTACGAGGACGCGCGAGCGCACCTCGCCTGAGCAGCCGCGCCGTCTCGAACCAGCGAGTAGGGCCGCGGTATGCCAGCATCGGCCGCATGGCGATCTCTGTGGAGTCTGTTGCGCATATCCGGCTCACCGTGGGTGACATCGGGCGGTCGAGAGCCTTCTACGATGCGGTCTTCGGGTGGCCGGTGGCGCTGGAGATCGCGGCCGATGCGGACTACGAGACACGGCAGCGGCTGAGCTTCCTGGACGGTGGGGTGATCTACCGGATGGCACTGGGGCTGATCGGTCTGCGGCCGGTCGGAACCGATCGGTTCGACGAGAACCGTGTCGGTCTCGACCATCTCGCCTTCCCGGTCGGTTCACTGGCCGAATTGGAGGCTGCCGCGGCGCATCTCGATGCCTGCGGTGTCGCGCACGAGGACATCAAGGACATCGGCGTCAGCTACATCCTGGAGTTCCGGGACCCGGACAACATCGCGCTGGAGTTGATTGCGCCGAAGTAGGTGCGGGGGCCGGGGTCAGTTCATGGCCTTGCCGACGAAGAACATGGTCAGGATTGCGCCGAGGGCTATTGCCGCGCCGTAGTGGCCGGGGGAGAGGGCATAGGTGTAGGTGGATGCGGCGAGGATGATCGCGGCGGTGAGGAATAGCAGGCGCTTCGCTGTGGGCTCCACAGGCTGGAATTCAACCGTAGGACGGAGTGGATTCCGGGGCGCCACGGCGGCGGGGGTCAAGGACGGGAGCGGGTCCGCCCACGGCGGGCCCGCTCCTTGCCGGGCAGTGGCGCTCCGACCGGTTACTTGCCGAAGGATCCACCGGCCGAGCCGCTGGCGACCAGGCAGAGCGGATTGTTGACCATGAGCATTTGCGCCGAGCCCGAGGACGAACCGGTGATGCCGGAGTCGATGGCGGGCGTGTTCGGCGGTGTAGCGGCGGGATCACCGGAACCGCCGAGTCGCACCGAGCGGCCGTCGGAGTTCGGATCGGCCGGTGCACCCAGCAGGTCCAGCACCGTCGGGGTGATGTCGGCCAGGGTGTAGCCGTTGTTCTGCGCACCCGCGGCGAAGTCCGGCCCGCGCGCGATCATGAAACTCGCTGTCTCGTAGGCGCTCTGACCACCGTGGCCGCCCTCGGGCTTGTGCCCGTGGTCCGTGGTCACCAGGATCGTCCAGCGCTCGCCGGCGTGCGTACGGGCGCGATCGTCGACCGCCTTGGTGATCTTGCCGACCAGCGCGTCCACCCGGCCGATGGCATCCCGGTACGCCTGCGGCCAGATGCCACGCAGGGTGTGGCCGACGATATCGACCTGATCGAGGTGGGTGAACACGAAATCCGTGCCGTCGTCGGTGATGGCGGACACCACCTGCGCCGCGGCATTCGAATCCGCGGTCGTCTCACAGACTCCCGCGCCGGTCGGATCGACCTGCGTCACGGACACCCTGTCCGCCGCGGGATTTCCGGTCCGGGCGATCATGCCGATCTTGTCCCAGGTCCCCAGCGACGCCGTGGCCAGGCTCGGCTTCGCGCGCTCCAGCTGCGTGAACACCGTCGGATACTGCGCGAAAGGCGCAGGGGTGCAGGTGGAGTCATTGTCCTTGATGCCGTGCTTGGTGTCCCACACCCCGGTCAGGGCCGTCGCCCAGGAGACGCACGACATGGTGGTGTGCGGGGCGATGGAGGTCCGCGCCAGGGTGCCCTGGGCCGCGAGCAGCCCCAGGTTCGGGGCATTGGCCGCCTGCACCTCGCTCCACAGCGTGCCGTCGATGCCGATCACCACGACCTTGTTCACCACGGGTGCGGCCGTTGCCGGGGCGGCGGTGGCCAGCGGGAGTGCGGCCAGCGCGGCGGCGGCCACCAGTGCACGAGTACGAGACATGCGCGGCAACCTAGCCGGGGTTCGGCACTTCCGCAGCAAATTCGGACAATTGACCAGAACTGTCCCGCTGAGTGAAACGCCGGCGGGACGCATCCCTTAGCCGGAGCGGGGGTTCGAGCGGGTCTGCCGCCGGCGGGCCCGCTCCTTCTCGATGGCGTCGAAGCGGAGCTGCAGGCCGTCGGTGAAGGCCGACAGCGCCAATTCGAAACTCTCCGAATCGATCTCGTCGGCCTTGGCGCGCAGCAGATGCGCCTGCTCCAGATGCGGGTAGCGGTCGCGATAGACCTGGACGTCGTCGACGAAACCGCGGGAGAACGAGCCCATGGTGGCGCCCATGACCAGGTAGCGGGTGGCCGCGCCGATCATGGTGGCGTCGCGCGGGGGCCAGCCGGCGGAGACCAGGCCGCCGTGGACGGCGTCTGCGGCGCGCAGGTTCTCGTCGCGGGTGCCGGGTCCGGCGGCCAGGTAGGCGACGAAGTTGGGGTGCCGGACCAGGGCGTCGCGGTAGGAGTGGGCCCATGAGGTGAGGCCGGCGCGCCAGCCCTGGTCGAAGGCCGACACATCGACCCGTGCCATGAGACCGCCCGCGATGTCGTCGAGGACGGCGTCCTTGGTGGGGTAGTGGGTGTAGAGGGAGGCGGCCTGCACGCCCAGTTCGGCGGCGAGCTTGCGCATGGACAGCTCGGCGAGTCCGTCGCGGTCGATCAGGGTCAGGGCCGCGTCGCGAATCCGTTCGCGGCTCAGCAGCGGCACCTTCGGCCTGGCCATCCGGCTCACCTCCTTCGATGGAAGACCTCGGCGATCCCCCGGCGGACGTCGAATTTATCACCCGGTCCTTGATTAACCGAACGCTGTTAGGATAATTTCGAGTCATAAACCTAACAACGTTTGGTTAGGAGCTATCACAACCATGGACTTCGAACTCGGCGAGTCGCAGCGCGAACTGCGCGAGCTGGCCCGGGCCTGGGTGGACAAAGAGGTCGTTCCGCACGCGGCCGCCTGGGATCGGGCGGAGGCGGTCGATACCGCGATCGTCGGCAAGCTCGGTGCGATGGGCTTCCTCGGCATCGAGATCCCGGAGGAGTACGGCGGCTCCGGCGGCACGGCCCTGGACTACTGCGTCCTGCTCGAGGAACTCGGCCGCGGCGACAGCTCGGTGCGCGGCATCGTGTCCGTCTCGCTCGGACTGGTGGCCAAGTCGATCAAGACCTACGGCACCGAGACCCAGAAGCGGGAGTGGCTGCCGCGTCTGTGCGCCGGCCAGGCGCTGGGCTGCTTCGGCCTCACCGAACCCGGCACCGGCTCCGACGCGGGCAGCCTCACCACCAAAGCCGTTGCCGACGGCGACGATTGGCTGCTCTCCGGCAGCAAGATGTTCATCACCAACGGCACCTGGGCCGATGTCGCCATTATTTTCGCCCGTACCGGCGGCCCCGGCCCCAAGGGCGTGACCGCCTTCCTGGTGCCCACCGACGCCCCGGGCTTCGCGCGCACCGAGATCAAGGGCAAGCTCGGCCTGCGCGGCCAGGCCACCGCCGAACTCGTCCTCGACCAGGTCCGGGTGCCCGACGCCAACCGGCTCGGCGAGCTCGGCCAGGGCTTCAAGATCGCCATGGCAGCGCTGGACAAGGGCCGCATGGGTGTGGCCGCCGGGTGTGTCGGCGTCGCGCGCGGCTGCCTGGAGGCCGCCGTGAAATACGCTCGGGAGCGCGAGCAGTTCGGCAAGCCGATCGCCTCCTATCAGCTGGTCCAGGAACTCATCTCCGATATCGCCGTCGATGTCGAGGCGGCGCGGCTGCTCACCTGGCGGGTCGCCGACCTGATCGGGAAGGGCAAGCCGTTCGGCACCGAGGCCTCGGTCGCCAAGCTGTTCGCCAGCGAGGCCGCGGTGAAGGCCGCCAACAATGCCATCCAGGTGTTCGGCGGATACGGCTACATCGACGAGTACCCGGTGTCGAAGTACCTGCGCGACGCCCGCGTGCTCACCCTCTACGAGGGCACCAGCCAGATCCAGAAACTGCTCATCGGGCGCGCCCTCACCGGCGTGAACGCCTTCCTCTGAACGTCATTCACAGACAGGGAGATTCAGTCATGTCGAAAGTCGCAGTCGTGACCGGTGCGGCCCGCGGAATCGGCGCGGGCACCGCGGCCCGCCTGGCCGCCGACGGCTTCGCCGTCGCCATCGTCGATCTCGACGAGGCCGCCTGCAAGGACGCCGTGGACGCCATTGCCGCCCAGGGCGGCACGGCCATCGCGGTGGGCTGCAATGTCACCGACGAGGCGCAGGTCGCAGCGGCGTTCGAACGCATTGCCGCGGAACTGGGTTCGGTCGACGTGCTGGTCAACAATGCCGGCGTGCTGCGCGACAACCTGCTGTTCAAGATGTCGGTGGACGATTGGGACATCGTCATGTCCGTGCACCTGAAGGGCACGTTCCTGTGCTCGCGGGAGGCGCAGAAGTACATGGTGAAGCAGAAGTCCGGCAAGATCGTGAACACCTCCAGCGTGTCCGCGCTGGGCAGCCGCGGCCAGGCCAACTACTCGGCCGCCAAGATGGGGATCCAGGGCCTGACCCGCACGCTGGCCATGGAATTGGGCCCGTTCGGTATCAATGTGAATGCCGTCGCGCCGGGCTTCATCGTCACCGAGATGACCGATGCCACCGCCGCCCGCGTGGGCGTCTCGCCGGAGGAGTTCCGCGCCGAGGCCGCCAAGATCACCCCGCTGCGCCGGGTCGGCGAGCCCGCCGACATCGCGAACGTGGTGTCCTTCCTGGTCTCCGACGACGCCTCGTTCGTCACCGGCCAGACCATTTACGTCGACGGCGGCCGCCGCCTCTAGTTCGGAGAGATCTTCCCCATGCAGAGAACAGTTTTCGACAAGGACCACGACGCCTTCCGCGAGACCGTGCGCGCGTTCATCGAAGCCGAGGTAGTGCCTGTCTACGAGCAGTGGTACGCCGCTGGCATCGCGCCGCGCGACTTCTATTACAAGCTGGGCGAACTCGGCGTCTTCGGCATCGAGGTGCCCGAGGAGTACGGCGGCGCGGGCATCGAGTCGTTCAAGTTCCAGGCCATCCTCATGGAGGAATGCGCCCGCGCCGCGGTGTCCTTCGGCGGCTCCGGCGTGCACGTCGGACTGTGCCTGCCCTACCTCGAGAATCTCGCGAGCGAGGAGCAGAAGCAGCGCTGGCTGCCCGGCTTCGTCACCGGCGAGATCATGTTCGCCATCGCCATGACCGAGCCCGGCACCGGCTCCGACCTGGCCGGAATGCGCACCACCGCAAAGCTTTCCGCGGACGGCACGCACTACGTGCTGAACGGGTCCAAGACCTTCATCACCGGTGGCGTGCTCGCCGACCGCGTCATCGTCTGCGCCCGCACCGCCGCGCCCAGCGACACCGATCGCCGCCACGGCATCTCGCTGTTCGTGGTGGACACCAAGTCCCCGGGCTACAGCGTCGGCCGCAAGCTGGACAAGCTGGGCCTCAAGGTCTCCGACACCGCCGAGCTCAACTTCACCGACGTCGAGGTGCCGGTCGAGGATCTGCTGGGCGAGGAGCACAAGGGCTTCTCCTACCTGGGCCAGAACCTCCCGCAGGAGCGGCTGTCCATCGCCGTCGGTGCGTACGCGCAGGCCAAGGCCGCGATCCGTTTCGCCAAGGAATACACCCGGCAGCGCAACGTCTTCGGACAGCCGGTGGCCAGCTTCCAGAACACCAAGTTCGAACTCGCCGCCTGCCAGGCCGAGGTGGACGCCGCCGAGGCCGTGGTGGATCGCGGCCTCGAGGCCCTCGACGAGGGCACCCTGACCCCGGCGGATGCCGCCTCCGCCAAGCTCTTCTGCACCGAGGTCGCCCACCGCGTCATCGACCGCTGCCTGCAGCTGCACGGCGGATACGGCTTCATCAACGAGTACCCCATCGCCCGCCTCTACGCCGACAACCGCGTGAACCGGATCTACGGCGGCACCAGCGAAGTCATGAAGATGATCATCGCCAAGGACATGGGTCTCTGACCAACCGATCGAACCGAGGTATCGATGAACGCGACTCTGTCCCTGGCCGGCATCCTCGCCGAACCGGCGTGGCGGCGACCCGACCACATCGCCCTGATCGAGGGCGACCAGCGCATCACCTTCCGCGACCTGTGGCGGCAGGCCCGCGAACAAGCCGGTGCCCTCATCGAACTCGGGGTGCGGCCGGGTGACCGGGTCGCGCTCATGGGACCCAATACCGCTGATTTCCCGCGTGCGTACTTCGCCATTCTGGCGGCGGGTGCGACCGTGGTACCGGTGCACCTGCTGCTCACCGCGGACGAGGCGGAATACGTGCTGCGCGACAGCGGAGCCAAGGTCATGGTCTGCCATCCGATGGTGGAGGCCGTCGGCAAAGAAGCGGCCGACCGGGTCGGCATCGACTGCCTGAGCCCGAAAGAGCTTTCCGGCGAGGCGATTCCGGCGTATGTGGCGCGCAGCCCGCTCGACACCGCGGTGGTGTTCTACACCAGCGGCACCACCGGCCGTCCCAAGGGCGCGGAGCTCAGCCACCTCAATATGGTCATGTGCGCGACGGTGAACGCCTTCGACGCCAACGAGGTCCAGCGCGAGGACATCGCGCTGGGCGCGCTGCCGCTGTTCCACGTGTTCGGGCAGACCGTTTCCATGAACTCGCACTGGCGGCTCGGCGCGACCCTGGTGCTCATGCCGAGATTCGATGCGGCACAGGCGCTCGAGCTCATGGTGAAGGAGAACGTCAACACCTTCCACGGTGTGCCGACCATGTACCACGGGCTGCTCGAGGCGGCCGGGGGCGCGGCGGAACTGCCGAAGCTGCGGCTGTGCATCAGCGGCGGCGCGGCCATGCCGCCGGTCATCATCGAGGAGTTCGAGAAGGTCTTCGGCTCGCACATCCTCGAGGGCTACGGCCTGTCCGAAACCTCGCCCACCGCAACGGTGAACCAGCCGCTGCTCGGCCCGCAGATCGGCACCGTCGGCCACCCGGTGTGGGGCGTCGACGTCGAGATCGCCGCCGCCGACGTGCGCGACCGCGTCGAACTCCAGCCCACCGGCACCATCGGTGAAGTCGTGGTGCGTGGCCACAATGTGTTCAGCGGCTACACCGGCAAGCCCGAGGCCACCGCGGAGGTCATGGTGGACGGCTGGTTCCGCACCGGCGACCTCGGCGTCAAGGACGAGCAGGGCTACCTGCGCATCGTGGACCGGATCAAGGAGATGATCATCCGCGGCGGGTTCAACGTGTACCCGACCGAGGTGGAGGCCGCGCTGCTGCGGCACCCGAACATCGCGCAGGTGGCGATCATCGGTGTGCCGGACGAGAACTACGGCGAGGAGATCCTCGCGGTCGTCGTGCCGTCCGGACCGCTCACCGCCGAGGACGTCATCGACTACGCGAAAGAGCATGTGGCGCGGTACAAGTACCCGCGCCGCGTCGAGTTCGTCACCGAACTGCCCATGGGGCCCACCCACAAGATCCTCAAGCGCGAACTGAAGCAGCGCTACGCCTAGCGAGAGGAACACCGCATGATCGACTTCAGCGACTTCGACCACCTGCGCGCCGCCGCCGGCACCGAAATCGGTGTCAGCGACTGGATCACCGTCGACCAGCAGCGCATCGACACCTTCGCCGACGCCACCGACGACCACCAGTGGATCCACGTCGACGCCGCCCGCGCGGCCGCCGGACCCTACGGGCGCACCATCGCCCACGGGTTCCTCACCCTGTCGCTGGTGGTGCCGATGACCGCGCAGGTCATGACCGTCAGCGCCGCGAACATGGCGATCAACTACGGGCTCAACAAGGTTCGGTTCATCAACCCGGTGCCGGTGGACAGCCGCATCCGCGGGCGCTTCACCCTCGACGCCGTCACCGACATCCCCGGCGGCGTGCAGGCCGTGCGGACGGTCACCGTCGAGATCGAGGGGCAGGACAAGCCCGCCTGCGTCGCGGAGAGCATCGCCCGCTACCTCGCCTGAGGCGCGCAGACCAGGGCCCGCCGATCAATCGATCGGCGGGCCCTGGCTTTTCGCGGACCGGCGGTGTTCCGCGGGCTAGCCGCGTGGTCCGAACGGCACCGCCGACAGCGGGGCGGCGTCCGGCGTCATGGTCGCCACCACCGAGATCCCGGCCGCCTGGAAATTCATCAGCGCCCGGGCGATATGGTCCGCCGAGGTGATCAGGATCGCCGCGTGCGCGCCGATGGCGTCCATCAGCTGCGCCGAGAACGCCGCGTTCTGGACCGTCGAATTCGCCTTGGTCTCGGTATGGATGCGGGCGCGGTCGATACCGCGCTCGACCAGCCAGTCCGCCATGGCGTCCGCCTCGGTCACCCCGTTCTGCGGATTGCCGCCGGTCACGATGACCGGGGCCTGCGGCGAGAGCAGGGCCGAGACGTAGCCGGCGTAGAGCCGGGCCATGAGCTCCGGGCGCATCGAGCCGTCGGGCTGCAAACCGTAACCGAGCACCACGATCGCGGTGTCCGGGGTGAACAGCGCGGGCAGGTTCACGCCCGGCAGGTCCATGCCGGGGATATTGAAGGTCTGCAACGCGTTGATGGTCGCCAGCATGTTCTGGGAGAGCCCGGCGATGGAATCGATCTGTACCGGCTGCGGCGGCGCGTCGGCGTGGGCCGGCGCGGCGGCCGCCGCCAGCGCGATGACGGTGGCGGCGGGCAGCAGGGCCTGGATGGCCTTGGTGCGGAACTGATTCGATGTTCTGCGGTGATGGCGGCCGGGCCGGGCGCGCCCCAGCTGGGGGCGGACTCCTTGCCACTGACCACTGGGTGAGATTCTCCGATGTCTGCCTGCGTCGAGCATCGCAACCCCCTAGGTAGCCGGGATGTGACTACCGGTCGGTTCACAATCGTCCGAATCATGATCGCGCCGGATCCACTTCTATGGAGGCGATTTCGCGAAATCAAGATTCACATCGTCGCGAGACGGCGTCCGAACAGCGGAAATATCAAGGCGGACCGGCATTGTCGTGAGGTCGGCGCGACCGGTTGGACCGCTCCAGTTGGCGTGACCGGCATCACACAACACCCGATGTCACACCCGCGTGGGCCGCGTCGTCAACCTGACGAAGGCAACGAACGACACAGAGAAAAGAGAGAACAATGACCCGCTTCGCCCTGCACGAGAACGAAGTCGCCGCCAAGTTCAACAAGCGCCTCGTCACCGCCGCCCGCGTCGTCGACGAGTCCAGCCTGCCCAAGGCCACCCAGGAACTGGTGAAGATCCGCGCCTCGCAGATCAACGGCTGCGGCATGTGCCTGGACATGCACACCAAGGACGCCGCCCACGCCGGCGAGACCGCGGTCCGCCTGGCCATGGTCGCCGCCTGGAAGGAATCCACCGTCTTCACCGAGCCCGAGCGCGCGGCGCTCGCCCTCACCGACGAGGGCACCCGCCTCGCCGACGGCGGCGCCATCTCCGAGGACACCTGGGCCCTGGTGCGCAAGAACTACGACGATGACCAGATCGGCGCGCTGATCTCCCTCATCGCCACCATCAACGCCTGGAACCGTCTGAACGTCATCTCCGGTCAGCTGGGCGGCCAGTACGTCCCCGGCCAGTGGTGACCACCTACCCGCGCCCCAATCACCTTGGGGCGCAAGGGTGGACATTGAAGGCCAGGGCCGCTTCGGCTTCCGGGTCCGCGGACGCGGCCTGCCGGGCGCGGATCGTCTCCTCCTCGGGCAGGCCGGTTACCTTGGCGCCGCGGTAGGCGTGGGCCGACAGCTCGTAGTCGCTGCGATTGTGCTGGGCCACCAGCAGCGCGAGGCGCTCGCGGGTGGCGGGCGGAATCCGGCCCGCGCCCTCCTCGCCGACCTCGGCTGACCCCGCCGCGGAAAATCGGTACCGCTTTCCGCGACGTGTCATTACTGTCATCGTCGCCACCGACGCCCTGGCGCGCAGGTCGTGGGGTGGTCCAGCCGGTGTGGAGGAGTCCGGAGTCCTCGCTTCCCCGTCAGGGAAGAAACCGCGGGTTCGAATCCCGCCACTGGTGCAGGTGATGTCAGCCGGGTGCGGCCCGACGGTCCTCGAAGGCCCGGTCAGTCCTCGAAGGCGGCGCGGTGGGCCGCACACCATTCGGCGAAGGTGCGCGGCGGGCGGCCGAGCAGTTCGGTCACGGTCTCGGTGCGCGCGCCCGCGGTGTCGGCGCGCATGAGGGCGAAGCCCGCCACGATCGCCGCGGCCAGCGGCGGGGGAGCGCCGTTCGGGAAGCGGGCCGCAACCGCCTCCTCCGGCGTGGCGGCCTCACGAATCTTGATGTCGCGGTCCAGGATTCGGGCGAGGATCGCGACCTGCTCGCCGACGGTCAGGCTCTCCGGCCCGGTGAGGTGATAGGCCGCTCCGGCGTGGCCGGGCTCGGTGAGGCAGCGGGCCGCCGCAGCGGCGATGTCGGCGGGATCGATCGGGGCGAAGCGGCCGGGACCGGAGGGGTCGAGGATCGGGTCGCCCGCCCGCAACGCCGGAATCCACTCCAGGGCATTGGACATGTACCCGCCCGGACGCAGGATCGTGCACGGAATTCCGCTGGCGCGCACCAGATTCTCGCGCTCATGGTGCCAGCTGCCCATGGCGGGCAGCGGTTCGACCAGCACGTGGGCGGAGGAGATCATGACGATCCGTCGCACCCCCGCCCTGGCGGCGGCGTGCAGCAGGTTGCGGGTGTGGTCCAGCCCGATGCCCGGGACCAGCAGGAACAGGCCGGTGACTCCGGTCATGGCCCGGTCCAGGCTCGCCGGATCGTCGAGGTCGCCCAGGCAGGTTTCGGCACGCGCGGGCAGGGTCGCCGCCCGTGCCGGATCCCGCACCAGGGCACGGAAATCGAGGTCGTTGGCGTCGAGGATGCGGGTGAGTTCGCGGCCGATGTTCCCGGTCGCTCCGGTCAGCAGTAGCATGACATCTCCAGATCGTTAGCCGTCTACCGAAAACGTTAGACGGCTAACGATCGATGGTCAATACCCGCACCCGACCGGAGGCCTCATGTCTTCCCCAGGCTCAGCCGACTTCCTGGACCTGCACGGCCGCACCTCGAAAGCCTTGCGCGCCTTGGCCGATCGCGACATGCGCCGCCTCGGCCTGCACCTCGGCCAGAATCACGTGCTGGCCGTGCTGTGGGAACAGGACGGCCGCACACCGGGGGAGATGGCGGCCGCGCTGAACGTCACCACGCCGACCGTCGTCAAGATGGCCACCCGCATGGCCGCCGCCGGCCTGCTCACCCGCCGCCGCGACGACAAGGACAACCGCCTGGTCCGGCTCTGGCTCACCGACCGCGGCCGCGATCTCCGCGACCCCGTCGAAGCCGACCGGAAGACCCTGTCCGACAAGGTGACCGCCGACCTCACCGACGCCGAGCGCCGCCACCTGATGTCGGCGCTGGAAAAAATCCACCGCGCCGCCGCCGACCTTCTCGGCGAACCGCTCGACCACACCGACTCGATCCCGGACTGACCCGGACCCCCGCCGTTCGATCCCGGACCGGCGCTGCCGTCCCGGCCATCACCTAGAGTTGGGCTCATGATTACCGCGATCGTGTTGATCTCCGCCGAACCGGATCGGATTCCGGAGACCGCGCAGGAACTGGCCGACATCAAGGGGGTGGCCGAGGTCTATTCGTGCGCGGGGGATGTGGACCTGATCGCCGTGGTCCGGGTGCGCGACCACGAGGAGATCGCCGACGTGGTCACCGGCCGGATCAACAAGACGCCGGGCGTGCTGCGCACGGCCACCCACATCGCGTTCAAGTCCTACTCGCGCGCGGACGTGGAGGCCGGCTTCTCGATCGGCGAATAGCCGCCCGGGTCAGCGGGTCTGCACGGACGCGCCCAGCGCGGTGCCGGTGTGGCCGGGCTCGATGGTGTGCGTGACGCCGCCCTTGCAGCCGGGGAACAGGTACACCTGGGCGCGCAGGGCGGTTTCATTGTCGACACTGAGCCGGCGCGGCACGCTGCGGATGGTCACGCAGTCGCCCGGAATGCCGTAGCTGTGGCCGTCCACACTGAGGGTGCCGGGATCGGCGGTCTCGTCGTGAGCCCAGTGAGCGGCGCTCACCGGAATGCCGATGCCCAGGAACACGGCCACCAGGCCGGGTAGCACCACTCCGTATCGCATGTCGAAACTGTAACGCCGCCTCGGTGACCCGAACGGCAAACACACAGCTGGGTGACCCGAACTCTCAGGACACTCGGAGGAACTCTTCCATGAGAGGGCAGGAACCGTGTTCGTGAAGGTGTGCGGGCTCACCACCGAGGAACAGATCGACTGGGCCGTCGAGCTCGGCTATTCCGCCATCGGCGTGGTCGGCACAGCCAAGAGCAAGCGGTATGTCGAGCCCGCCCGGGCCCGCGAGCTGGCGGCGTACGCGCGCGGCCGGATCCGCTCGTTCGTGGTGGCGTTCGACCGGGCCGAGGTCGCCGAGGTGATCGGCGACTTCGACGTCATCCAGCTCTACAACTGGACCGGCCTGCCGAATCTGGCCTACTGCTCGGCCGTCGCACCCACCCCGGAACAGGTCTGCGAATACTTCTTCTACGACGCCAGCACCGGATCGGGCGTCTTCGCCGAATTCCCGGACTGGCTGGAGCAGGTGCCCGGACAGGTGGTGCTGGCCGGTGGCCTCAGCCCCGACAATGTCGCCGAGGTGATCACGACCCACCGGCCGTTCGGCGTCGACGTCTCCAGCTCGGTCGAAACCGCCCCTGGCATCAAGAGTTTCGATGCCATGAGCCGTTTCAAACAGGCCGTGGACTCCGTGGCCGAACCGCTGGCCTGAAGCCCCCGGGGTCAGTTCGCGCCGAGCCCGTTGGAGACGGTGACCCAGCGATCCAGCAGGGCCGAGGCCGCACCCGAATCCACGGTCTCGGCCACCCGCTTCAATGTCGCGGCCAGCTTGGTGTGCAGATCGTCGTCCACCCCCGCGGCGGACAGCTCGAACGCCACCAGCGCCGCCGCCGAATTCAGCAGCACCGCGTCCCGCACCGGGCCCGGGTCGCCGGCGAACATGGCGCGCGCGATCTCCGCGTTCATCGTCGCGTCGCCGCCGCGCAGCGCCGACGGATCCACCCGCTCGATGCCGAGTTTGGTTGGGTCGATGGTGGTTTCGTGCAACCGGCCGCCCGATACCACCCACACATCGGTGGTGTCGGCGGTGGTGATCTCGTCGAGGCCGTCGTTGCCGCGGACCACCAGCGCCGAGGCGCCGCGTTCGGCGAACACGCCCGCGATCACCGGCACCAGATCCGGGAAAGCGCAGCCGATCAGGCCCGTGCTGGGCTGGGCCGGATTGGTCAGCGGGCCCAGAATATTGAAGACCGTCGGAATCCCGATCTCACCGCGCGCCTGACTCGCGAACCGCAGCGAGGGATGGAACACCGGCGCGAAGCAGAACCCGATGCCGGTCTGCCGCACGCACTCGGCCACCGACTCCGGCCCGAGCGCGATTTTCACGCCCAGTGCCTCCAGCACGTCCGCGCCGCCGCTCTTGGACGAGGCCGCCCGGTTGCCGTGCTTGATCACCGGAATCCCGCTGGCCGCCACCACGATCGAGGACATGGTGGAGATGTTCACGCTGCCCGAGCGGTCGCCGCCGGTGCCGACGATATCCACCGCCGCGCCCTCGAACGGCACCCGCTTCGCGTGCGAGAGCATGCCGGTGGCCAGGCCGCTCAGCTCGGTCGGGGTCGGGCCCTTCATCTTCAGGGCCACGCCGAAGGCCGCGATCTGCGCGGAGGTGGCGTTGTCGGAGAAGATCTCGTTCATCGCCCACGCGGCCTCATCCGAGGACAGATCGTTGCCGTCGGTGAGGATGCCGAGAATTTCTCTCCAGCTGCGCGCGCTCATTGCCTTCTCTTCCCGTTGCCGGTCCACGCCGGACACCAGTGTTGTTGGGGCAAGCCTAGTGTGCGGGGCTAGTTCTTTCCGCCAGGACCGGCGGCGGGCTGCAGGGCATCCCAGCCGAGGACATGGCCGTCGTAGCGATGGGCGATTCCCGTCATGCGGGAACGCTCCTGGGAGCAGTGCAGGGCGTCGAGCACCTGCACGCGCTGCAACACCAGGTTCGCGGGGTCGGCCGTGTCCACCGAGGCTGTGTCATAGCCGATCTGCGCGGCGATGACTTGCACCTCACCGACGCGGGCGGCGGGAACCCGGAGGTGATGCCGAAGGACTACTGGATTGTCCGATGTCCACTGCAGAGCCTTGCCCAGGGCCGCCGAACAGGCTTCGGCGTCATCGAAACTCGATGCCACCACCACCAGATCCGGCCGGGTCGGGTCCAGTTCGGTCGTCCCGCCGCGTCCGGCTATCCGCCGCCACCACGATTTCACGCTCATACATCCCTCTCCACCGGGCTCAGCTTCCTCTTACCTGCGCAATCTAGGCTCATCCGGGACACGCCGAGAGCCCGGCCAGACGAGCGCTCGCCCTGGGCTTTCCGACACGTACGACAAAGTTTCGTACCCGCCTACGCCTGTCGTACTACGACAAGTCATACTTACCGGCGTGACGACCGCAGTAGGGACCCCAGGATCGGCCATTACCCAGCGTGTGCATTCGCTGAACCGGCCCAACATGGTCAGCGTCGGTACCATCATCTGGCTGTCGAGCGAGCTGATGTTCTTCGCCGGCTTGTTCGCCATGTACTTCGTTGCTCGCGCGCAGGCGCACGGAAACTGGCCGCCGGAGCCGACCGAGCTGAACATGAAGCTCGCCGTGCCGGTGACCGCGGTGCTGATCGCCTCCTCCTTCACATGCCAGATGGGCGTGTTCGCGGCGGAGAAGGGTGACGTCTTCGGCCTGCGCCGCTGGTACCTGCTGACCTTCCTGATGGGCGCGTTCTTCGTCGGTGGCCAGGCCACCGAGTACCACGCCCTGTACTCGGAGGGCACCTCGATCTCCAGCAGCGTGTACGGCTCGGTGTTCTTCATCACCACGGGCTTCCACGGTCTGCACGTCATCGGCGGTCTCATCGCGTTCGTGTTCCTGCTGATCCGCACCAAGCTCAGCAAGTTCACCCCGGCGCAGGCCACGGCGGCGATCGTCGTCTCCTACTACTGGCACTTCGTCGACATCGTCTGGATCGGCCTCTTCGCCACGATCTACTTCGTCCGCTAGTACCGGACGTGCCGAGGCCCAGCCCGCGTCGGCAACCCAGAAACTTGTACAAGTCGGTTCCGTCTACTCCAAAGGGACACAGATGAGTTCATCTCCCCCGTCAGCGCCAGATCCCGAGGGGATCGGCCAGGCCACCAAGATCCGCAAGCAGCGCCGGATGCGCCGGAAGCTGGCCGGCGGTCTGGTCCTCCTGATGGGCCTCGTCGGAGCCGGCTTCGCGGCGTCGGCCCTGACCCCGCAGGCTCAGGTCGCCACCGCGAAAGAGGACCAGTCCGCGCTGATCCGCGAGGGCAAGCAGATCTACGACACCTCCTGCGTCACCTGCCACGGTGCCAACCTGCAGGGTGTCCAGGATCGCGGCCCCAGCCTGATCGGCGTCGGTGAGGCCGCGGTCTACTTCCAGGTTTCCACCGGTCGTATGCCCGCCGCCCGCAACGAGGCGCAGATCGTGCGCAAGCCCCCGAAGTTCGACGCGCACCAGACCGACGCGCTCGGCGCGTACGTCCAGTCCCAGGGCGGCGGTCCGACCGTGCTGCGCGACAGCAACGGCGAGATCGCGCAGGAGTCCATCGTCGAGGACCGTGACCTCGGCCGCGGTGGCGAGCTGTTCCGCATGAACTGCGCCTCCTGCCACAACTTCACCGGCAAGGGTGGCGCGCTGTCGTCCGGCAAGTTCGCGCCGCCGCTGGAAGAGGCCACCGAGCAGCAGCTCTACCTGGCCATGCTGACCGGCCCGCAGAACATGCCCCGGTTCTCCGACCGGCAGCTGACGCCGGACGAGAAGAAGGACATCGTCGCCTACATCAAGGACCGCATGGAGACCCCGTCCGAGGGCGGCTACGGCCTCGGCGGCTTCGGTCCCGCGACCGAGGGCCTGGCCATCTGGGTCGTCGGCATCGTGGTCCTGGTCGGCTCCGCGATGTGGATCGGTTCCCGGTCATGAGTGAACAGGAGCGAAACAGCATGGGGGACAACCCCACCGAACCCACCGATGAGCAGCTCGACGCCATGTCGCGGGACGAGCTGGTCAAGCTCGGCACCGAGCTGGACGGCGTCGACGTCGCCTACCGTGCCCCGCGCTGGCCGGTCCCGGGTACCCGGGCCGAGAAGCGCGCCGAGCGCCGGGTGGCGCTCTGGTTCGGCATCTCCGCGCTCGCGGGTGCCGCGCTGATCGGTGTCTTCCTGTTCTGGCCCTGGGAGTACAAGGGCCGTCACCAGGACGGCAACGGCATGTACACGCTGACCACCCCGCTCTACGGCCTCACCCTCGGCATCGCCGTGCTGGCCGTCGGCGTCGCGGTGGTGCTGATCCGCAAGCACTTCATCCCCGCCGAGATCTCCATCCAGGACCGCCACGACGGCGCGTCCAAGGAGGTCGACCGGCGCACCCTGGTCGCGCAGCTGCAGGACGCCGCCGAGACCTCGACCCTGGGCCGCCGCAAGCTCATCACCCGCACCGCGGGCCTGGGCGTGGGCGTCATGGGCGTCGGCGCGCTGCTCGTCTTCGTCGGCGGCATGATCAAGAACCCGTGGGCCAAGCGCGACAAGTCGCCGCTGTGGGTCTCGGGCTGGACCCCGGACTACCCGGGCGAGACCATCTACCTGCGTCGCGACACCGGCCGTCCCGAGGACATCGTCCTGGTCAAGCCGGAGGATCTGGACGCCGGTGCCATGGAGACCGTCTTCCCCTGGAAGGAATCCTGGCGCGGTGACGAGCACAAGACGCTGGAATCGCTGCGCGGTATCCGCAACGCGGTCATGCTGATTCGCTTGCGCACCCACGATGCCGAGCACGCCATCAAGCGCAAGGGCCAGGAGAGCTTCAACTTCGGCGACTACTTCGCCTACTCGAAGATCTGCACCCACCTCGGCTGCCCCACCTCGCTGTTCGAGCAGCAGACCAACCGGATCCTGTGCCCCTGCCACCAGTCGCAGTTCTCCGCGACCGAGTGGGGTAAGCCGGTCTTCGGTCCCGCCGCGCGTGCGCTGCCGCAGCTGCCGATCACCGTCAACGCCGATGGCTACCTGGTCGCCCAGCACGACTTCATCGAGCCCCTCGGCCCGGCCTACTGGGAGCGTCGTTCATGAGCCCTAGCAAAGTGGCCGTCCAGGCCAACGAGATGGACGAGCGTTACCGCCTCGCGGCGTTCGCCAAACGATCGATCAACAAGGTCTTCCCGACCCACTGGTCGTTCCTGCTCGGTGAGATCGCGCTGTACGCGTTCATCATCCTGCTGCTGTCGGGTATCTACCTGACGCTGTACTTCGACCCGTCCATGTCGGAGACCGTCTACCAGGGCGCCTACCAGCCCCTGCGCGGTGTCACCATGTCGCGGGCCTACGAGACCGCGCTGAACATCTCCTTCGAGGTGCGCGGCGGTCTGTTCGTGCGCCAGGTGCACCACTGGGCGGCGCTGCTGTTCGCGTCGTCGATCATCATCCACCTGTTCCGCATCTTCTTCACCGGCGCTTTCCGCAAGCCGCGTGAGGCCAACTGGGTGATCGGCTCGCTGCTGCTCATCCTGGCCATGTTCGAGGGCTTCTTCGGCTACTCGATCCCGGACGACCTGCTCTCCGGCACCGGTCTGCGCGCCGCCTTCGGTGGTATCACCATGGGCATCCCGGTCATCGGCACCTGGATGCACTGGCTGATCTTCGGCGGTGACTTCCCGGGCACCATCATCATTCCGCGTCTGTACATCGCGCACGTGCTGCTGCTGCCGGGCATCATCCTGGCGCTCATCGCCGCGCACGTCGCGCTGGTGTGGTACCAGAAGCACACCCAGTTCCCCGGACCGGGCCGCACCGAGAAGAACGTCGTCGGCGCTCGCATCATCCCGGTGTTCGCCGCCGACCAGGGCGCGTTCTTCGCCTTCACCCTGGGTGTCGTGGCCATCATGGGTGGCGTGTTCCAGATCAACCCGATCTGGAATCTGGGTCCCTACAACCCGTCTCAGGTCTCGGCGGGTTCGCAGCCGGACTTCTACATGATGTGGACCGACGGTATGGCGCGTCTCATGCCGCCGTGGGAGCTGTACCTGGGCCGCTACACGGTCCCGGCGCCGTTCTGGGTCGCGCTGATCATGGGTGCGGTGTTCGCTGTGCTGATCGCCTACCCGTGGATCGAGAAGCGCCTCACCGGCGACACCGCCCGGCACAACCTGCTGCAGCGTCCGCGCGACGTGCCGGTCCGCACCGCCATCGGTGCCATGGCCATCGCGTTCTACCTGGTGCTGACCCTGGCGTGTGTGAACGACATCCTGTCGCTCAAGTTCGACATCTCGCTGAACGCGACGACCTGGTTCTTCCGCATCGCGCTGCTGCTGGCCCCGCCGATCGCCTACTTCGTCGCGTACCGGTTCTGCATCGGCCTGCAGCGGTCCGACCGCGCGGTGCTCGAGCACGGCATCGAAACCGGTGTCATCAAGCGGCTTCCGCACGGTGAGTACATCGAGGTGCACCAGCCGCTGGGCCCGGTCGACTCGCACGGTCACCCGATCCCGCTGGAGTACCAGGGCGCCCCGGTGCCCAAGAAGATGGCCAAGCTGGGTTCCGCGGGCAAGCCCGGCACCGGCTCCTTCCTGCGCGCCGACCCCGCGTCGGAGCAGGCGGACCTGGTCGCCGTCGCCCACGAGGAAGAGCACAAGATGCTCGAGGTGCTGGAGGAGGCGCAGAACGCCGCCGCCGGCAAGCACGAGCACTGATCCTCGCCGTCACACGGGAAGGCCCCGAGTCGAATTCGACTCGGGGCCTTCCCCGTTCCGGGACTCGGCCGATCGGATGACAAGGTGACCGGGACCTGTTAGCTTCCGGACTATGGCTGTCCAGCCGGATCGACGGGCGGTCGCCCGGCCCGCGGTGGCGACCCGCTATGCGGTGGAGACCGGTCGGGCACAGGGGATTCCGGCCTCGGCCTGCCTGGCCGGGACCGGGCTGCGCGGCAGTGACCTGGAAGAACCCGGCGCGCAGGTGCGGTCGGGCCAGGAACTGCGGGTCATCCGGAATCTGATCGCGCACGGGGGAGACCCGGCCGAACTGGGGGCCGCGACCGGGCGGCGGTACGCGCTCCCCGGAGCGGGGATCGTGGGCTACGCCATGATGACGAGTCCGACCGTGCGGGAGGCGATCCGGCTGCTGCCCGGGTACTTCGCGGTGACCTCCGTCCGATTCGGGCCGTCGTTCACCGAGACCCGGGCGGGGCTGGCGGTTTCAGCCGGGGACGGGGAGGTGCGCGGCGAAGTGCGGGCGTTCCTGCTGGCCCGCGATCTGACGGCCGCCTGCACGCTGGTCTCGGCGCTGGTCTCGGACACCGATGTGCTGCTCGACCTCGAATTCGAGGTCGGCCGAGGCAGGTTCACCGTGCCACCCGAAGTGCTCGATCAGCGCGCCCGGCCGCCGGACGCGCACACCGGTGCGCTGTGCATCCAGCAGTGTGAGCTGGCACTGGACCGCCGGCATCGATACACCGGTCCGGCGGCGCAGGTGCGCCGAGTGCTGCTGCGGACGCCCGCGACCGCGCCGTCACTCGCCGAGGTCGCCCGGGAACTCACACTGTCCGAACGCGGCCTGCACCGCCGACTCGCAGACCAGCACATCAGCTTTCGCGGCCTGGTCGATCAGATCCGGCAGCAGCTCGCTGCCGAACTCCTCGAGCTCGGACTCACCGCCGAGACCGTCGCACACATGGTCGGTGCACCTGCCCAGCCCGTCTTCGGCCACGGTTACCGAGGGCGCCCGGGCGCTCAACCCGGCCGCACCCACGACATCCCGCGTTAGCGATGGTGCTGACGGTGCGCGGTTGCGTTCCTGCCGACGTACCGCACTCGCGGTCCGCGCTGACCTCCCATTTCGGCGGCTAACCCTGCGGCACAGCCGGATTCGGCCTGGTCCACACCAGTGAGAACCGCCACAGTACGTGCCGTCGGTAGCGCACGCCCGGCAGGATTTCCGCCGCTGTTCGCCGCGTCTCGGCATAGGTTTGCGGTGGCGGCCACACCACCGGCGAGGGGTGCGCCCACTGCGCCCGGCACAGCCGATCCTTGAAACTGGTGAGCAGGGCGGCGGCCTCCCACGGTAGATCCGCCGGAAAGTCGTTGCGTGCCATGCCCACCACGGCCAAGGTCCCTCCAGGCCGCAGCAGCTCCCGCATCCGGGTGAGGGCCTTGACGGTGTCCATGTGGTGCAGCGCCGCGATGGACACGATCCCGTCGAACGACTCCGGCTCGAAGGGGTACTCGAGGAAATCCGCCCGGAGATAGGTGATGTCGTCCGCCCCGGACTGGTCCCGGGCCAGCTCGATACTCCGCGCATCGGGATCGATCCCGGTCACTGCGGCCCCGCCCCGCCGAATCCGCCTGGCCAGCATGCCTTCCCCGCACCCGACGTCCAGCACATTCCGCGCCCCCGCGACCGCCGCCGCCAGCAGTGGGTGGTATTCGATGTTGTGATTCCAGCGCTCCGCATCTGGCACATACATCCCGCCATTCTGGCAGCGCGCCGCTCCCGCCGCCCGCACGTTCCGGTACTCACGTCCGCATCTACCCCGAATGGCCTCGAAGCCGCGCGTTTTCACCGCGCTGGTCATCAGCCCGTCGGGGACTGATCCGGGGTGGTGATCTGGGCGGCGGCTTCGGCGCGGGCGACCCAGTCGAGCCAGGCGCCGGCGCCGCGGCGGGGTTCGCCGTAGCCGTCGGTGGTGCGGACGATGCGGGTGCCGGGCTGTTCGAGCCAGCGGACCAGCAGGCCCGCCTCCTCCGGAAGTGCCCCGCGCAGTGGGGGATAGGCGGGGTCGTCGTCCGGGCCGGGGAGGCGGGGCGGGATGACGGTTTCGGCGGCTGCCGCCAGGCGGTCCACCACCGCCATGGGGGAGATACCGCGCACGGCGGTACCCGCGGCGGCGAGGCGGGCGTGGCGGATGATCGCGAACTCCCAGCCACCCGCACCGTCGGGGCGGGCAGCTATCAGTTCCGGAATGGCCGCCAGGGCGGCCAGGCGCTGGGTGCGGCGCAGGGCGCGGATCACCGTCACGGTGCGATCCCGCAGCCGGGCTGCGGCCTCGAAATGTTCCGCGGTGGAAAGGCTTTCGAGCCGCTCGGCAATCGCGTGCAGCAGGGCGTCGTCGGCGCCCGCGAACAGGGCGCGGACCATGGCCGGAGTTCGCTCGTACTCCTCTATATATAGAGGGCTGCCGTGGGCGCTCGCGGGGCAACCGCCGACCACCGCCGGCGGGCACTCATGGCGGCCGGTGCGCGGGATGCGGGTGGTGCAGGTGCGCAGGCCCGCCTGCTCGGCGACGGTGGCGGCGATCTCCAGAGCGTCGGCGCGAGAGGTGAACGGGCCCAGCGTGTCCCGGGCCGGGGTGCGCGAGACCGCGAACCGCGGGAAAGGCTCGTCGGTCAGCGTCAGCCACCAGGCGCGTTGCGGGAACTTCGATCTCCGGTTGTAGGGCGGAGTGTGGGCGAGCAGCAGCCGCAGCTCCCGCACACCTGCCTCCAGGCCGTGCGAGCACTCGACATGGTCGACCCGGGTGGCCAGCTGCACCATCTCGCGCATGCGCGGGCGGGTGTCGGAACCGGTGAAGTAGGTGCGGACGCGACGGCGCAGATTCACCGCCGTCCCTATGTAGAGGACTTCGTCCGACGGACCCCGGAACAGGTACACCCCCGGCGTGGCCGGAAGATCCGCCGCCATCACACGTTTCGCGCGTTGGCGGCGTGTCACCTCGGGCAGATAGTCGAGCAGTTCGGTGAGACTCTGAACCCCCTGATTGCCGACCCGGGCGATGAGCGCGTGCAGCACGTCCACCGTGGCGCGGGCGTCGTCGAGGGCGCGGTGCGTGGGCCGGGTCTCGGCGCCCAGCAGCTGGGCGAGGTACCAGAGCTTGGCCGAGGGCGCTTCGTCCTTGCCGAGCACCCGCCGCGCCAGCTGGACAGTGCACAGCGTTTGGAAAGCGGGCCAGGGTAATTCGCACCGGGCCGCGGCGGCCTTCAGGAATCCGGTATCGAAGCGGGCATTGTGGGCGACCAGCACCGCACCGCGCGCGAACTCCAGAAACCCGGGCAGCACCTGCTCGATGCGCGGCGCGTCCACCACCATGGCGGTCGTGATCCCGGTGATCTGCACGATCTGCGGCGGAATCGCGCAGCCGGGATTCACCAGGGTCGCGAACTCGCCGAGCACCTCGCCGCCGCGTACCTTCACCGCGCCGATCTCGGTGATCGAGTCGCCCTCGGGGCTGGTGCCCGTCGTCTCCAGGTCCACCACCACGAACGTCGTGTCATAGAGCGGGGTTTCGAGCTCGTCGAAGGCCAGCTGTCCGGACACGGACGGGAAGCCTAGGCGCAGGGTCCGACAACCTTTCCCCGCCAAGTCATTCATCGCAGCCCCGGAGGGGCGTGACCGTGTCCGGGAACGCGTGATCCGGCACTTTCCGCAGGTCGGGCCGGGAACTCGGGCGGGGCCCGGGGAGTTGCTTCGCGCGACCTGGGGAAAGGTCTGAATATGTGGTGGAGATTCTCGAGATGAAATCCCCGAATTGCGGAAATATGCGAGATTGTGGTCAGGGTCACAGTTATTCAGAAAGTGAATCAATCATGGGTGTGAGGGCGGTCGGTGCGCGCCGGTCTCGGGGCATGCCGCCCCGCTATCCTGCGGTCGGGCGTGTCGCGTGGGCGTGTCGGAATCGCCCAGGTCGGCGGCCATCGCTCTGACCTTGTGTTATGCGTAATTTGTCGAGGTCGGGAGGGCCTCGAGCGAGCGCTGGCTACTTGTCGGTAGCTATTGGTGCGCTCCCCGGAAAATGGCCGCTGTTATCGTTTCGTGATTGCTGTGACGTTTATCGCACCGAAATAGGGTCGCGTAACAATTTCGACGGACGGGCGGTCCGTCTCGGCTTTACAAAGCGCCGTTATGGACTCGTAATCTTCCTGAGACCTCGCGGAGTCCGACGCACCACCGGGTGCGGCGTCGCGGGGGAGATTGGAAGTACCTCATCATGGCGACCACCACCGTCAAGCGACAGGTCCAGGGCATGCAGCGCACCGCGCGTCGTGCCGCTGCGGCCGGTGCCGTCGGCGCCGCCGCGGTGAGCGCGCTGCTGCTGCCAGCGACCCCCGCGTCGGCCCAGCCGGTGAACACTCCGGTCGGCACCATCGACGTGCCCGACCAGATCCAGCTGCCCGCCGGCATCCCGGGCCTCCCGGAATCCCTCCCGCTGAACATCCCCGCCATCCCCGGCATCATCACCCCGTGGGGCCCGGCCGCCCCCAGGCCGCAGAGCGGCCCGCGTCAGGCCGCGGTCAACGCCGCCCTGAGCCGCGTCGGCGACCCCTACGTCTACGGCGCCGCCGGCCCGGACGCCTTCGACTGCTCCGGTCTGGTGCAGTGGTCCTACGCGCAGGCCGGAGTCAGCCTGCCGCGCACCAGCTATGAGCAGCTCAACACCGGCAGCCCGGTGTCGTACGACGATCTGGAGCCCGGCGACGTGGTGTCGTTCTACGGCGGCAGCCACTCCGGCATCTACGTCGGCGACGGCAATGTGGTGCACGCGTCGACCTCCGGTCAGCCGGTGAAGGTCGCCCCGATCTCCTCGATGCCGTTCGCGGGCGCGCGCCGCATCTGATCCGCTGCTCGACCGGGGAGTTCTCCCCGTAGCCGACCGCAGGCGGCCGACCTGCGGAAGAGACGGTGACCGTGATGATTCCGTGGCCTGCTGGACACAAGCGGTCGCCGTTTCGTAATCTTATCGAGACCTTCTGAACCGGCTCGGGGTAAGAGAACGGGACGACACCAACGGTGGCAGCGCCGCAGCGACATCATCGGACACACAGTCAGCGAACCAGGCGACTGGTGGGTGAAGCCCTCACGGTAGGCGCGCTCATGGTCGGCACCTACGGCACCCTGGGCCTCGGATCCGCGACAGCCGATCCGGTCTCCGCACCGGCATCTGCTGGGGAAGCGGTGCAGCGGCTCATCGACCTGTCGCGGCAATCCGAACAGCTCAATCAGCAGGCGCTCGACGCGCAGTCCGATCTGGACACCAAGGCCGCCGCCGCCGGCGTCGCCGATCAGCGGGCCGCCGACGCGGCCGCCACCCTGGACGCGGCCAAGGCGGAAATCCGTCGCTACCAACCGGTCATCGATCGGGCCGCGACCTCCGCGCTGCTCGGCAGCCGCACCAACCGGCTCACTTCGCTACTGGTCAGCAATTCGCCACAGCAGCTGCTCGACCAGATGTCCATCGTGGACTTCGTGGGCGCGCGCACGAATGATCAACTGGGCCAGTACGAGAAGGCCACCGACGCGGCCTCGGTCGCCGAGGCCGCCGCCCGCTCCGCCGCCGACACCGCGCGCGCCGCCAGCGCCGCCGCCGACGCGGTCCGCAAGGACCTGGAATCCAAACGTGCTGCGCTGCAAGGATCCATGGCTCAGGTGATCGCCGCCTGGGGGCAGCTCTCCGCCGGTGACAAGTCCGCGCTCGCGGGCTCCATGTTCCCGCCCGGCTTCGACCGCGACAGCCTGCTCCGGGGCCTGGTGCCCGGTTCCGGCACCAGCGCGCTGGCCGCCGGCCTCACCCGCGTCGGCGATCCCTATGTCTGGGGCGCCACCGGTCCCGACCAGTTCGACTGCTCCGGCCTGGTGCAGTGGGCCTTCCGACAGGTCGGCAAGAGCGTGCCGCGCACCAGCCAGCAGCAGTCCAGCTACGGCACGCCGGTCGACGAGAAGGACCTCCAGCCCGGCGACGTCGTCTTCTTCTACTCTGACATCTCGCATGTGGGCATCTACGCCGGCAACGGATTGATGCTGCACGCTTCGACTTTCGGCGTACCGGTTCAGGTCGCGCCGATGAGCTCTACACCGTTCCATTCGGCGCGCCGGTTCTGAGCTCTCGCGGACCCGGCGTGAGTGGTCAGGACCCGGAGGAGGCAGCTTGCGTAACCACGTGGGGTCCCCACTCGTGCCCGATGTGCAGAGCATGATCACGACGAGGTGGCGATGAGCGCTCTGCGGCGGATGCGCGGCTGGCTGGCGGCGCGGCGGCGGTTCCAGTTCGTCGCCACCCTGGTCATGGTCAGCACGCTGACCGCGGCCTGCGGGGCGCTGCTCATGTTGCCGAACTCGGTGCTGCCCAAGCTGCGCGCGGTGACGCCCGGGCAGGACTCGGGTCGGGTGACAGCCTCCGATCCGCAGGTGCCGCTGGTGAAACGGACCATGGAGGGCTACGGCAAGGTGGTCGCCGAGACCGCGGCGACCGGGTCGGGGCGGATCGGTGTCGTGCTCGGTCATTCCGGGCAGCGCGCCGATATCGATGTGCTGGCAGGCGAACTCGCGGCAAGCACCGCCGCGGTCACCGCGCTGTGGGGTTCGGACTGGAATCAGGCCCCCGTCGTGGTGGTGGCGTCCAGCGTCTCCGAATTCGCCGCCCTCACCCACGCCGCCGGTGACGTGCCCGCCGAGGTCGCGGCCTCGACCGTCGCCGACCCCTTCCGCCCCGGCGCCCAACTGACCGGCCAGCGCGTGGTTTTCGGACCCGACGCCGGACGCCGCCTGGGACCCGACGGCCTGCGCTCGGTGCTGCGGCACGAACTCACCCACATGGCCTCGCGCGCGGTCACCGTCGACGGCTCCCCGATGTGGACGCTCGAGGGCTTCGCCGAATATTCGGCCCATCGCAATCTGCGCCGGCCCATCACCGAGATCGCCCCCACCCTCACTACCCGCGCCCGCGCCGGCGACCTCCCCGCCGACCTCCCGCCCGACGCCATGTTCGAGCCCACCAGTGGCCAGGCCTCGCTGGCCTACGAACAGGGCTGGTCTGTCTGCGCTTTCATCGCCGACCGCTACGGCGACCCGAAACTCGTCGCCCTCTACCGCCAACTGGCATCGGGCCCCAAGGACCGCGCCGCCGTCGACACCGCCCTGCGCGCCACCCTCGGCACCGGCTACCAGGACCTCGTCACCGATTGGCGCGCTTGGCTCGCCACCCGCACCGCCGAAGGGGCGTAGCACTCGGAGGCCCGGGGGTGCGAGGTTTCGGGGTGGGAGGAGTGCGGGCCCCGGGTGCAGTAGGTTTGACGGCATGGGGCGAACTCTGCTGGTTACCAATGATTTCCCGCCGCGACCGGGTGGGATTCAGTCGTATCTGCATGCGCTCGCCCGGCAGCTGCCCGCCGACGAACTGGTGGTGTACGCGCCGCGATGGCGGGGCGACAGTCACTGGAAGTTCGATGCGCAGCAGCCCTTTCAGGTGGTGCGGCATCCGACGACGCTGATGTTGCCGACGCCGCTGGTGGCGCGGCGGGCCAAGAAGCTCATGCGCGACGAGAAGTGCGATCGGGTGTGGTTCGGGGCGGCGGCGCCGCTTGCGCTGCTGTCGCCGGTGCTGCGTCAGGCGGGCGCGGAGCGGATCCTGGCGTCCACGCACGGGCACGAGGTGGGCTGGTCGATGCTGCCGGCGGCGCGGCAGGCGCTGCGGATCATCGGCGATCACACCGATGTCGTCACCTATGTCAGCAAATACACGCGGCGGCGGTTCTCGTCCGCGTTCGGGGCGCGGGCCGCGCTCGAATACCTGCCCCCCGCCGTGGATTCGGAGGTGTTCAAGCCGGATCCGGCCGCCCGCGCCGAACTGCGGGCCCGCTACGGGCTGGGGGACCGGCCGACCATTCTGTGCCTGTCGCGGCTGGTGCCGCGCAAGGGCCAGGACATGCTGATCACGGCCATGCTCGAGATTCGCAGGCGGGTCGACGGGGCGGTGCTGGTCATCGCTGGCGGCGGGCCGTACGAGCAGAAGCTGCGGCAGTTCGCCGAGGTCATGGGCCTCGGCAATGACGTGGTCTTCACCGGACGCGTCCCGTCGGGCGAGCTCGCCGCCCACCACACCATCGCCGACGTGTTCGCCATGCCCTGCCGCACCCGTGGTCTCGGCCTGGACGTCGAGGGCCTGGGCATCGTGTTCCTGGAAGCCTCCGCCACGGGAGTGCCGGTGGTGGCGGGCAATTCCGGTGGCGCGCCGGAAACCGTGCGCGAGGGTGAGACCGGACGGGTGGTGAACGGTCGCTCCGCCGAAGAGCTCACCGACGCCATCGTCGACATCCTCTCCGACCGGGACGCCGCCGCCCGTATGGGCGCGGCCGGGCGCGCCTGGGTGCAGCAGCAGTGGCGCTGGGACCTGATGGGCGCGCGACTACAACAACTGCTGGATCCCACGGCTCCCCGGTCGGCGCGGGTCTGAGACGATTCCCAACCTGCGCTAGGCTCAGCGCCGTGAGCAGTATCCAGGTTGCCGACCAGACATTCGTCGCC
This sequence comes from Nocardia sp. NPDC051981, assembly GCF_040680715.1. NCBI lineage: Bacteria > Bacillati > Actinomycetota > Actinomycetes > Mycobacteriales > Nocardiaceae > Nocardia > Nocardia sp. NPDC051981. Next base: position 124,558 of record NZ_JBFAXK010000011.1, on the reverse strand, counting down.
GCGCCGGGCACGGCCGTGGCCGAGGTGCTGGCCGATCGTGCCCGCTGGCGCCGCTGGTGGCCCGACCTGCAGTTGGAGGTCCGGGAAGACCGGGGCGACAAGGGAATTCGCTGGACCGTCAGCGGTGGTGCGGACGGCACCATGGAGGTCTGGCTGGAGCCCATGCTGGACGGCGTCATCATGCACTACTTCATGCACGCCGAACCCCGCGGCGGCATCGGCGGTATGTCCGGACGTGAGCTGCTGGCCCTGAACCGGACTCGCCGCGTCGCGGGCAAGGCCATGTCCTTCGAGATCAAGGCCCGCCTCGAGGCGGGGCGCAAGGCCGGGGTCGCTCCCGCGGCCGCTCACTAGAAAGGAAGCGTTGCCGCCCATGGCCGATCGAACTCAGAGGTCGATCGTGATCGACGCCCCCTCGGATCGAGTGATGGCGGTCATCGCCGACCTGGAGTCGTATCCGGAATGGGTCTCCGCGGCCCATTCGGTCGAGGTGCTGGACGAATTGCCGGACGGCCGCGCCCGCACCGCCCGCTTCGTGCTGGACGCCGGCGTCGTGAAGGACACCTACACCCTGTCCTACACCTGGCGGCCCGACGGTCGCGCGGTGAGCTGGAGCCTGGTCTCGGGTGACCTGCAGAAGGCGCAGGACGGCACCTACGAATTGATCGCGCTGCCCGACGGCACCACCCAGGTGGTCTACGAACTGACCGTGGATCTGAACATCCCCATGATCGGCATGTTCAAACGCAAAGCGGAGAAGGTCATCACCGACACCGCCCTCAAGGAACTCAAGAAACGGGTCGAAGGCTGACCGCCGGCGGTACCGAACGCTCGCCGCACCCCGCCACCCGCGTCGAGCTGTTCATCGGCAAGGGCGGTGTCGGAAAAACAACCCTGGCCTGCGCCACCGCACTCGCCTACGCCCGCAACGGCCGCCGTGTCCTGCTGGCCTCCCTGGATCAGGCCCACTCCCTCGGCGATGCCCTGGGCTACCGCCTGCGCCACGGCGCGACTCCCACGGTCGCCACCCTGCCCCTCCCCATGTTGAACAGCCCGGCACCGGCTTTCGCGGACGTCCGCGACCCCGACGCCGAGCCGGCGCTGGATGTCATCGAGGTGGATTCGCTTGCGCTGCTGGAGGATCGGTTCCGGCAGGTGCTGGTGATGGCGTCCGGGGCCGGGCACGAGCACGGATTCGACCTGGGGGCACTGGATCCCGCGGAGCTCACCGGGCTGCCGGGGGTACAGGAACTACTGGCCATGCTGGAGATCACGCGGTTCGCCAACGACGCGCGGTGGGATGTGATCGTGGTGGACTGCCCGCCGTCGGCGGACATGCTGCGCATCGTCACCGCGCCGGACACCGTGCTCGGTTACCTGGAGCGGGTGTGGCCCGCGCACGCCAGGACGATGGAGGCGATCGGCGCGGACTTCCGCAAGGCGGTGCTCGCGGTGACCGTCGAGCAGATCGTGCAGGCGGTGACGGAAGCCCGTGACCTGCTGGCGGATCAGGCCCGCACCGGCGCCCGCCTGGTGACCGCCGCGGAACTGGTCGCGGTGGCCGAGTCGGCGCGGGTGCGCTCGGCGGCGGCGCTGCTGGGTCTCCGCCTGGACGCGGTGCTGGTGAACAAGGTGCTCCCCGAGATGCCAGCCCCGCACCCGGTCGAGCCGCCGCATCCGGCGGTGCAGTGGTACTTCAACCGGCGCGGCGAGCAACTCGATGTCGTGGGGGAGCTGCGTCAGCGGTTGCACGGGGTTCCGGTACAGGTCGTGGCGCATGCGGGAGCCGAACCGGTGGGGATCGGCTCGCTGGCGGCGCTGTCCTACGCGGTGGACGCGAGTGGTAACTGGGTGGGAGGGCGTCCGGTCCCTATGCTTGGCACAGATGCGGACGGTGTGCTGCCCGGCCCCGAGACGAGTACCGCCGCCGAGCCGATGGTGCGGCTCGAGTCCGGGGCGGGCGTGCACTCGGTGTTCGCGATGCGCATGCATCTGCCGGTGGTCGATTCGTCGACCCTGCGGCTGGGACGAGTGGAGGACGATTTGATCGTGGGAGCGGACGGGGTCCGGCGGCGGTTGCGGCTGGCCCCGGTATTGCGGCGGTGCACGGTCGAGGCCGCCGAGCTCGACGGCGACCACCTGGTGATCCGTTTCCGGCCCGATCCTCAGGTCTGGCCGAAATGACCGCCACGCACCACCCGCGTCCCGGCCACCCCGACGAGAATCTCGGCGAATTCGCCGAGGAGCTACGGCTGTTGGCCGAGGCCATCCTCGAGCGCGTCGAACCGGTGCTGCGCCGCACCGCCGCCGACGGCCGCACCGAATGGTCCAGCTGCAGCTGGTGTCCCGTGTGCGCGGCCGCGGCCATCGTGCGCGGCGAGCACCACGATGTGGTGGCGGCCATCGCCGAACACGGCACCGCCATCGTGACCGTGCTGCGCGAGGCGCTCGCCGGTGTGCCGGTGGATCCGGTGATCCCGCCGGACCTGGATCCGGAATCGCCGGAATATGAAGCCTGGCATTACTTTTCGCACGTCGCCGAAACCGGCTCCGGTGCAGGTGATCTGCCGTTCGCCGACGATGCCGCCGGGCGCGGCGATGTCGGCCCGGACGATGAGAGCGAATCCCCCCGTGCCGGCGGGCAATCCGGCGACCCGCACGGTGCTGCGGGCCTGGCCGCGGTGTTCGCGCGTTTCCTCGCCGGTGCGCAGGGCCGTGCGGCGGCCAGGAGCCGGTCCCACGCCTACCCGGCCGCCGAGGCGTCGGACGACCCCTTCGGTCCCGGCCCGGGCGCGGCACGCCGCCCCGGAGGCAGTGACCCGGGTGACTCGGACGCGGTGCCGCACAACGATTTCCGTACCGAGTCCGCCGGCGGACGAGTGACCGGTGATCAGCCCGCCCCCGACCGTCCCTTCGGCCCGCCGGTCGCGCACCCGGACGCCGAGCCCGGTTCCGCCGGATCCACGGGACAGCCCGCCCGCGATTCGGGCCCGGCCGCCGGTCGCCGCGGTGCGCAGCCCGGTGACGGCAGGAGGTCCAAGCGCGCCAAGTACGTGCCCATCGACGTGACGATCAAGGCATGACGGGCGGTGAGGACGTGCCGTTGACCGTGGGTATCGATGTGGGCGGCACGAATATTCGGGCGTCGGTGGTGGACGGTGCGGGCGAGGTGCTCGACACCGTGACCGCGCCGACCCCGCATTCCGCCCGCGCCCTCGAGGACGGTCTGGCCCGGGCGGTGCGTGACCTGTGCTCCCGCCACGCCATCGGCGCGGTCGGTCTCGCGGTGGCCGGTTTCGTCGACGAGGACCGCGCCACCGTGCGTTTCGCCCCGCACCTGCCGTGGGAGGACGCCCCGGTCGCGCAGCGGCTCACCGACCGCCTCGGCCTGCCGGTGATCCTCGAGCACGACGCGAATGCCGCGCTGTGGGCGGAGTATCGCTTCGGTGCGGCGGCGGGTGGTCGCAATGTGGTGCTGGTGGCCATCGGCACCGGTATCGGCGCGGCGCTGCTCAGCAACGGCCAGCTGTATCGCGGAAGCTTCGGTGTCGCACCGGAACTCGGGCATCTACAGGTGGTGCCGAACGGGCGCGCGTGCCCCTGCGGCAAGCGTGGCTGCTGGGAAAGGTATTGCAGCGGAACGGCTCTGGTGGACACCGCGATCGAGCTGCTGGCCACCGATCCGCAGCGTTCCACGGTGCTGGCCCGGGAGTCCGGGCGCGATCCCGGCTCGCTGACCGGTCGCCGGGTGGCGGGCGCGGCGCAGGACGGCGATCCGGTCGCCCTCGACGTGATGGCCGATTTCGCGCGCTGGCTCGGCCTGGGCCTGGCCTTCGTGAGCGACATCTTCGACCCGGACCTGATCGTGGTGGCGGGCGGCGTGAGTAGTTCGGCCCCACTGTTCCTCGACGATGCCCGTGAGCATTACGCGGCCTCCATCACCGGCGCCCGGCACCGCCGCCTGGCCCGCATCCGCACCGCCCAACTGTGTGAGGCGGCCGGCATGATCGGCGCTGCCGAACTGGCCCGCGCAGCGGTGCTTGCCCAGCAGGATCCGGTGTCGGTCGCACCGGCCCGCCGCTGATCACCGCCCGATCGATTCCGCTTCGTCGTCCCGTTGCTAGAAGTAGCAACTGATTCGGTGTCTCGTTACTCGAAGTGACAACTGATTCAGTGCCGGTTGGGGTAACTCGTCGGATACCCCCAAAATCGGTTCGGCACTTGACCGCCGGCACGGGTACACGACGGGCAACGGCTCCGGGCTGTCCGCTGAAGGTTCGGGGAGGCGGTGGAGTAGGGTAGGCAAGCGAGTGGTGGTGCCCGCAACGAAGCCGGTCCCGGGTATCGAAAACAGGGGAAAGGACGCGATGTTCTACTGGCTGCTGAAGTATGTGTTCCCGGGTCCATGGATGCATCTCGTCAACCGGCCCCAGGTTGAGGGCGTCGAGAACATTCCCGCCAAGGGCGCAGCGATTCTGGCCGGCAATCACTTGTCGTTCACCGACTGGCTCTTCACCCCGCTGATGAGCCCGCGCCGGATCACGTATCTGGCCAAGGCCGAATACTTCACCACGCCCGGTCTCAAGGGCCGGTTGCAGAAATGGTTCTTCTCCGGTGCCGGTCAGTACCCGATCGACCGCTCCGGTGCTGACGCCGCCGAGAGCGCCCTCAATACCGCGCGCAAGCTGCTGGACGAGGGTCGCCTGGTGGGCCTGTACCCCGAAGGCACCCGCTCCCCGGACGGCCGCCTCTACAAAGGCAAGACCGGTGTGGCACGCCTCGCCCTGGAGACCGGAGTACCGGTGATCCCGGTTGCCCTGATCGGCACCGACGAGGTGTGCCCGCCCGGTCCGTTCCGCTGGCGGCCGCGCAAGGTCACCGTGAAATTCGGTGAGCCGATCGACTTCTCGCGCTACGAGGGCATGGGCGGCAACCGCTTCGTCGAGCGCGCCGTCACCGACGAGATCATGTACGAGCTCATGCGGATGGGCAATCAGGAGTACGTCGACGTGTACGCCGCGAGCCTGAAGAAGGGTGTGCCGTCGGGCAGCCGCCCCGACGCGGACCGCATTCCGGAGACCATGGCGGGCTAGCCTGCCGGACCATCGAGAAGGCCCCGGGAGACCAAGTCTCCCGGGGCCTTTCGCATGCTGATCTCAGACCGCGCGCAGGCGCCGGGCCGCTTCGATGGCCTCGAATTTGGCGAGGTTGTGGCGGGCGTCGGCGAGCGCGTCGTGCGCGTCCTTCGGTATCGGCGGCAGCGGCGGGCGGCCGTGCTGCTCCCAATGCTGGCGCAGCTCATTGGTGTAGCGGGGCAGCGCGTTGGGGAGATCGACCATGGAGCCCCACAGCTGGCACAGCGCCACGTGGTCGTAGGCGCCGACCCAGGCCCACAGTTCGGGTTCCACGCCGGTGCGGGGGACCAGGAACTTGTAGAGGTCGTCGCGGATACGCTCGCGCGAACGCCACAGCGGCGAGGACGGCGGCGGTAGCTTGGGCAGGACATTGCGGCGGACGAACGGCCCGGCCTTCTCGGGATCGAATTCGGTGGAGACCGCGTAGAACTCGCGCCCGTCCTCGCACACCACCGCGATGGACACGAGGTCGATGACGGTCCCGTCCTCGATGAATTCCGAATCGTAAAAGTACCGCAGTGAGATGGGTCTCTCCTCAGCTCAGGTCCGGGTCGGATGGGCAGATCATCGGGTCCCAGCGTAGGCGGCGACACGGTGTGAGGAACTCGAGCCCTGGGGGTGGTCCGGTTCACCGAGAGCAATCCGTATTCTGAACTGGTGAACTGGACCGTCGACGTACCGATCGATCGCTTGCCGGAACTTCCTCCGCTGCCCGCCGAGCTCCGTCGGCGTCTCGACGACGCGCTGGCCCGCCCGGCGCTGCAGCAGCCGTCCTGGGATCCAGAGCAGGCCGCCAAGATGCGCACCGTGCTGGAGAGCGTGCCGCCCATCTGCGTGCCCGCCGAGGTCGAGGAGCTGCGCCTGCGCCTGGCCGAGGTGGCCCGCGGCGAGGCGTTCCTCATGCAGGGCGGTGACTGCGCGGAGACCTTCGCCGACAACACCGAGCCGCACATCCGCGGCAATATCCGTACCCTGCTGCAGATGGCCGTGGTGCTCACCTACGGCGCCAGCCTGCCGGTGGTGAAGGTGGCCCGCATCGCGGGTCAGTACGCCAAACCCCGTTCCGCCGACATCGATTCGCTGGGCCTGCGGTCCTACCGCGGTGACATGGTGAACTCGCTGGTCGCGGATGCGGCGCTGCGCGAACACGATCCGTCGCGACTGGTCCGCGCCTACGCCAACGCCTCGGCCGCCATGAACCTGGTGCGGGCGCTCACCTCCGCCGGCATGGCCGACCTGCACAAGGTGCACGACTGGAACCGCGAGTTCGTGAGCCAGTCCCCGGCCGGCGCCCGCTACGAGCAGATGGCCACCGAGATCGATCGGGCGCTGGCCTTCATGAAGGCGTGTCGCGTCAACGATCCCAACCTGTCCAGCGCCCGGCTGTACGCCAGCCACGAGGCGCTGGTGCTCGACTACGAGCGGGCCATGCTGCGCCTGAGCGAGCACCCGGTCTCGGGTGAGCCGGTGCTCTACGACCTGTCGGCGCACTTCCTGTGGATCGGTGAGCGCACCCGTCAGCTCGACGGCGCGCACGTCGCCTTCGCGGAGCTGGTGGCCAACCCGATCGGCCTCAAGATCGGCCCGACCACCACGCCCGATCAGGCCGTGGAGTACGTCGAGCGCCTGGACCCCAACAACGAGCCCGGCCGCCTGACCCTGGTCGCGCGTATGGGCAATCAGAAGGTCCGCGACGTGCTGCCCCCGATCATCGAGAAGGTGCAGGCCACCGGCCACCAGGTGATCTGGCAGTGCGACCCCATGCACGGCAACACCCACGAGTCCTCGACCGGCTACAAGACGCGGCACTTCGACCGCATCGTCGATGAGGTGCAGGGCTTCTTCGAGGTGCACCACGCGCTGGGCACCCACCCCGGCGGCCTGCACATCGAGCTCACCGGTGAGAACGTCACCGAGTGCCTCGGCGGCGCGCAGGACATCTCGGACCTCAACCTCGAGGAGCGCTACGAGACCGCCTGCGACCCGCGACTGAACACCCAGCAGTCGCTGGAGCTGGCCTTCCTGGTCGCGGAGATGCTGCGCTAACCGCCTCCCGGGACTTCAGCGGGCGGCGGGGAGCCGTTGCCGGTCGCGCACCCGTGCCGGCGGTTGGTTGCCGAACCGATTTCGGCCGTGCCCGGTGAGTTACCCACCGGTGGGGTAACTCGTCGGGTACGCCCAGAAGCGGTTCGAACCTGCCCGCCGGCACGGATGCATAACGGGCTACGGCTCCCCGCCGCCCGCTGAAGACGCGGGGGGCGGCTAGGGAATCGCTACCAGGGTGATGGTGGAGCCGGGCTGGACGGTGTCGCCGGGGGCGGTGCTCTGCGAGATGACGATCGAGCTGTCGTTGTTGGCCAGTTGCCGGACGGTGACCGAGAGGCCGAGGGCCTGCAGTTTGCTGCGGGCGGTGGAGACGTTGGCGCCGAGCAGGTTCGGCATGTCGATCGCGCTGTTGACGATGAGGACCACGCCACTGCCGGACTCGGTGCTGGTGCCCGTGGCGGGATCGGTGCCGATCACCTGCCCGGATTTGATCTTCGCGTCGTACTGGTCGCGGGTGGAGCTGACGGTGAGCCCGGCCTTCTGCAGGGCCGTCCTGGCCTCGTCCTCGGTCTTGCCGCGCACATCCGGCACCTTGACCGGCTGGGAACCCTTGCTGCGGTAGACCTTCACCTGGGCATTGGCCGGGAGCACGGTGCCGGGCCCCGGATCCACCTTGGCGACGGTGCCTTTCGGCGCGGTACTGCCCATCTCACCGGCGTCCACCGGCGTCAGTCCGGCGTCTCTGATGGCCTTGTCGACCGAGGTGACGTCCTGTCCGGGCTGGATGTCGGGGACCTTCGGCTTGCCGCTGGAGACCAGCACGGCGACCAAGGATCCCTTGGTGACCCGGGTGCCCGCGGGCGGATCGGTGCCGACCACATTGCCCACCGGAATCATGTCCGAGGCCTTCTGCCGGGTCTCGGTCTTGAAGCCCGCGCCCTGCAGTGTGGAAACGGCCTTCTGGGTGTCCATGCCGGCGATCGACGGCACCGCCGAATATCTGCCGACGCCGAGCCACCAGCCGCCGAGGCCCAGCAGCACCGCCAGCGCCACCACGATGCTCAACCAGATGACGACCTTGCGCCGCGACTTGCCGCGGTCCTCGATCAGGTCCGAGCCGTAGCCGTGGCCGCCCGGCGCTCCGGGCGGCGGCACGTACTCGGGCTGCGGCTGGTACTCCGGCGGGAGTTCCCGCGCAGCGGTCATCACCCGGGTCTGCTGCGCCTGCGGCTGCATGTGCACGGTCGGCGGGTCCGCGGGTAGCCGGGTGGTGAGATCGGCCGCGCCCGGCAGGGGCCGGGACGGCGGCGAGACCGGTCCGCGCGGTGCGGGGGTGGGCCCGATCCGGTACTTGGCGCTGAGATGCTCGGCCGATTCGGTGGGCGCGGGCACCCGGTAGTCGGGCAGTTGCAGTTCGCGGGCGATGCGGCGCAGGTCGTTCGCCATCTCGGTGGCGTCGGCGTAGCGGTGCATCGGTTCGCGCGCGGTGGCGTGTGCGACCAGCTCGTCGATTTCCGGTGGAACGCCGTTGATCAGGCGGCCCGGGCTGGGCACGTCCTTCTCGACCCGCTGCAGCGCGATCGACAGCGAGTTGTCGCCGGTGAACGGTGTTCGGCCGGTGAGCATTTCGAAGATCAGCACGCCCGCGGAGTAGACGTCGCTGCGGGCGTCGGCGGTGCCGCTGGTGACCTGCTCGGGCGAGAGGTAGGCGGCGGTACCGAGGATCACGCTGTCGGAGGTGATCTTGGCTTCGGCGACCGCGCGCACCAGCCCGAAGTCGGCGATCTTCACCTCGCCGGAGTCGGAGATGAGCACGTTCTCCGGTTTGATGTCGCGGTGCACCAGCCCGGCCGCGTGGGCCACGCCGATGGCGTAGAGCACGGGCTCGGCGACGGCGCGCACCGCGTGCGGGGGCATGGGCCCGCGTTCGCGCAGTAGTTCGCGCAGGGTGCCGCCCTCGACCAGTTCCATGATGAGGAACGGATGGTCGCCGTCCACGCCCTGGTCGTAGACCGCGACCAGCGACGGGTGCTTGAGTTTGGCCACGGCCCGCGCCTCGAGCTCGAAGCGGGTGAGGAATTGCGGATCGCTGGCGAACTTCGGGTCCATCACCTTGATGGCGACCGGTCGATCCAATCTGGTGTCCACCCCCCGGAACACCATGGACATGCCACCACGCGCGATCGGCGCATCGATGCGGTAGCGCCCTTCCAGCATCTGGCCGATCAAACTGCAACCCTTCCGATTTTCCCGAGTCCGCCCGGTGCGGCTCACCCGATGGTAGTCGCGTCGGGGTGTGATGCGACGGTCGCGACGCGAGAGACTACCGTGGTCGGCGTGAGTGCCTTTCCATGCAGCGAAGACGTCCTGCCGGATTCGGTGACCCTGATCCCGCTGCCCGACGTGGCCGACCAGTTGGGCATGGTGGTCACCCGGGTTCACCAGATGCTGCGCGACCACCAGATCCTCGCCGTCCGCCGGGACGGCGTGGCCGGTATCCCGAAGGAGTTCTTCGACTCCACGGGCGCCGTCGCCAAGCATCTGACCGGTCTGATCACGGTGATGCGCGACGGCAAGTACACCGACGAGGAAATCCTCGAGTGGATCTACACCGAGGACGACAGCCTCCCCGGCCGTCCCATCGACGCCATCCACGGCCCGCTGGCCCGTGAGGTCCTGCGCCGCGCCGCGGCCGACCCCTTCTGAGCCGCCTCCCGCCTCCCCGCGGCTCATCCGCCTCTCCGCGCCTCTTGCCGGTCGTGGGGAGCCCCCTCACGTAGGTCGCCGGGCCGACGGTAGGGAGCGGGTTGGCTTATGGGCGTACCCGACGAGTTACCCGCACGGCGCCAAATCAGTTGGCGCCCAGCGATCGGGACACCTGCGGGTCGTGTCGTGTTTCGAGCGGCCCGCAGTCAGTTCTGGTTGACGCGCCGGGTAGTGGCAAGTTCCTGTGCCGCGACGCGTAACCGGCGATGCCGCGGTACCACCGCTCGGCGGGTGAAGACGGCGTAGTCGGCGCGTTCGATCTCGTCGAGGATGCCGCCGTAGAGCGTGGCCGCGGTACGGATGGCCGGGCGCACGCGGGGGCTGAGCAGTTCTATGCCAGGGGTGGCGCGGCGGTAGACGCCGCGGTTGACGGCGATCAGGTGGGCCAGCGCGCGTCGGACCCGCGGGTCCGTGCGGCCGGATTCCCGGCAGTGATGTAGTAGTCCGGCGTCCACACCGAAGGCCGCCAGTTCGTCGGCGGGCAGGTATACCCGCCCGCGATCGAGGTCCTCGCCGATATCGCGCAGGAAGTTGGTGAGCTGGAAGGCCTCTCCCAGCGCCGCCGCCGCGGGTTCGGCATTGGCCACCGGGACGACGGTGCCCAGTACCGGCAGTAGTTGCAGTCCGATGGCGGCCGCCGAGCCGCGCATGTAGTCGCGCAGGTCGGCCATGGTGGGGTAGCGGTCGCGATACTGCGGCCCGCCGGGGATGTCCATGCGCATGGAGTCCAGGAACACCCAGAAGTGTTCGGCGGCAATCGAATACCTGCGGATGGTGTCGGACACCGCGAGCAGCGCCGGGTCCTCGGGCCTGTCGCCCGCGTCGATGGGCGCGTTCACCAGGCGGGCCCGCAGCTCGTGTTCGATCCGATCCAGTCGCGCCGCGGATTCCGCTGCGCGACTGGGCGCGTCGCTCGCGTCGACGATGTCGTCGACCGTCCGGGCGAAGGCGTACAGCGCGTGCACGGCCGGTCTTCGCTCCGGTTCCAGCAGCCGGGTAGCCAGGAAGTAGGTGCGGCCGTGGGCGGCCGCGATCCGGCGGCAGTCGCGGTAGGCGCGGTCGAGTCGTCCGGAATCCGGCAGTACGGTCCGGTCGGGCACGGCGGGCTGGTTCACGCCGGGCCGGGCGCGGGCGCGACGCCGAGCTGATCGGCCGGGCGGGCGGCCCGCAGCTTCAGCGGATCCATCGTGCACAGCGACAGCGCCGCCACCACGGCCGCGAGGATGGCCAGCGTGCCGTGCACGGAATTGGTCACGGGCGAACCGTCCGGCTGGAACACCAGCATGAGCCAGGTGCACAACCCCACCAGCACCTGCAGGGTCCGGGTGGACAGCGCGAATCCGGCGGCCAGCGCCAGCGGCCACGAGTAGTACCAGGGCAATGCCGCGGGCGAGAGGATCACGATGGCCACGAACGCGACGAGAATGCCGAGCACGGCCTCCCGCTCACTATTCCTGAACCGCCACCAGGCCCACACCAGGCCGGCCACCATCACGACCGCGCACAGGGTGCGAGTCCACGGCAGCACCGACTCCAACGGCAGCGGGGTCACCCAGCTGACCACGTGCGCCATGATGGTCGGCAGCGACAGCCAGTTGATGATCTTCTTGGACCCGGACAGCGCGGTGAGCCAGCCGATCTGGTGGTCCCGCAGGCCGGTGGCCCAGGTGGCCAGCGCGAACACGGCCGCGAAGATGGCCACGCCGAGCGCGGTGATCTTGGCGAAGGTGCGGATCGGATGCGGCAGATCGCCCTCGTCCTGCGCCGCGCGTCGCTCGCGTTCGTGAATCATCCAGATCCACACCAGGAAGGGCAGTGCCACACCGGCGGTCGCCTTCACCGCCACCCCGATCGCGACCACCACGATGCCCGCCACGTGATGATGCTCGAGCACCAGCGCGATGCCCGCGGCCATCAGGCCCACCATCAGCATCTCGTTGTGCACGCCGCCGATCAGGTGGATCAGCACCAGCGGATTCAGCACCGCCAGCCACAGCGCGATGGTCGGCTTGCCGCCCAGATGCTTGGTCAGATGTGGGATCGCCCACACCATCAGCACCAGACCCGGCAGCATCACCAGCCGCAGCGCGATGGTGCCCGCCACCACATTGTCACCGGTGATGGTGGTGATGGCCCGCCCGATCAGCAGGAAGACCGGACCGTACGGCGCGGTCGTGTTGAGCCAGACGGGGCTCACATTGTCCAGTACCGCAGCGGCATTCGCCTTCAACTCCGACGGACCGAACACGTACGGGTTGATGTGGTCGCGGAGCATCGCGCCCTGGGCCAGATACGAGTAGGCGTCGCGGCTGAACAGGGGGACCGAGAACAGCAGCGGGAAGATCCAGATGCCGACGATGGCGCGCAGTTCGTTGAGCGACACGGTGGCGCCCGGCTGCTTGCCGATCACGATGCGCCCCAGCCGGACCCACGCGGTGATCATGGCGATGACGCCGAGCCACACGAACACCGACGACAGCACCAGCCCATGCCCGAACCGCAGCCACGACAGGTGCATGACCTCGAGCAGCGGGTCGCTGCGCCGCACACTGCCCGCGCCGAACCCGCCGAAGGTGATCAGCAGGGCGCCGAAGAATCCGAGCGTCGCCGCGTGTCCCTCGGGGCTGCGGGTGAAGTCGGAGGCGTGGCGCAGCCAGCGCTGCGTGGCGGTGCCCTCGGTGGCGGGGGCGCTCGGGATGGCCGGTTCGGCCGGTGCGAGGCGCGTGGCGCCCGCGGCCTCCGGGGTGGCGGCGTCCATGGAGGGGGTCGGCATAGGCGGTCGTTCCCCCCGGAAAGGTAGGCGGCGGCAGCCGCGTTGGTTCAGGACGCGGTCAGTCTAGTGTGTGGGCGCGGGGGCCACAGCCCCGGAGTCGGCGGATCCGATACCGGCATGTCGTGGATCGCCAGTCAGGCGCGCCGCTGCCAGTTTCCCGGACAACAGCACGGTCGGCACGCCGACACCGGGCACGGTGCCCGAGCCTGCGAGAACCACATTCGCGCGGCCCCGCACCAGATTCCGGGTGCGGAACGGCCCGGTCTGCCGGAACAGGTGCGCGGCCGAGAACGGGGTGCCGGCGATCATGCCCTTGTCCCGCCAGGTGCGCGGGGTGTCGAGGTGGTCGATCCGGAAGTATCGCGAAATGCCTTGATAGCCGCGCTCTTCCAGGGCGGCGAGCAGTTCGCGCAGGTAGTGGGGGCCGAGCTGTTCCCAGGCCAGGGGCGCGGCGTCGAGATTCGGGCACGGGGCCAGCAGCGAGAGCGGCTCGTAGCGCACGGTGTCGCGCAGGTGCCCGTCCCGGTCGATGTGCTGTTCAGCGCGCTCGATGTAGAGGGTCGGATCGGTGAGCGCGGGCCGGGTGAGCAGCAGCGAGGGATCGCTCATCAGCCGCCCGTGGCCGCGCCGGGCGGCGATCTCGCGGAAGGTCCGGTCCCACTCCTGGCCGAAGTCGATGGTGTGATGCGCCTGCACGGGCCAACTCTGGGCGACGGCGGCCGGAATCGTGCCGTGCGCCACCACCGCCGACGGTGAGGCCCGCAGTCCGATCCGGCGCCGCAGCCCGAAGCGCGGCAGCGATCCGAGGTCGGCGGTCACCACGACGGCGTCGCAGTCGAAGACCCGTCCGTCTGCGGTGCGCACGGCGGTGGCCCGCCGGCCTGCGTAGTCGATGCCGATCACCTCGGCGTTCAGTTCGAGCGTCCCGCCCGCGGCGGTGAACGCGCGGCCGAGCGCCTGGGCGATGGCCCGCATCCCGCCCTCGGGGTAGGTGACGCCCAGGCAGGTGTCCATGTACGGGATCGCGCCGTACACCCCGAGCGCCCGGTTCGGCGCCATCCCCGCGAACAGGGCCTGGAAGCTGAACAGCCGCGCCACCTCCGGGTCCCGCACCAGTCGCCGGACCTTGGGCCCGAGCCGCCCGAACGCGCCGAGCCGCACCAGTTTCGCCAGCGCCACCCGCTTCTCCGGAATCCGCACCATGTCCAGCGGGGAATCGAAGTTGGTGTCCATGAACTGCCGGAACTCGGCCTCGTACACGTCTTTCAGCCAGCCGCGCAGCAGCCGGTAGCGGTGCGCCGTGCCCGGCCCGCGCACCTGCGCGACCTCGGCCGCCATCTGGTCCTCGTCGGAGTAGACGCCGATCTCGGAGCCGTCCGCGAACCGCGCCCGATACGCCGGGGCCAGATCCAGGATCCGCAGGCCGACCGACTCGCGCGTCTGCCCGACCACCGCGAGCGTCTCGTCGATGAGCTCGGGCAGGGTGAGAATCGTTGCCCCGGAGTCGATCTCGTAGTCCGGTCCGCGATACGCGCCGACCCGCCCGCCCGGGCGATCATCGCGTTCCAGGATGGTCACCTGCCGTCCGGCCGCCACCAGGTGCAGCGCGGCGGCCAGCCCGGACAGTCCGGCACCGATCACCACGACCCGATCGGCCGGTCCCCCAACAGTTCTCATGCCCCGCACCCTCGCACCCGGCCGGTCAGTAGGAGCGCGCGGTGGCGGCCAGGGCCATGGCGCGCAGCTGCCGTTTGGCGTCCGGGGTGGCGGTGCTGGCGTCCAGGGCGGTGAGCGCCTGGTCGGTGAGCGAGCCGATCCGCTTCTCCACGGCGTCGGCCGCGCCGAGTTCGGTGAGGACCGTACGCAATTCGGCGACCTGCTCGGGGGTGATGTCGGTGCCGAGGCTGGAGCGGATGAGGTCCGCGGCGGCCGGGGCGGTGGCGTCGGCGCGCCGCAGGGCCTCGGCGATGAGGACGGTGCGCTTGCCCTCGCGCAGGTCGTCGCCGGAGGGCTTGCCGGTGACGGCGGGATCGCCGAAGACGCCGAGCAGGTCGTCGCGCAGTTGGAAGGCGATGCCGATATCGGTGCCGAATTCGCGGTAGGCGGCGACCAGCTCGGGGGAGGCCCCGGCCAGCGCCGCGCCCAGGTGCAGCGGGCGCTCGATGGTGTATGCCGCGGTCTTGTACCGGTTGATCCGCAGCGCGGCCTCCACGGTCTCGTCGCCGGCGGACTCGCCGTGGATGTCGAGCAGCTGACCGCCCAGCACCTCGGTGCGCATGGCCGCCCACACCGGGGCGAAGCGCGCGGCGGCGTCGGCGGGCAGGCCGGCGTCGCGGGTCATGTCGTCGGCCCAGGCCAGGGCCAGATCGCCGATGAGGATGGCGACGCTCACGCCGTAGTGGTCGCTGTCACCCACCCAGCGCTGATCCCGGTGCCGCTGTTCGTAATCCACGTGCACGGTCGGGAAGCCACGCCGGGTGCGCGAGGAGTCGATGATGTCGTCGTGGATGAGCGCGCACGCCTGCACCAGTTCCAGCGCCGAGCACGCGGTGAGCACGGCGTCGGCGTCGGGGTCCTCGGCGCTGCGGCCCGCGCCCAGCCAGCCGGTCCACGCGAAGGAGGGCCGGGTCCGCTTGCCGCCGCGAATGACGAAGTCCTCCAGGGCCGCCGCCGCATCCAGGAACACCGGTCCGAGCGGCGCGACGATCGGTTCCCGGGTGCGGAAGAAGGCGATGAGACGGTCCTCCACGGCGGCGACGAGTGATCCCGCGCCGACCGGGTGGCGGGTCGGGGTACCGGGTCCGGCGGACAGGGGAGCCTCCTTGGTGAGAGCCGCGGCGCGGCGCATGCGCAGCCAGCGGGGTTGTGTCCGACTCTACCGACCACCGTGTCGCCGACGGGAATCGGTCGGGTTCGAATCGGTCTCACCTGCTGGGATAAGCGCAGGTCGCGGTCCAGCACCCGGTGCGGGCCCGTAAAATGTTCGCGTGAGTTTCGACAATGTACGGGGATATTCGACCCCAGGCCGAGTTTCCCGCACGCCTCGGGCGTCCGGAACTCGCTCCATAGTTCAGCAGCTGGGCCCGCGCCCGGACGGGTCGATTCCGTTCTCGGTCGAGTTCAATCCGCCGCGCGACGCCGCCGGTGAGGCACGGCTGTGGCGGGCCGCACGCGAGTTCGAGCGGCTGCACCCGGCCTTCGTGTCCATGACCTACGGTGCGGGCGGCTCCACCCGCGATCGCACCATCCGGGTCACCGGCCAGCTGGCGCGTGAGACCACGCTGCTCACGGTCGCGCACCTGACCGCGGTGGATCACTCGGTTGCCGAGCTGCGGTCGATCGTCGGCGCCTACGCCGACGCCGGCATCCGGAATCTGCTGGTACTGCGCGGCGATCCGCCCGGCGACGTGCTGGGGGAGTGGGTCAAGCACCCCGAGGGCGTCGAGTACGCCGACGAACTCGTGCGCATCGTCCGTGACCTGGGCGACTTCCATGTGGGTGTGGCCTCGTTCCCGCAGGGCCACCCGCGCTCCACCGACCTCGACCAGGACACCCACTTCCTGGTGTCGAAACTCCGTGCGGGCGCGGAGTATTCGATCACCCAGATGTTCTTCGACGTGGAGCACTATCTGCGCCTGCGGGATCGGGCCATCGCCTGCGATCCGGTCGAGGGCGCCAAGCCGATCATTCCCGAGCTCATGCCGGTCACCTCGCTGCGCACGGTGCAGCGCGCGGAGGAGCTGTCGGGCCGTCCGCTGCCGGCCGCGGTGATGGAGCGGCTGCGGAAGGCCGCGGGCGACGGGCCGGAGGAGGATCGCGCCGCGGTCCGCGAGGTCGGCATCGAGATCGCCACGGAGATGGCCCAGCGCCTCATCGCCGAGGGCGCGCCCTGCCTGCATTTCATCACGCTGAATTTCGCCAAGACCACCAGCGAAGTTCTAGCGAACCTTGGTTACACCATGTCGGCGACTCCGGCGAACGCCTGATCCAGCCACCCGGCATGCCGGATCAAATCCCAGGTATGTGCTGGTCAGCGGAGTAGCGTCGCCCTCGATTCGTGACCTCGAGGGGAGCTATCCATGTCCGTGTTCCACAGTCTCGTCCGTGTCGCAGGCGCTGTCGGCGCCTGCGCCGTCCTGACTGCCGCCGGTCCGGCAACCCTGGCCGGCCCGGCCGCCGCGGCCCCCGCCGATTCGCCCGCGGCGGCCGTAACCCAGGAGGCGGCCGCCGCCCTGGCAGCCATCACCGCCGTGGGCAATACCGCCGGGTCCGATCGATCGGCCAGATCCAATACCGCCGGCCCATCCGACTGGCTCTCGGCCTACGATCAAGCCGTCGACGGCTTGAAGGCCCTGGGCATCCAGCCCTTCCTCTACCCGACCGCCTCCCCCTTCTGCCTCGGCGGCACCACCCTCGGCATCGCCCCCGGCGTGGCGGGCGCCATCCCCGGCCCGTGGCCCAAGTACACGGTGTCCATTCCCGGCCTCGATCTTTCGGCCGTCAAGGCGGGTCAGACCATGTTCGCCTTCGTCCCCTACGGCATCAGCCCCGACGGCGCCGACACCTCCGGCATGCAGGTCGCCTGGTTCAACCTGTCCACCGGCCGCGGCGGCCTCGTCCCCATGGGTCCCCTGAGTCAGGTCCTCAACGCCATGATCCCGCCCCAGGTCCCCGCCGAACTCCGCCCCACGGTCGAACAGGCCGTCCACGACTACTTCACCGCCGCGCTCCCCGTCGGCGGCGTCCGCGCGGTCCCCGTCACCACCGGCTCCGGCACCGTCCTCGCCGCCGTCTTCGGCACCGTTCGCAACGGCACCTCCACCTGCTTCTTCCTCCCGACCATCGGCATGGCCCCCGTCTCCTGACGGGCAGGGTCAGCGGGTGCCGAGCGGGCGGTCCCTCCAGCGCAGCCCGCCCGCCCGGTGCGCGCGATGGGAGCGGGCCGACAGCGTCAGGTAGACCGCGACCGACAACGGGTGTGCCAGCGCGGCAACGACATCCGCGCTGCCCGGGGTGCCCCCGCTCTCGGTCGAGCGGGCCAGCAGCCGGGCGGTGACCGCTGCGCCGTAACCCAGCAGTCCCATCCGGCGCAGCCGCCCCCGCCCGCAGATCGCTGCCAGTGGCGGGGCCCAGAACGCCAGGGCCGCAATCGAACCGACCGCGAGGCTGCCGGCCGGGCCGCCGTAGGCGGACCACAGCCAGCGGGTGTATCCCTCGGTCAGTTCATTGGCGTTGCGGTACATCCGTGTTTCGGCGAGGGGACCCGCCGTAACCAGGGCGGTGTGGCCTCCGCTGCGGCGGAGGCGGCGGGCGATCGCCAGGTCTTCGGTCATGCTGTCGGCGACGGTCGCGTGACCACCGAGGGCGGCGTAGGCCGCGGCGTCGAAGACCAGGAACTGGCCGCAGGCTACGGCCATCGAGGGGCGCAGGGTGCGGTTGGCCAGGGCGACGGGCAAGGTCGAGGCCCAGGACCAGCACAGGAGCGGCTGGATGAGGCGCTCCACGGGCGATTCGGCGCGCTGCCGAGGCCACGGGCACACCAGGTCCGCTGGGGCCGAACGCAATTCGCGCACGGCTGCCGCCAGCGCGGCGGGCGCGAGTCGGATGTCGGCGTCGAGGAAGATCAGCGCGCCGGCGCGGGATCCGGATGTGGGCGGCTCGAGGGCGAGATCGGCCAGGCGGGCGCAGGCGGCGGTCTTGCCGGTCCAGCCGGGGGCGGGATCGATGTCGTTGCGGGAGAGCAGGAATCGGTTGTCGTCGCCGATGGCGGTGCGGGCGGCGGCGGTGGTGCCGTCGGTGGAGCCGTCGTCGAGGATGAGGATCCGGAGCCGTGGAATGCCCTGCTGGGCACGCAGATCGGCGATGAGGGCGGGGATGCGGGCGGCCTCGTTGCGAGCGGGGACGCAGACCGTGACCGGTTCGGTGACGGGTCGGTCGGCCGGCCGGAGGCGGCGGGTGCCGAGGCGGTTCGCCAGGGCGGTGGCGGCGCCGAGGGCGGCGACGGCGCTACCGGCCGCCACCGCCCTGGCGGCGAGGGTCATCGAGTCTTGGTGCGATCGGGGCGCAGCCAGCGGGCCGCGCGGACGTAGGCCGGCGGGTCGGGGTTGCGGGTCATGAAGGCGAGGACCGCGACCACGGCCGCCACCGCGAGGGTGATGCCGCCGACGATGCCCGCCCAGCCGGCGAAGGAGCGCGTATTCGGGTCCGCGTAGCCGACTTCCGCGCGCAGCGTGCTGACATCGCCGGCGGGAAGCTTCCAGGACACCACGGAGTCGCCCTCGCGGGTGCCGTTGGTGGTGGCGACGCGCGCCGGGAAGGCCACGGTCAGCTGCACGTCGGAACCCTGGGGCGGCAGGCTCTTCAGGTCCACCCGGCCGGTCAGGGTGACCAGGTCGCCGGTGCGGCTGAAGACCAGGTTGAACATGCCGGAGGTCTGGTCGGACATGCCGCCCAGCTGCTGCACCTCACCGAAGGTGAGGTCGTCGAAATACACCTGGCTGCCGACGTATCCGTCCTGCGTGTAGGAATCCACCCGCACCTTGCCCTGCAAGCCGTCGGGCGCCTTCAGCTGCGGCCCCTTGTCCTTGTCGTTCTGGGGCACGGCCGCCGCGACGATGCGGCCCGACACCCGGTCATTGGAGGACACACCCATCGACACCTGCACCCGCAGGCATCCGGTCAGCATGACGGCGAGCCCCGCGAACAGGACTACGGCCAGCATCCGCACCCACCGGCGCGGTCGCCGCGCTCCCGATGCGCTGGGATCCGACGGTGTCATGGATTCGGGCGTTTCCTCTGCTGTCGACATGTTGGGACTCGGCTGCACGGGTCACATCGTGCCATGCGCCCCGGGCCACAGGGTGATTCGACGGGCGCTCAGCGTCCGAACCAGCGGAATCCCCAGCAGACCGAGCCCACAGAACCCGTAGCCGGCCGAGATCGGCAGCCCCAGGAACACCGCGTGCGCCAGCGTCGAGCCCAGCCAGGTCCACAGGAACAACGCCACCGGCACCATTCGCGCCGCGCCGGTATCCGGAGCGGTCCGATCCCACCACTCCAGCAATCCCGCCATCGCCAGCGCGACCGCGAACCAGCCGGCATAGTTGGTAACCGGAATCTGGCCCAGCCCGGGCAGTCCGGCTACCGTCGAGCGCCACGTCCACCGCCCATCCGCGACCATCTGTGGATCCAGGAACAGATCCCACCCGACGGCCCCGAGCGCCGTCAGCGAAATCCGTCCGGCCGCACCACGAACCAGTATCCCGGCCACCACCCACACCGGATACAGGCCACCGGTCCAGGCCAGCGGCACGATCAGCGGCACCCCGAGCAGCTCGGGCCCCAGCCGCCCGCTCGCATAGTCGTAGCTACCGAACGGGAACCCGGTCGCGATCCCCAGCGCCTCCGCACCGAACCCGATCCCGGACACGATCGCCAGCAAACCCACAGCCCACCGCACCCCGTGCGTCACCCCGGCATGCACGAGGGCCGTCCCCAGCGAGAGCAATACGACCGCCACGGTCACCCGATCCCGCACCACCCCGTGCGACAGCGGATACGCAATCTGCATCAGCACCAGCAACACCGCCGGGATCGCAGTGATCCTCGTGGCCTGGTCGGCCGCCGCGGTCAACGTATGCATCCGGCTGCCCACCATGTCCCGATCAGCCGATCTCCGGGCCGGTCGCCGTGTCGGACCCGCGACTGCTCGGCGGCCGGATGGTCGAAACGGGACGGCATCCGCGAACCGGCCGTCGAGGGTGCGGTGCGGGCCACGTCACCGCCGGCGCCGTACAGGAGGCGGGCCGCGCGCCGGTCCGCCATGCGGTATCGCCGCCGGGTGCCGTCGGCTCCGGTTCAGCCGCAACCGGATTCGCGGCGGAGCAGGATAGTCCGGGGTCCGTCATCGACGCGGCGCGAGGAGGCGGCGCGGTCGCAGGTCGTGTTCGACCAGGCGGGCCGCGCTGCGTCCGCTCGCACCGGAGACGCCGCCGCCGGGATGCGTGGACGCGCCCGTGAGGTACAGCCCCGGCGCCCCCGGAACCCGCTGCCCCGAGAGTTCGGGCAACGGCCGCCACATGAACATCTGGTCGATGGACATCTCGACGTGCATGACATTGCCGCCCAGCAGGCCCATCTCGCGTTCCAGGTCGGCGGGCGTCTGGACGAAGCGCTGCGTCACCGTCCCGGCGAATCCCGGTGCGTGCGCGTCGACTTCGGCGATGATGCGGTCGGCCTCGCGGTCGGCGTGCGCGGACCAGGCGGTGCCGTCGGCCAGGTCATAGGGATGCCACTGCGACCACAGCGTGACCTGATGCTCGCCCGCGGGCGCGATGCTCGGATCCAGGGCGCTGAAACTCATGGCCAGCACGACCGGTCGCGGCGGCAGATCCCCGGCCAGCGCGGCGCCGTGCGCGCGGCGCAGGTCGCGGCGATCGGTGACGAGAAGCTGCAGCCCGTGGGCGGACTCGGCGGTCTCCGCGCCCGGATACCGGGGCAGGTCGCTGAGTGCGGCCCGCACCACCATGCCGATGCCCGGCCCCACCCGGATGCGCCGCCGCCAGCCGGCGAGCACCCTGGCGTCGAATCCGCCCTGCTCCAACAGGTTCAGCGTGGTGAGGATGTGGGTGCCCGCGATCACGGTGTCCGCCTGCACGTTTCGCCCGTCCGCGGTGCGCACCTCCCAGGCGTCCCCGGTCCGGGCGATGGCGGTGACCGCGTCCCCGGCGCTCACGATGCCGCCGTCGGACTTCAGCCGCGCCACCAGCGCCGTCGTCAGCGCCCCGCTGCCGCCGACCGCCCGTCCAGGCGGCAGTGTGTGCATGAGTGCCGCGAATCCCACCATGGGCGCGGACCCGGGTTCGGACATGGGTGGCCCGGACTGTGCGCCGAACCAGGCCAGCGCGGCCTTGAGCCGTTCACTGTCGAAGAGGCTGTCCAGCAACGCGTCTCCGGTCTGCATCATCTCCCGCGACAGGGCCCCGGCACTGGTGCGGCCGGTCGCCCCGGCGGCCTCGCGAGGGTCCATGCCCCAGAACGCCTTCAGCAGGTTCCCGCCCGTCGGCGTCGCCGAGAACGCCCGCATCACCCGGGCGCTGCGCGGCCCCCACACCGTCACGAACCGTCGATACGCCTCGGCATCCCGTTCCCCGCACGCCGCCGCGATGGACGCGCAGGTCCGGTCCACATCGCGATGGAACACGATCGGCGGCAGCCCGCTCCCGGGCGGTGCGGGCGCGAAAGCCCATGGGTCGCAGTCGATGTACCGCAGCCCGAACCGGGCCAGCTCCAGTTCCTCGATGATCCCGGTGTGCCGGATCATGATGTGCGCCGACGAGCCCCGATCGACCAGGTGACCCGGGAACCGTTCCACGGTGGACACCGCCCCGCCCAGCACGGTGTCGCGCTCGAGCACCTCGACCCGATGCCCGGCCCGCGCCAGATAGCAGGCCGCGACCAGCGCATTGTGCCCGGAACCGACGATGACGACGCGGCGGGCGCCGAGGTCGCCGCGGCTCACAGGGGCAGCCGCCGGCCGAGCACCGCGAAGCGCCGGGTGTCGCCGGAGAAGATGAAGTGCCGCACCACATCTCCGAACCCCTGCCGCCGATACAGCCGCCAGGCCCGGTTGGATTCCCGATCCACCTCGGGTGTGGACAGCAGCACGGTCGGCTCGGGCCGGTTCTGCAGCAGCCGGGTGAGCAGGATCTCGCCGAGCCCGCGGCCCTGGGCCGCCGGGTGCACGTGCAGCTCGGTGAGTTCGAAGTAGTCCGAAAGCAGTTCTCGTGCGGCGTGTTCAGGCCATCCGGTGCGCCGCATGCCGCTGTACACCTGCTGGTGCCACCACTGGTGCGGCGCGCCGTGATACCCGTAGGCGATGGCCACGATGGGCGCGGTGCGCAGGTCGAGCCGTCCGTCGTCGTCGGGCAGCACCGCCGCCACCGCCTGCCAGCCGGGCCGGGTGGTGTGCTCGGTCCACATGGGCGCGCGCTGGTGTTCGGTGCCGCGCGGGTAGTCCATCGCCGCCACGTAGACCGAGAGGGCGTCGTGCAGCCGGTGCCGCAGGGTAGCGGCCGACAGGTCGACCACCACGGGCGCGGGCGTCGGTTTGGGGGTGACTGCGGTCATCGGCTGGACGCAACTCTCGTTGGCGCGGACGGATGGGTCGACAGTAGCGCCACGCGGAGGCGTCAACTTGTCGGTGGGTCTCTCTATATTCAAACGCACGAGAAACCTTCGAATATCTGTTCGATCTTTCCGGCGGGCGAAATGCCTGATCGGGACCGGATGTCCTCCTGGAAGGCGAATCAGGTGTACGAGTGGGGAGGTACCCGAAATGAGCGGGAAAACTGAACGACCGGGCCATCCCGGCCGCGCCGGCGATCTACTGCGCAAGGCGGACGGTCTATTGCTGGCAGCCCAGGGGGAAACCGACCCGGCGGAGCGCTTTCGTACGGCCTACCTCGCCGCCCTGCGCGGTGCGGGCGCTGTGCTGGCCCTCACAGGGGCAGACCGCGCGCCCCGCGCGCGTTCTCGCAACGCCTGGGTCCTGATGCAGCGCGCGGCACCGGAATTCGTGATGTGGGCGGACTATTTCACCGGTCAATCCGAGACCAGAGCGGCCCTGGAGGCCGGGTTGCCGCGGCCCATCGACGATCGCCGCGCGGACGAGTTCGCTTCGCGGGTAAACGCATTCCTGCACGACGTGGCGGACCTGCTGGCCGCCGCCGCCCGCCTGCGCCCCAGTTCAGGGTGGGTAACCGGAATGCTGGCGTGAGTATCGGCGAGTAGGTGGTCGCGGTCTGATCGAACTCGTATTATTGGTGACAGACAGCCGCCAAGGTCGGCTATCCGTCGCTTACCCGGAGGCGACCGCCACCACCTAGTGCCGGGGGAGGTACCGTGCCACTCTCCGAGCACGAGCAGCGCATGCTCGAACAGATCGAGAGCGCGCTCTATGCTGAGGATCCGAAGTTCGCCTCGACTGTTCGGGGTGGACGGTTACGTTCTGCCACCGGTCGACGCAGACTTCAGGCGGCCGCCCTGTTCGTCCTCGGTCTGTTCCTATTGGTGGCCGGTATTGCCGCACCGTTCAAGCCGGGCGGCTTCCCGATCATCAGTCTGGTCGGATTCATCGTCATGTTCAGCGCGGGTGTGCTGTTGCTGATCGGTGGCCCTCGGATGGGTGCGCCGAGCAGTCGCGGCTCCGATGCGCATCCCAGCGCGGGTGGCGCTCCCGGCGCCGGCCGCGGGAAGCCCCGGAAGCAGGGCGGGTTCTCCGCGCGGATGGAGGACCGGTTCCGCAAGAGGTTCGAACAGGACAGTTGACCGGGCTGCCGTGCCGCCGAAGGCTTTCGGCGCCGCGCGGCAGCGGACCGTGATCGGCTAACTGAATATCCAGCGACACGCCGTGGCGCCACACCGATTTGAGGTGTGGCGCCACGGCGTTTCTCGTTGGCGCCGATTCGGCGTGTCGGGTGCGGTCGGGGACTCCCCACACCTCCCCACGGGGCTTCCCGACCGCGCCCCACGAATGCCGGAAATGCACGCTATCTGCGGGTTTGCTGGCGGTTTTCGGATGCCCGCCGGCGCGCGTCGCGCGTGTCGGGGGAACTGGGCGAAATCTCCCCCACCTCGGTGATAGCTGGTGTGACCTGCGAAGTTAGCCAAGTGGGGACCGAGATCACCGACGCTTTCGATTGAAAGTGGGGGAAAGTGGGGTAATGTGGAGCCCGCACTACAGGAGGCCGAACAGTCGAGAGGGTGATCCGGCAGGAGGTGTCGAGGCTTGTTTCTCGGGACCTATACCCCTCGGTTGGACGACAAAGGGCGACTGACGTTGCCTGCGAAGTTCCGGGACGAGCTGGCGGGAGGGTTGATGGTCACGAAGGGACAGGACCACAGCCTTGCCGTGTATCCCAAGGACGAGTTCACCGCGCTGGCGCGGAGAGCCGCGGCGGCATCCCGGTCCAATCCGCAGGCCCGCGCATTCGTCCGGGCCTTGGCCGCTTCCAGTGATGAGCAGCGTCCGGACGCACAGGGCCGGATCATGCTGTCGGCCGAGCATCGCCGCTACGCCAATCTGTCCAAGGATTGCGTGGTGATCGGCTCGGTCGACTTCCTCGAAATATGGGACAAGACGGCGTGGGATTCCTACCTCGCCGAACACGAGGAGGATTACTCGCAGGCCAGAGACGAGTCGCTGGGCGAGATCTTCTAGCCCGCAACGAGGCGAGTGCCCTGCGGCCTCTGCCCGACACCGACCCTGACGTACTTCCCCAACGCCAGGTGCGGTGCTTCGGTCAGAGACCACGGGGCATTCGCCCAATTCGAAGGTCCTTTTCGCTAGCGACCCCAGGTGGCCGTGCGAATGAAACGTGAGGCAGGAATTCCGGGAGGTCGACGTGCACCGAGGCAGTGACGGCCCCCGCCATGTTCCGGTTCTCCTTCATCGCGCCGACGAAATCCTCGGTCCCGCACTGCATTCCGAGGGTGCGGTCTACCTGGACTGCACGCTGGGGCTCGGCGGTCATGCCGAGTACTTCCTGCAGACGTACCCGAACATCCGCCTGGTCGGGCTGGATCGCGACGCCGCGGCGCTGAAACTGGCGGGCGAGCGACTAGCCCCGTTTCGGGACCGGATCACCCTGGTGCACACCAGGTATGACGGCATCGCGCCCGCGCTGGAGCAGGCCGGGCTACCCGACAAGGGTTCGGTCAGCGCGATTCTGATGGACCTGGGTGTGTCCTCCATGCAGCTGGACGAGGCCGACCGCGGCTTCGCCTACTCCATCGACGCACCGCTGGACATGCGGATGGACTCCAGCACCGGTCCCACGGCCGCCGACGTGCTCAACACCTACAGCCACGGCGAGCTGGCCCGGGTGCTGAAAACCTATGGTGAGGAACGGTTCGCGGGCAAGATCGCCGCCGAGATCGTGCGGCGTCGCCAGCGCACCCCGTTCACCACCAGCGCGCAGCTGGTGGAGCTGCTCTACGACGCCATCCCGGCCGCGGCCCGGCGCACGGGCGGGCATCCGGCCAAGCGCACCTTCCAGGCCTTGCGGGTGGAGGTCAACCGCGAACTGGAGTCCCTGGAGGCCGCGCTGCCCGCGGCGCTGGACGCGCTGGCCCCGGGCGGCCGCATCGTGGTCATGAGTTACCAGTCCCTGGAGGACCGGGTGGTGAAGGCGGCGCTGGCCAAGCGGTCGGTATCGCGCACCCCCCTGGGCCTGCCGGTCGAATTGCCGGGTATGGGACCGGAATTCAGGATTCTGACCCGCGGCGCGGAGAAGGCCACCGAGCAGGAGATCGAGGACAACCCGCGGGCCGCTCCGGTGCGCATGCGGGCGGCCGAACGGATCGTAGGGGAGGAGCAATCGTGAGGTTCCGGGGTGGAACGGCGCATCGAGCGGGCATCCGCTGGATCGGAGCCGCACTATGACGATCAGGACGCAGGCGACGGGCCGGGGGGCCCGCCGGGTGCAGGCCGCCGAACGGGTGAAATCGGGTGCGGCGCAACGGGCCTACGCGCGCCGGCGCAATCGGGAGGGCGGGGCCGACCTGCCGGGTATGCGCCGCGGTCGGCGCAGCGATCCGATGCCGCGCGGCCGCATGTCCTTCGTGGCCACCATCATCGCGCTGCTGGGCTGCGGTCTGGCGCTGACGCTGCTGCTCACCACCCGCGCCACCGAGGACAGCTATCAGCTCGGCGATCAGCGCCGCGCCAACCAGAAGCTGTCCGACGAGCGGGACGCGCTGCAGCGTGAGGTGGCCTCCGCCGATTCGGCTCCCGAATTGGCCAAGCGCGCAGCCGAACTGGGCATGATCCCGGCCAAGGATCCGGCCCGGCTGGTGATCGGCCCGGACGGTCAGGTCACCGTGGTCGGCAATCCGCAGCCCGCCGAGGGCGCGCCCGCACCGCCGCTCAACACGACGCCGCCGGCCCCCCCGCCGCCATCGAAGCTGCAGCAGGCTCAGGGTGAGCGGGTGGTCCCGGTGACCACGACGCCCGCCCCGCCGAGCACCACCGCCGCGAATCCCGTTCCGGCGGCGCCGATCACGATTCCGCAGAACCCGCAGGTGCAGGCGAACGGAGCGCCCCGATGAGCCGCGCCGCGGCGCCGGCGAACGGGGCTGGTCGATGAGCCCTACCCGCGCGGGGCGCGGGCGCGATTCCGGCCGGGGCCGGTCCGATTCCGGTCGAGGGCGGGTCGCCGCCGCCGGCCGGAGCCGGTCGGGTTCCGGCCGTGCCGGTTCGGGGCCGGGCCGGCAGTCCAGACCGCGGCCCGCTCCGGGATTGGACTCGGGCACGCGCTTCCGGTTCGGGGTGGGCCGGCTGGTCATGCTGGTGGCGCTCGCGGTGGCGGCCATCCAATTGCTGTGGGTGCAGAGTATTTCCGCGCCGAAGCTGTCGGCGGAGGCGGCCAGCCAGCGCACCGTGAAGGTGGCCGATCCGGCCAACCGGGGGCCGATCACGGATCGGTACGGGAAGTCGCTGGCATTCACCATCGCGGCGAAGGAGCTGAGCTTCCAGCCGGTGCGGGTGCGCAAGGATTTGGCGGACGCGCACGACAAGACGCCGAAGACCGCGCCGGATCCGGATGATCGGCTGGCGGCCATCGCGAAATACATTCACGAGAAGCTGGGCAATGACGCGCCTGAGAAGGACATCCTGGCCAAGCTGAAGAGCGACGAGCCGTTCGTGTACCTCGCGCGGAATGTGGACCCCCGGGTCGCCTCGGACATCACTCTGCAGTTCCCCGAGGTCGGGATGGATCGGCAGGATATGCGCGAGTACCCGGGTGGGTCCCTGGCCGCCAATGTGATCGGCGCGACCGGCTGGGACGGGCACGGCCAGATCGGCCTGGAGTCCTCGATGGACGCGCTGCTGGCCGGCTCCGACGGCTCGGAGACCTACGACCGCGGCTCCGACGGCGCGGTGATCCCGGGTTCGTGGCGTGATCGCCAGCCCGCGGTGAACGGCTACGGCCTCGAGCTCACCCTGGATTCGGATCTGCAGTACTACGTGCAGCAGCAGGTGCAGCAGGCCAAGGACCTCTCGGGCGCGAGCGCGGCCTCGGCGGTGGTGCTGGACGTGCACACCGGCCAGGTGCTGGCGATGGCCAATGACAACACCTTCAATCCCGCCATGGGACCGCGGTATTGGTCCACCACCGATCTGGGCAATCCGTCGGTGCAGGAGGTGTTCGAGCCGGGCTCCGTGAACAAGATCGTCACCGCGGCCGCGGCCATCGAGTACGGCCTCACCACTCCCGATGAGGTGCATCAGGTTCCGGGCAGCATCTTCATGGGCGGCGTCACCGTGCACGACGCCTGGGAGCACGGTGTCGCCCCCTACACGACCACCGGCATCTTCGGTAAGTCCTCGAACGTGGGCACCCTGATGCTGGCGCAGCGCGTCGGCGAGGACCGCTATTTCGACATGCTCAAGAAGTTCGGCCTGGGCCAGCGCACCGGCGTCGGGCTGCCGGGTGAGAGCGCGGGCGTGGTGCCCGCCCGGGACCAGTGGTCCGGCTCCACCTTCGCCAACCTGCCCATCGGCCAGGGCCTTTCGATGACGACCCTGCAGATGACCGCCATGTACCAGGCCATCGCCAATGACGGCGTGCGGATGCCGCCGCGCATCGTGAAGGCCAAGATCGCCCCGGACGGCACCCGCACGGAGGAGGAGCCGCCGGAGGGCGTCAGGGTGGTCACCCCGCAGACCGCGCAGACGCTGCGCCAGATGTTCCAGGCCATCGTGCAGAAGGATCCGCGTGGTATCCAGAGCGGCACCGGCAGTCCGGCCGCCGTGGAGGGCTATCAGATCGCGGGCAAGACCGGCACGGCCCAGCAGATCGACCCGAAGTGCCGCTGCTATTCCAGCGACCGCTACTGGATCACCTTCGCGGGCATGGCCCCCGCCGACAATCCCCGCTATGTCATCGGCATGATGCTGGATGCGCCGGTGCGCAGCTCCGACGGCAGTGGCGGCGGTTCGGCCGCGCCCCTGTTCCACAGCATCGCCTCGTGGCTGTTGCAGCGCGACCGCATCCCGCCGTCGCCGCCTGCCAAACAGCTGATTCTGCAGGCGAGTTAGAGCAGGGAGCGGATGGTTGTGACGCCCATCGCCGCCGGTGCGTACACCGGCGGGTGACGGAACTCCGCCGTGCCGATAGCGCGTCGATCGAACACAGGTAACCTGACACGTCGATCCGGTCATCCGGACCGATTCATGCATATGACCGCCCCTTGGAGAGGAGCTTCGTGCCCGCGCAGTCGGTTCCGTACAGCGGTGATCGAGCAGAGCCGCCGAGCGGAAGAACGGCGGAGCCGCAGGTGCTTCGGCCCGCCGCGCCGCCGGCGACCACCCTGCGCGCGGTGGCGGAGCTGACGGGCGCGCGGCCCGCGGAATTCGCAGTGGCTCTCGAGGACATCCAGGTCACCGGCATCGAGCAGCGCTCGAACGCGGTGCTGCCGGGTGACCTGTTCGCCAGTCTGGCCGGAGCCCACGCGCACGGCGCGCGCTTCGCCCACGACGCGGTCGAGCGTGGCGCGGTCGCGGTGTTCACCGATCCGGCGGGCGCGGAACTGATCGGCGAGATCGCCGTCCCGGTGCTCGTACACGACGCGCCGCGCACGGTGCTCGGCGAGTTGTCCTCGGCCCTTTACAGTGATCCGTCTCGCAAACTCCGCATCGTCGGTATCACCGGTACGTCCGGCAAGACGACCACGTCGTATCTGGTGGAGGCCGGGCTCGCCGCGGCCGGGCTGCGCACCGCCCTGATCGGCACCATCGAGACCCGTATCGGCGGCGTCCGGGTGCCCTCGGCGCTCACCACGCCCGAGGCTCCGCAGCTGCACGCCATGTTCGCGCTCATGGTCGAGCGGGGTGTGGACGCGGTGGTCATGGAGGTCTCCAGTCATGCCCTGGCGCTGGGCCGGGTGGACGGGGTGAGTTTCGCGGTCGGCGCGTTCACCAACCTGTCCCAGGACCACCTCGACTTCCACTCCGATTTCGAGGACTATTTCGCCGCCAAGCGCCGCCTGTTCATTCCGGACGGGCCGGACTCGGCCGCCGCGGCGCGCCCGTCGGTAGCCGCGCGCACGGCCGTGATCTGTGTCGACGACACGTGGGGCCGGCGCCTGGCAGACGACGTATCCGACTGTCTCGCAGCCGGATCCGGTGATACCACCGGCCGCTTGCGTACCGTGGCGACCCGGCCGGGCGTGCCCGCGGACTGGACCGCCGGTGCGGCCACCGCCGGACTGGGCGGCACCCAGGAGTTCACCGCTTCGGGGCCGGGTGTCAATGTGGATGTGCGGCTGCGGCTTCCGGGTGCGTACAACATCGCCAATGGAATCCTGGCCGTCGCGGTGTGCGCGGCAGCCGGGGTCGAGGCGGAGACTGCCGCTGCGGCGCTCGGCACGGTTGATGTGCCGGGCCGCATGCAGCGGGTGGATAAGGGTCAGGAGTTTCTGGCCGTGGTCGATTACGCGCACAAGCCCGCCGCGATCGAATCGGTCGTGGCGACCCTGCGCACGTGGTTGGCCGAAAAGGGGGAGGGCCGTCTGGCCGTAGTGGTGGGTGCGGGCGGTGATCGCGATGCCGGCAAGCGGCCCCTGATGGGTGCGGCGGCGGCGCGCGGCAGCGACCTGGCCATCATTACCGACGACAATCCGCGCAGCGAGGACCCGGCCGCCATCCGCGCCGCGGTGCTCGCCGGTGCCAGACAGGTACCGGTCGCGGAACGCGGTGAGGTCCGGGAGGTTGGGGACCGGGCGGCCGCGATCAAGACCGCCGTCGACTGGGCGCAGCCCGGCGACGTGGTGCTGGTCGCGGGCAAGGGACATGAGACAGGGCAGGAGATTTCAGGCGTGAAGCATCCGTTCGACGACCGCGAGGTACTCGCGGCCGCCCTGTCGGAAAAGACGAGGGACCTGACGCTTTCATGATCGAGATGACTTTGCGGGAGATCGCGGAGGTCGTCGGCGGCACGCTGCACGACGCCCCCGATCCCGAGGCGAAGGTCACCGGCTCGGCCGAATTCGATTCGCGCCGTATCGGTTCCGGTGACCTGTTCCTGGCGCTGCCCGGTGAGCGCGCCGACGGCCACGACTTCGCGGCGCAGGCCGTCGCGCAGGGCGCGGTCGCGGTGCTGGCCGCCCGGCCCGTCGGGGTGCCCGCCATCGTGGTGACACCCCGCCCCGGGAACACGCGCGCCATCGCGCTGGCCCACGACACCGACGGCTCCGGCGCGGCGGTGCTGGACGCGCTGGCCGCGCTGGCCCGCGTCAGTGTGGACCGGCTGGTCCGGGCCGGGAACCTGACGGTGGTCGGGGTGACCGGTTCCGCGGGCAAGACCTCCACCAAGGATCTGCTGGCGGCGGCGCTTGCCCCGCTGGGACCCGTTGTGGCCCCGCCCGGTTCGTTCAACAACGAGCTCGGCCACCCGTGGACCGCGCTGCGCGCCGACGCCGGCACCCGCTTCCTGGTGCTCGAGCTGTCCGCCCGCGGGCCCGGGCACATCAAGGCGCTGACCGAGATCGCCCCGCCGGGCGTGGGTGTGGTGCTCAATGTCGGCACCGCGCACCTGGGCGAGTTCGGCAGCCGCGAGGTCATCGCGCAGACCAAAGGCGAACTCGTCGAGGCGCTTCCGGCCTCCGGCCTGGCCGTCCTGAACGCCGACGACCACCTGGTCGCCAAGATGGCCGAACGGACCGCCGCCCGTGTGGTGACCGTCGGCCACGCCGCGCAGGCCGATGTCCGCGCCTCCGACGTGGTGCTCGACGATCGGGCCCGCGCCCGATTCACCTTGCACGCCAACGGCGAATCGATCGAGATCCAGCTGGCCGTGCACGGTGAGCACCAGGTCGGCAATGCGCTGTCCGCGGCCGCCGTCGCCCTGGACCAGGGCGCGGACCTCGCGACCGTCGCGCGGGCGCTGTCCGGCGCTACCGCCGTCTCGGCGCACCGTATGGACGTGCGGACCCGTGCCGACGGCGTCACCGTCGTCAACGACTCCTACAACGCCAACCCGGATTCGGTGCGCGCCGCGCTCAAGGCGCTGGTCACCATGTCCAAGGCCGGGACCGAGCCGCGCCCCAGCTGGGCGATACTCGGCGAAATGGCGGAACTGGGCGAGGAATCCGTCCTCGAGCACGACCGGATCGGCCGCCTGGTGGTGCGCCTGGATGTGGATCGGCTGGTCGTGGTCGGCCAGGGCCGCCCCGTGCGGGCCCTGTTCCAGGGCGCGGTGCAGGAGGGCTCCTGGGGTGAGGAGGCCGTCCACGTGCCGGACATCGACGCGGCCATCGCCCTGCTCGACGAGGAATTGGAGCCGGGTGCGGTGGTGCTGGTGAAGGGTTCGAACTCCGCGGGCCTGTGGACGGTCGCCGACCATCTGATCGGTGCGGATCAGGAGGCCGCGCGATGACCCAGATCCTCTTGTCGGCGGCCATCGCGCTGACCGTCTCCATCCTGCTGACCCCCGTGGTGATCCGCTACTTCGCCAAACAGGGCTTCGGACAGGAGATCCGGGTCGACGGCCCCGAGAGCCACAAGGCCAAACGCGGCACCCCCACCATGGGCGGCGTGGCCATCATGATCGGCATGTGGGCCGGCTACCTCGGTTCGCACCTGATCTCCATGACCTACGGCGAGCCGGGCCCCTCGGCCTCGGGCCTGCTGGTCATGGGCCTGGCCACCGCGCTGGGCTTCGTCGGCTTCACCGATGACCTGATCAAGCTGCGCAAGCAGCGCAACCTGGGCCTGACCGCCGCCGGCAAGTACATCGGCCAGCTCACCGCGGCCGTCGTCTTCGGCGTCCTGGCCCTGCAGTTCAAGAACATTCACGGCCTGACCCCCGGTGACAAGCGCCTGTCCTACACGCGTGACATCAATACGCTCTCGATGAGCGTGGTGGTCTTCCTGGCATTCGTCTGCCTGCTGGTGGTGGCCTGGTCCAACGCGGTGAACCTGACCGACGGCCTGGACGGCCTGGCCGCCGGCTCGATGAGCCTGGTGCTGGGCGCGTACATGATCATCACCTTCTGGCAGTGGCGTAACTCCTGCTCCGCGCACGCGGTCGCGGGCTGCTACCAGGTTCGGGATCCGCTCGATCTGGCCCTGGTCTGCGCCGCCGGCGGTGCGGCCTGTATCGGCTTCCTATGGTGGAATGCCGCGCCCGCCAAGATCTTCATGGGCGACACCGGCTCGCTGATGCTGGGCGGTCTGCTCGCGGGCCTGTCCATCACCACCCGCACCGAGCTGCTGATGGTCGTCATCGGCGCGCTGTTCGTGGCCGAGGCCGCGTCGGTGGTGCTGCAGGTGGCGGTCTTCCGCGCCACGCGCAATCGTCTGTTCAAGATGGCACCGTTCCATCACCACTTCGAGCTGAGCGGGTGGGCAGAGACCTCGGTCATCATCCGGTTCTGGTTGCTGGCCGGTATGGCCTCGGCGATCGGACTGGGCCTGTTCTACAGCGAATATCTTTCTGCGGCAGGGTGAGTGAGCAATGTCCGAACATTCTCCGAGGGTCCTGCGGTCGCCGGGGCCCATGCTCGAATTCCTGCGTGGCCGTGATGTGCTGGTGGCCGGTTGGGGCGTCTCCGGACGCTCGCTGATCGAGCCGCTGCAGGACATCGGCGCGCGCCCGGTGGTCACCGACAGCGGCGAGAAGGCGCTCACCGAGGCCGCCGAACTGGGCCTGGGCACCGCCACCAGCGCCGACCTGCTCAAACCCGATGCGCTGCAACGTTTCGCGCTGGTGATCACCAGCCCGGGCTGGCGGCCGGACTCCCCGGTGCTGGTCTCGGCCGTCGCCGAGGGCATTCCGGTGTGGGGCGATGTCGAGTTCGCCTGGTGGGTCGATCAGGCCCGGATCTACGGCCCGGTCCGCAAGTGGCTGGTGGTGACCGGCACCAACGGCAAGACCACCACCACCCAGATGACGCACTCCATCCTGCGCGCCGCCGGAATTCCCTCGGTGGCCTGCGGCAATATCGGCCTGCCCATCCTGGACGCGCTGCGCCGCACTCCGGGCCCGCAGATCCTGGCGGTGGAACTGTCCTCGTTCCAGCTGCACTGGGCGCCGTCGGTGCGCCCGGAGGCCGGCGTGGTGCTGAACGTGGCCGAGGATCACCTGGATTGGCACGGCGGCCTGGACGCCTACGCCGCCGCCAAGGCGCGCGCGCTGACCGGACGGGTCGGCGTGGTCGGCCTGGACGACGCCGTCGCCGCGGCGCTGGCGCGAAAGTCCAAGGCGCGCCGCACCGTCGGCTTCCGCATCGGCGTCCCCGCCGACGGCGAGCTGGGTGTGGTGGACGGCAAGCTGCTCGACCGTGCCTTCACCAAGGCCGCCATCCTGGCCGAGGTCGGCGACATCAGCCCGCAGGGCCCGGCCGGTGTGGCCGACGCCCTGGCCGCCGCCGCTCTGACCCGATCCATCGACGTGGCACCGCAGTTCGTGAAGGAGGGCCTGCAGGAGCACAAGGTCGGACCGCACCGGGCGGCCTTCGTGCGGGAGCTGTCCGGCGTGGAATTCATCGACGACTCCAAGGCCACCAACCCGCACGCCGCGCGCTCGTCGATCCTGGCCCACCCCAGCGTGATCTGGGTGGCCGGCGGTCAGCTCAAGGGCGCCAGCGTCGAGGACCTCATCGAGGAATGCCGCGACCATCTCGTCGCGGCCGTGCTGTTCGGCCAGGACGCGCCGGCGATCGCGGCCGCACTCACGCGACACGCGCCCGATGTGCCGGTCGTGGAGCTGAATTCGGGGGACGATGCTCGGATGGGTGACCCCTTCACCGAGATCGAGCCCGAAGCGGTGATGGCGCGCGCGGTGCGCGTGGCGGCGGGCTTCGCCCACCGCGGCGATACCGTGCTGCTGGCCCCGGCCGCGGCGTCCCTGGACATGTTCGCCGACTACACGCACCGCGGCCGCAGCTTCGTGGCCGCCGTGCAGGCCCTGGACGAGAAGGACATCGGGAGAACCGAATGACGACGGCGACGCCGCGGCGGGCCGGGAACCAGACCCAGCGACCGAGAATCGGATGGTTCGGGGCCTGGCTGGCCCGCCCGCTGGCGTCGTTCCATCTCGTGGTGGCGATCGCGGTGCTGCTCACCGTGCTGGGCCTGGTCATGGTGCTCTCGGCGTCCAGCGTCGAGTCCTACGCCGACGGCGGCTCGGCCTATCGGCTGTTCATCCAGCAGGCGGTGCTGGCCGTCTTCGGCGCGGTGCTGTTCTATATCGCGCTGCGGGTTCCGATGCGGGTGATGCGCCGGTTGTCGTTCCCGGTTTTCGCGCTGTCGGTGGTGCTGCTGGTGCTGGTGCTCATCCCCGGTATCGGCAGTGAGGTGCAGGGTTCGCGGCGCTGGTTCGACCTCGGCGTGGTGTCGGTGCAGCCCTCGGAGATCGTGAAAGTCACTCTGGTGGTGTGGGGTTCGCACCTGCTCGCCTCCCGGCAGACCGAAAAGGCCGGGTACAAGGACATTCTCATGCCGCTGGTGCCCGCGGGCCTGCTGGTGTGCTTCCTGGTCGTGCTGGAACCCAACCTGTCCACCACCATCGCGCTCGGCATCGTGCTGACCTCGCTGCTGTGGTTCGGTGGGCTGCCGCTGCGCATGTTCGTGACCATCGCGGTCTCGGGCGGTGTCGCGGCGGCGATCCTGGCGCTCTCGGCCGGCTACCGGTCCGACCGCATGCGCGCCTTCTTCAGTCCGGGCGACGACCCGCAGGGCATCGGCTACCAGGCCCGGCAGGCCATGTACTCGCTGGCCGACGGCGGCATCTGGGGTCGCGGCCTGGGCCAGTCCCGGGCCAAGTGGAGCTATCTGCCCAACGCGCACAACGACTTCATCTTCGCCATCATCGGCGAGGAACTCGGGTTCCTCGGATGTGCGCTGGTGCTGGGGCTTTTCGCACTCTTCGTCTACGCCGGATTGCGGATCGCGACCCGCTCGGTGGATCCGTTCATCCGGCTGCTCACCGCCTCGGCCACCACCTGGATCACCTGTCAGGCGCTGATCAATGTCGGCTATGTCGTCGGTTTGCTGCCGGTGACCGGTCTGCAGCTGCCGCTGGTGTCGGCGGGTGGTTCCTCGCTGGCCATCACGCTGCTCATGTTCGGCATCATCGCCAATGCCGCCCGGCACGAGCCCGAGGCGGTGGCGGCCCTGCACGCGGGCCAGGACGGCCGCTTCAGCCGGCTGCTGCGCCTGCCGAAGCCCGAGCTGTACTCGCCCGCGCGGGCGCAGGCCTCCCGGGCCCGCAGCAAGGCCAAAGCCAAGGCGAAGGCCAAGGTGAAGTCCGCCCCGCAGCGGCGCGCGCTACCCTCGGGTCGGAGCCGGGGCGGCTCGGAGTCACCGGCGCGGCGGTCGATAGATTCGGATTCGGCCCGGCGCACCAGCCGCTCCACGGAGTCGTGGCGCAGCACCCGGGCCTGGGAGCCCAACTATCCGATGAAACACGCCAGGGAACGGGGTAATTCGAGGTGACAGTGGAGCGGCCGGACAGCGATGTGGGAACCGCCGAGGCTCACACCGACCTACCCGACCATCTGCAACGCGTGCACATGATCGGCATCGGTGGTGCCGGTATGTCCGGAATCGCCCGAATTCTCCTGTCGCGTGGCGGCATGGTCTCCGGCTCCGACGCCAAGGAGAGCCGCGGCGTGCTGGCCCTGCGGGCGCGCGGCGCGCAGGTGCGCATCGGCCACGACGCCGGCGCCCTGGACCTGCTGCCCGGCGGTCCCACCGCCGTGGTGACCACCTACGCCGCTATTCCCAAGACCAATCCCGAGCTGGTGGAGGCGCATCGGCGCGGCGTGCCGGTGCTGCTGCGCCCGGCCGTGCTGGCCTCGCTCATGCAGGGTCACAAGACGCTGCTGGTGTCGGGCACGCACGGCAAGACCTCGACCACCTCCATGCTGGTGGTGGCCCTGCAGCACTGCGGGTACGACCCGTCCTTCGCCGTCGGGGGCGAACTCAACGAGGCCGGCACCAATGCCCACCACGGCACCGGCGGCATCTTCGTGGCCGAGGCCGACGAGAGCGACGGGTCGCTGCTGCAGTACGCGCCCGACGTCGCGGTGGTCACCAATATCGAGTCCGACCACCTGGACTACTTCGGCACGGACGAGGCCTACGTCCAGGTCTTCGACGACTTCGTGGACCGGCTCGAACCGGGCGGCCGCCTGGTGGTGTGCGTGGACGATCCGGGCTCGCTGGGCCTGGCGCGGCGGTCGGTGGCCCGGCTGGCCGAGGATCCGCGCGGCATCCAGGTGATCGGTTACGGCTCCGGCGATTTCGCCACGTCCGGTGTCCCGGTCGGCGCGCAGCTGCTGTCCTGGGAGCCGCGCGATGTCGGCGGCGTGGCCGTCTTCCAGCTCGCCGACGAGCATGCCCCGCGCACCCTGCGCCTGTCGGTGCCCGGCCGGCATATGGCCCTCAATGCGCTGGGCGCGCTGCTGGCCGCCCGCGCGACCGGCGCCGATATGGGCGAGATCATCCAGGGCCTGGAGGGTTTCGGCGGCGTGCACCGCCGTTTCCAGCTCACCGGACGCGAGAACGGCGTGCGCGTTTTCGACGATTACGCCCACCACCCGACCGAGGTGCGCGCGGTGCTCTCCGCCGCCGCCGAACTGGTCGCGCAGGAGGCGCGTGACGGCGCGCGCTCGCGGCCGGGCCGGGTGATCGTGGTGTTCCAGCCCCACTTGTACAGCCGCACCGCCACTTTCGCGACCGAGTTCGGCGCGGCGCTGTCGCTGGCCGACGAGGTGGTGGTGCTCGATGTGTACGGCGCGCGTGAAGAACCGCTGCCGGGTGTGAACGGCGCGCTGGTGGCCAACGCGGTCACCAAACCCGTGCACTATCAGCCGGATATGTCCCGGGTCGGCAAG
The DNA here is from genome assembly GCF_040680715.1 of Nocardia sp. NPDC051981. NCBI lineage: Bacteria > Bacillati > Actinomycetota > Actinomycetes > Mycobacteriales > Nocardiaceae > Nocardia > Nocardia sp. NPDC051981. The sequence continues at coordinate 86,935 of NZ_JBFAXK010000011.1, read as the reverse complement.
CAGGTGGGCGCGCTGGCGCGGCCCGGCGACGTGGTGATCACCATGGGCGCGGGCGATGTGACCATGCTGGGCAGCCAGATTCTGGACGGGCTGCGCGCACGACCCTCACACGGACGGTGAGCCACCGTGGGCTCGGGTGGGGGAGCGGCGGATCGGCCGGATCCGGCCGCCGGCGATAGCTACGACGCGGACGATTACGACACCGAATCCGCTGTGGCAGCGGACAACAGCGCCGAGTCCGCGGGCGAGAGCGCGGCGGCCCGGCGGGCCCGGCTGCGCCGTGGGCGGGTCCGCCGCGAATCGCGGATCGTGGCGGCGTGGCAGTCGCGCTGGGTGCGGTGGGGAGCCCTGGCCGGGGTCGTGGTGCTGATCGCGTTCGGACTGGTCGCCTGGTTCACGCCACTGCTGTCGGTGCGCACGGTGCAGGTGGACGGGCTGAGTGCCGTTCCGGAACAACAAGTTCAGGACGCGCTGGAGGTACCGGACGGTCTGTCCATGATGCGGCTGGACACCAATGCGATGGCCGAACGGGTATCGCAGCTGCCCAAGGTCCGTTCCGTGCGCGTACAGCGGGTGTTCCCGTCCACGGTCCGGGTGACGGTGGTGGAGCGCATCCCCGTGCTGTACTTCGACAGTCCCGACGGCGCCCATCTGCTCGATTGCGACAGCGTGGAATTCGCGATCGAGCCGCCGGGACCGGGGATCCCCAAACTGGTGACCGATCATCCGGGCGGATCGGACCCGGCGACCAAGGCCGCGGTGGCCGTCATGGCCGCGATTCCTGTTCCGCTGCGCGACGAGGTCGGCGTGGGAGCGGTTGTGGCCCGCTCGGTTTCGGATATTGCCCTCGAGTTGCGTGACGGCCGGACCGTGCTCTGGGGCGGAACCGCCGACTCCGCGCGCAAGGCCGCGGTGGTCGGACCCCTGCTTTCCCAGCCGGGCAAGGTATTCGATGTTTCGAGTCCGAATCTGGTCACGGTAAAGTGAGCGATACCCATTGGGCTGCCGAAATTTTCGGTGGTTTGCCGGAAGGGCACCGTCGGTTCCGATCCAGGGCCGGAGGGCAACCGTCCACGATACGATGCTCGGGTGGGTCGGACGAGTCGAATCACACAAGATTCTGATGCTCGGTTCGGCGCGCCTGCGCCCGTAACGCGGTGGCTGCGAATACCGTTCGGCACCAGTCGGATACTTGACATAACGCTGAACCTATGGTTGAGGGTTTATCGGACCGAGACCATAGTGCCGGTATTTTGCGAGTAGCCGAAGACGACAAGCTGTTTCAGATCGAAGGAAGGCGAGAGCCCATGACGCCCCCGCACAACTACCTTGCTGTGATCAAGGTCGTCGGTATCGGCGGCGGCGGCGTGAACGCCGTCAACCGGATGATCGAACAGGGACTCAAGGGAGTCGAGTTCATCGCCGTCAACACCGACGCGCAGGCGTTGTTGATGTCGGATGCGGACGTGAAGCTCGATGTCGGCCGGGAACTCACCCGCGGTCTGGGCGCCGGCGCCGATCCGGAGGTCGGCCGCAAGGCCGCCGAGGATCACAAGGACGAGATCGAGGAAGTCCTCAAGGGCGCCGACATGGTCTTCGTGACCGCCGGCGAGGGTGGCGGCACCGGCACCGGCGGCGCGCCGGTCGTGGCCTCCATCGCGCGCAAGCTCGGCGCGCTCACCATCGGTGTTGTGACGCGGCCGTTCTCGTTCGAGGGCAAGCGCCGCAGCAACCAGGCCGAGGCCGGCATCCAGGCGCTGCGCGAGTCCTGCGACACCCTCATCGTCATTCCGAACGACCGGCTGCTGCAGCTCGGCGACGCGGCCGTGAGCCTGATGGACGCCTTCCGCTCCGCCGACGAGGTGCTGCTCAACGGTGTTCAGGGCATCACCGACCTGATCACCACCCCGGGTCTGATCAATGTCGACTTCGCCGACGTCAAATCGGTCATGTCCGGTGCGGGCTCGGCCCTCATGGGCATCGGCTCGGCCCGCGGCGAGGGCCGGTCGGTGAAGGCCGCTGAGGCAGCGATCAATTCGCCGCTGCTGGAAGCATCCATGGACGGCGCGCACGGCGTGCTGCTGTCCATCGCGGGCGGCTCCGACCTCGGCCTGTTCGAGATCAACGAGGCCGCCTCGCTGGTGCAGGAGGCCGCGCACATCGAGGCCAACATCATCTTCGGTACGGTCATCGACGATTCCCTCGGCGATGAGGTCCGCGTCACCGTGATCGCCGCCGGCTTCGACGGCAGCGGCCCCTCCCGGCGTATCGAGCCCGCGGTCAGCCGGTTCACCAATACCAGCGGCACCGCGAGCGCCAGCGCCGGAAGCGTCGGCCGCTCACCCGAATACACCTCGGCCCGCACCTCCGAGCCCGCTCCCGCCCCGCGCCCCGAGCCGGCCCCGCCGCCGCAGCCGGTCGCCGAGCGCGGCCCGGCCCCGTCCTACAGCGCGCCCCGGCCGGCCGTGGACCCGACGGTCGCGAGCAACACTCGCGGCCACATCCAGCCCCCGGACGCCGATGACGACGACGTCGACGTCCCCTCGTTCATGCGCCGCTGACGTTGTGCCACTGACGGATTCATCCACCGCGCCCGCTCCGGCTCCGGAGCGGGCGCGATGTCGTTCCCGGGCGGTGGTGTCGTTGCGGGCGCGGTGGTGAGTTCGAGGTTGCCCGCCGGTGACTACTACCCTCGAAGGCATGACAGCAGCGGCACGGGTATTTCGGACCAGACGGGTTGTGACGACGCGGGCGGGCGGGTTCTCGGCCGCGCCCTACGACTCGTTCAACCTGGGCGATCACGTGGGTGATGATCCGGAGGCGGTGCGGCGCAATCGGGTTCGGCTCGCGGAGAACCTCGGGCTCGCACCGGACCACCTGGTGTGGATGGAGCAGATCCACGGCCGGAACGTCGAGATCGTGGACGGGCCGCGCGCCGAGCCGGTACCCGCCACCGATGCGCTGGTGACCACCCGCCGCGATCTCGCGCTGGTGGTGCTGACCGCCGACTGCGTGCCGATCCTGCTGTCCGACGACGAGGCCGGCGTCATCGCCGCCGTGCACGCGGGGCGGATCGGGGCCCGGATCGGGATCGTGCCGCGAGTGCTGGAGGCCATGATGTCGCTGGGCGCGCAGCCCGAGCGCATCGGCGCGTTCCTCGGCCCGGCGGCCAGCGGTCGCCAGTACGAGGTGCCCGCCGCCATGCGCGCGGATGTCGAGGCGCATCTGCCCGGCAGCGCGACCACCACGGTCAAGGGCACGCCCGGCCTGGATCTGCGCGCGGGCATCCGCCGGCAACTGGAGGCGGCCGGCGTGGGCGCGGTCGCGGTGGATCCGCGGTGCACCATCGAGGACCGGACGCTGTTCTCGCACCGCCGCGACGCGCCGACCGGACGACTCGCCGGTGTGATTTGGATGTCATCCGAGGGAGTTTCAGAATGACCGAAAGCTTCACCGCCGCAGAGGGATCCGATGCGGCGCAGGTCACGTCCGCCGGTGGTCGCGCCGGCGAGCTCGCCACCGCCCTGTCGGTGCTCAGCGAGCGAATCGACGCAGCGTGCGCGGCCGCGGGCCGGGCGCCGGGTTCGGTGCGCCTGCTGCCGGTCACCAAGTTCTTCCCCGCCTCGGATATCGAGATCCTCTATGGATTGGGCTGCCGCGAGTTCGGCGAGTCCCGTGAGCAGGAGGCGGCGGGCAAGGTGGCGCAGCTGCGACACCTGTCCCAGATACGCTGGGACTTCATCGGACGCCTGCAGCGGAACAAGGCGAAATCCGTTGCACGCTGGGCCGATACCGTCTACTCGGTGGACAGCGACCGGCTCGCGAGCGCCCTCGACGCCGCCGCGGAGGCCGCACTGGACGACGGATCCCGCACGACCCCCTTGCGCGTGCTGCTCCAGGTGTCCCTGGACGCGGACCCGTCCCGCGGCGGCGCCCGCGACGCGGCCCTGTACGCGCTCGCCGATCAGGTCGCCGCCTCGCGATCCCTGCAGCTCGCGGGCCTGATGGCCATCCCGCCGCTGGACGTGGAACCGGATGCCGCCTTCGAGCAACTGGCCCGCATCCACGCCGCATTAACGACTGTCCACCCCGATGCGAAAGAACTGTCGGCGGGCATGTCCGGCGACTTGGAGTCGGCCATCCGCCATGGATCCACCTGCGTGCGTGTCGGTACAGCCCTGATGGGCACGCGACCGATAACCTCGGCGTAGCAAAGAAACCTCACCAGTCACATTCGAAACATATGCTTGGTGACAGACGAGGACTGAGCAGGACAACACCCCAGGCCAACCGGGGCCGAAGGAAGGTCGACCAGATGAGCACGCTGCACAAGTTCAAGGCGTACTTCGGGATGGTTCCGCTCGAGGATTACGAAGACGATTACGTCGACGACCGCGGAGCCGCCCGGAGCGCCGATGAGCGTGGCCAGCGTCGTCCCCGGCCCTACGCCGAACGCGAGCGCGATTACGACCGATACGGCGAGGGCCGCTACGACGACGAGCCCGCCTACGAGCCGTCCTACAAGGCGCCCTACAAGCCCGGGTACAGCGTGTCCCGCCGGGACGACTACGCCGACGACCACCGCGAGCGCGACCACCGCGACCGCTACGACGCCGACGACCGTTACGACGCGCCCCGTCGTCCCACCCGCATCGACACTGCCCCGTCCAGCCGCACCCGTGCCATGGGCGGCAGCGCGCCCTCGGTGCGCGGCAGCACCCGCGGTGCGCTCGCGATGGATACCGATGCGGAGCGGCGCATCGAGGAGCTGCGGGAGCAGGAGCGCCGGATCGAGGCGGCCCGCCGTCCCCAGATCTTCGAGGACGGAGGCACCTTGTCCAAGATCACCACGCTGCGCCCGCGCACCTACGCGGAGGCCGCCATCATCGGTGAGCGCTTCCGCGACGGCACCCCGGTGATCATGGACCTGGTCGAGATGAGCAACTCCGACGCCCGCCGCCTGGTGGACTTCGCCGCGGGCCTGGCCTTCGCCCTGCGTGGTTCATTCGACAAGGTCGCCACCAAGGTGTTCCTGCTCTCACCGGCGGACGTGGACGTCTCCGCCGAGGAGCGCCGCCGGATCGCGGAAAACGGCTTCTACAACCAGAAGTGACGAGCTGCCGCAGCCGCGAGTACGCGGAGGCGGCAGCCGGGGTTCGACCGTTGCGCCAAAACTGAACGGCGGCAACGAATTGCGTTCGTCAACGGGGGTTGCGAAATAGTCGCGGGGGATTCGTGGGGGAGTCTTGCGCCCGAGTTGTCGGGTATCGCACGCTCATTCGGATGGGCATGTCATGAATCACATGCCTGGACCCGGGCTCTAGATGTGGTCCCTTTGCTGGGGTTCCCCAGAAGTTCGCGGCCCGCCTCGGCCTCGATTGCGCTTCGCCTCCCCGCGCTTGGAGCGGAGGAGCGAACCGGGGGAGCGTAGCAGGGAAGGCCGAGGTAACAGGGCCGCGGACCCGCCCGGAGCGAAGCGGAGGGCAATCGGACACAGCCGAGGTAACAGGGCCGCGGACCCGCCCGGAGCGAAGCGGAGGGCAATCGGGTCCAGTGTTTCTATTTTGCTGATCATGGAATCTAGGGCACAGTGGTGCGGTGGCCCTGTTCCAGGTGTTGAACCTACTGCTGTTCCTCTTCTGGCTGCTGCTGATCAGCCGAGTCATCGTCGAGTTCATCCGCAGCTTCGCGCGAGACTGGCGGCCGACGGGCTTCGTGGTGATCATCCTGGAGGTGGTCTTCACGGTCACCGACCCTCCGGTGAAACTTCTGAGGCGTTTGATACCCCCAGTGAATCTTGGGGGAATTCGGCTCGATCTGTCCATTATGGTCCTGCTTTTCATCGTGTTCATCTTGATGACGATCACGGGCCAGGCAGGGCAGTCGATTGCTCAGGTGTGACAGAATGGCCGGAAAGAAAGCTTGCCCAGATCTACCGCTAGATCTCCATACGAAGCGTGAAGGGATCGTTCCATGCCGCTGACCCCCGCCGATGTTCATAACGTCGCGTTCAGCAAACCGCCGATCGGGAAGCGCGGCTACAACGAGGATGAAGTCGATGCCTTCCTCGACCTGGTCGAGCAGGAGCTCTCACGCCTCATCGAGGAGAACGCTGATCTTCGCCAGCGAGTTGCCGAGTTGGACGCGGAACTGGCTGACGCCAAGAAGAATCGGGGTCCCGCGGTTCAGCCGGTGAAGGCGCCCGTCGCGCCGGAGCCCATCAAGGCCGCTCCGCCGCCGCCCCCGGCCCCCATGCCGGCTCCGGTCCCGGTGGCCGCCGTCAAGCAGGACGCGCCCTCCGCGGACGCGAATCTGCAGGCCGCCAAGGTGCTTTCGCTGGCCCAGGAGATGGCCGACCGCCTCACCTCCGATGCCAAGACCGAGGCCGAGCAGCTGCTGGCCAACGCCCGGGCCAACTCCGAGCGCCTGGTCAGCGACGCGCGTACGCGTTCCGAGGCGATGATCGCCGATGCCCGCCAGAAGGCCGAGGCCATGCTGTCCGACGCGCAGACCCGCTCGGATTCCCAGCTGCGCCAGGCGAAGGAGAAGGCCGACGCCCTGCAGGCCGACGCCGAGCGCAAGCACACCGAGATCATGGCCACCATCACCCAGCAGCGCAGCGTGCTGGAGAGCCGGATCGAGCAGCTCAAGACCTTCGAGCGCGAATACCGTGTGCGCCTGAAGTCCTACCTGGAATCGCAGCTGGAGGAGCTGGAGAACCGTGGTTCGGCGGTCCCGGTCGACGGCGGCGAGTTCGGCCAGGATGCGTCCGGCAACGGCGCACTTCTCAAGGGCAGCAAGTAAAGTCGTAGATACGGCCAGCGATGCCAGGTCGCGCGGGACGAACTCCCGGGTGGCGCGGTATCGCCGCCAACCTTTCGAGTCCTCCGATAGCCGTCGCTATCGAAGCCCAACGAGGGGGTGGTGCACTTGCTCGTGGTGACGCTCGCGCTCGCAGCCGTGGGTTTCGGCCTGCTGGTGACCGCACTGACCACCGGTTCGGTGATCTGGGCATGGGGCTGCATCATCGTGTGCGTGATAGGCGCGGTGCTGCTGCTCGTCAGTGCGTTGTCGCTGCGGACCGATGACGAGGACACCTCGTCACGGCCGGGTGGAAGACATGCGAAGCACTAGTGGGGCGGGTCCGCGGAATATCCACTGGACCGGCCCCGCTAGACTGTAGAGAGCTATACGGCGTTGATCCGGCCATCACCGGGGAGCTTTCGGAAGAACGGCGGGCGTCTGCGTTCAGCAGTGAACGACAGGCCCTCGCTCACTAGAACCGAACGGGTGAGCCCGTCACAGCTCACAACGAGAGGCTCGGTCCTGCAAGGGTTTTCGTGATCCTGGACCGGGCAAGCGGGGTGGTACCGCGGTTACGGCGCACCGAGCGCCGGCATCGTCCCCGTGCCCACAGTGCTGGCACGAGGAGCTGAGAGGCCGCGATGGCGGACGAGACCACCACCCGAAGCGCATATCCGCGCGTTGACCTGAGCCGGACGTCCGGTCAGGTGTCGTTCCCTGAGCTGGAGCAGCGGGTCCTGGACTATTGGGCCGCCGACGACACCTTCCGTGCCAGCATCGAGAACCGTTCCGATGCAGAGGAATTCGTCTTCTACGACGGCCCGCCCTTCGCCAATGGGTTGCCGCACTACGGCCATCTGCTCACCGGATACGTCAAGGATTTGATCCCGCGATTCCAAACCATGCGCGGGAAGAAGGTGGAACGACGATTCGGTTGGGATACTCACGGCCTCCCCGCGGAAATCGAAGCGGAGAAGCAGCTCGGTATCACGGACAAATCACAGATCGATGCCATGGGTCTCGCGGAATTCAATGCCGCGTGCAAATCCTCGGTACTTCGCTACACGAACGAGTGGCGTAACTATGTGACACGCCAGGCCCGGTGGGTCGACTTCGACAACGACTACAAAACCCTCGACCTCGACTTCATGGAATCGGTCATGTGGGCGTTCAAGTCGCTGTACGACAAGGGCCTGATCTATCAGGGCTTCCGGGTACTGCCCTACAGCTGGTACGAGCAGACCCCGCTGTCCAATCAGGAGGCGCGGCTCGACGACTCCTACCGGATGCGCCAGGATCCGGCGGTCACCGTCGACATGGTGCTGCGGGTTCCCGCCGAGCACCCGCTGCGCGCGCTGGACGGCGCCAACGCCCTCATCTGGACCACCACGCCGTGGACGCTGCCGTCCAACCTGGCGATCGCGGTGCACCCCGACATCACCTACGCCCACGTCCAGGGCAAGGACGGCAAGCGGTACGTGCTTGCCGCCGAGCGGGTCTCGCACTACGCGCGCGAGCTGGGCGAGGAACCGACTGTGCTGTCCGAGTATTCGGGCGCGGCGCTGGAGGGCCTGCACTATCTGCCGCCTTTCGACTTCTTCCTCGGCCACCCGAACGCGCACCGGGTGCTCAACGCCGACTACGTGACCACCGACTCCGGTACCGGCGTGGTGCATCTGGCGCCCGCGTTCGGTGAGGAGGACATGGATGTGGCCTCCGCCAATGGAATCGAGGTCGTGCAGCCCCTCGACCCGGGCGGCAAGTTCACCTCCATGGTGCCGCCCTACGAGGGCCTCATGGTCTTCGACGCCAATCCGGTCATCATCAAGGACCTCAAGGCCGCCGGAAAGCTGTTGCGGCACGAGACCATCGAGCACTCCTACCCGCACAGCTGGCGCTCGGGCCAGCCGCTGATCTACATGGCGGTGCCGTCCTGGTTCGTGGCGGTCACCACCTTCCGCGACCGTATGGTGGAGCTCAACAAGGAGATCACCTGGGTTCCCGAGCACATCCGTGACGGCCAGTTCGGCAAGTGGCTGCAGAACGCGCACGACTGGAACATCAGCCGCAACCGCTACTGGGGTGCGCCCATCCCGGTATGGATCTCCGACGACCCGGCCTACCCGCGCGTGGACGTGTACGGCTCGCTGGATCAGCTGGAGCAGGACTTCGGCGTGCGGCCGAGCGATCTGCACCGGCCCGGCATCGACGAGCTGGTGCGCCCGAATCCCGATGACCCGACCGGGAAGTCGATGATGCGGCGCACGCCCGAGGTGCTGGACTGCTGGTTCGAGTCGGGCTCCATGCCGTACGCGCAGGTGCACTACCCGTTCGAGAACAAGGAATGGTTCGAGGGCACCCCTACGGAGTCCACGGACGGCACCGCCGTCGCTGCCGCGCACAGCCCCGGCGACTTCATCGTCGAGTACAACGGCCAGACCCGCGGCTGGTTCTACAATCTGCACATCCTGTCCACCGCGCTGTTCGACCGCCCGGCCTTCAAATCGGTGGTGGCGCACGGCATCGTGCTCGGCGACGACGGCCTCAAGATGTCCAAGTCCAAGGGCAACTACCCGGACGTCAACGAGGTCTTCGACCGCGACGGCTCCGATGCCATGCGGTGGTTCCTCATGGCGTCCCCGGTGCTGCGCGGCGGCAACCTCATCGTCACCGAGCGCGGTATCCGCGAGGGTGTCAGCCAGGCCCTGCGCCCGCTCTGGAACGCGTGGACCTTCCTGCAGCTCTACGCCTCCAAGCCGGGTACCTGGCGCACGGACTCGGCGAACGTGCTGGACCGCTACATCCTGGCCAAGCTGGCGCAGACCCGCGATGTCATGACCGACGCCCTCGAGATCTACGACATCGCGACGGCCTGCGACGAGCTGCGCACCTTCGCCGACGCGCTCACCAATTGGTATGTGCGCCGGTCGCGTTCGCGCTTCTGGGAAGAAGACCGCGACGCCATCGACACCCTGCACACGGTGCTCGAGGTGACCACCCGGCTGGCGGCCCCGCTGCTGCCGCTGCTGACCGAGGTGATCTGGCGCGGCCTCACCGGCGAGCGCTCGGTGCACCTGGCCGACTGGCCGAGCGACACCGACCTGCCGCACGATGCCGAACTGGTGTCGGCCATGGACGAGGTCCGCACGGTCTGCTCCACGGTGCTGAGCCTGCGCAAGGCCCAGAACCTGCGCGTGCGGCTGCCGCTCTCGGAGGTCACCGTGGCCGCCGCCGACGCGGAACGCCTGCGGCCCTTCGTGGATCTGATCGCCGACGAGGTGAACGTCAAGAAGGTCGACCTCACCACCGATGTGGCCGCGCACGGCCGCTTCGAGCTCGTGGTGAACGCCCGCGCCGCCGGACCGCGCCTGGGCAAGGAGGTCCAGACGGTCATCAAGGCGGTCAAGGCGGGGGAGTGGAGCGAAGCCGCCGACGGCACGGTGTCCGCCGCCGGCATCGCCCTGCTGCCGGAGGAGTACACCCAGCGCCTGGTCGCCGCCGAACCCGAATCCACCGCCGCCCTGCCCGGCAATATCGGTCTGGTGGTGCTGAATTCGGCGGTCACCGAGGAGCTGGAGGCCGAGGGCTGGGCCCGCGACCTCATCCGCGACCTGCAGGAGACCCGCAAGTCCCTGGGCCTGGACGTCTCCGACCGCATCACGGTCGTGCTCGAAGTCCCGGCCGAGCGCCTGGGCTGGGCGGAGACCCACCGCGAGCTGATCGCGGGCGAAATCCTCGCCACCACACTGTCTCTCGGTGAGGTGGATGCGGATGCCCCCGAGATCGTCGGCGGCGTGAAGGTCTCGATCGTCAAGGCATAGCCACGTTTGATCGTTGCCGAAGAAGCCAGGGGCGGAACCGAACCGGTTCCGCCCCTTCACTTTTCGTCGGAAGCGGGACGCAGGGCGGATCCGGTTCGGGCAGTACCGAATCGTCTACAGCGTCGACGACGAGGCCGATGTGGTCACCATCTTCACAGTGGCCGAGCGATCGGATGTGTATCGATAAATCGACCGAGTGGCATCAGCAAACTCAGAGCGTCTTCCCGGGGTCAGGGCGGGCGCTCTCGGTTGTTTCTGGATTCAATCCCCTGAACGGGTGATTTTGAGGTGGGTGACCGGACTAAGAGACACGCGACCCTAGTTCTCTTGTGACGCATGTTGCACGTGCGATACAACAGCTATCAGTTAGCTATTTGTCTGGCTCGAAATGTTGCTGCGGTATCGCCGATGAAGGGGCACGCATATGGCTCGAAGGCAGGTTCACCGTTTCGCATCATTCGTCACGACGACCTCGGCCCTGGTGCTGAGCGCCGCGCTCTGGGCGGGCCTGGCGCACGCGGACACCGGCTCGGCGTCGGGGTCCGCCTCCGGCAGCGCCAGCGGGCCGACCTCGGGCAGCGCCAGCGGTTCCGCGCAGCTGCCGGTGGCCAGTCCGCGGGCCATGGTCGCGCTCGCGCTCGCGACCACTCAGATCGGTAAGCCCTATCGCTGGGGTGGCACCGGCCCGGACGCCTGGGACTGCTCGGGCCTGGTGCAGTGGGCCTTTCGCAGCGTCGGCATCGATATGCCGCGTACCACTTGGCAGCAGGCCGACGCCGGACTCGAGGTGCCCGTCGGCGCCATGCAGGAGGGTGACGTCGTCATTCTCAATGACGACGCCTCCCACGTGGGCATCTACGCGGGAGGCGGCAATGTGCTGAACGCGTACGACTGGGGTGTGCCCGTCGGCCTGACTCCGCTGAGCCAGTTCGATATCTACACCATTCGACGCTTCTACTGAATCGTCTTACTCGACAACCAGTTCCACGGGGATGTTGCCGCGGGTGGCCTTGGAGTAGGGGCACACCTGGTGGGCGGCCTCGACCAGCTCGCGGCCCTTGTCGTTCTGCAGCTCCTCCGGCAGTTCGACGCGCAGCACGACGGAGATGCCGAAACCGGTCTCCTCGTCCTTGTTCAGGCTGACGTCGGCGGTCACCGAGGTGTCGCCCAGCTCGATGCCCTGGTTGCGGGCGACCACCTGCAGCGCGCCGGCGAAGCAGGCCGAGTAACCCACCGCGAACAGCTGCTCCGGGTTGGTGCCGTCACCGCTGCCGCCGGCCTCCTTGGGCTGGGCCAGCTTCAGGTCGAGGTAACCGTCGGAGCTGACCGAGCGGCCCTCGCGGCCGACGGAGGTAGCGGACGAGGTGAAGAGCGTAGCCATTTCGAATCTCCCTAGACAGACTTGTCTGTTCAGACGCGACTCAGGGTAGACAGACCTGTCTGCTATCGTCAATACCGAAGCCCGATGAGGGGAAGGAGTGCAGGTCAGCCATGAGCGAAGCCCGTGATCGCCTGCTGGACACCGCGACCCGGCTGTTCTATGCCGAGGGCATCCACACTGTCGGCATCGACCGCATCATCGCCGAGGCGGGCATCGCGAAGGCCACCTTCTACCGGCACTTCAAGACCAAGGAGGACCTGGTCGTCGCCTACCTGGTGCGCGAATACGGCCGCCAGCGCGAGGTATTGGAGGCCATCCCCGGCGCCGGCACCGACTCCATCGTCGGCATCTTCGAGCGGCTGGGCGAGCTCAGCTGCGGACCGGGCTTCCGGGGCTGCCCGTTTCTCAATGCGGCCGTGGAGTTCCCGAATCCGGAGCATGCCGTGCGCAAGGTCGTCGACGACTATCGCGGCTGGTTCCGGGATCTGATGGCCGACCGGCTGCGCGCCGCGGGGCGCGCCGACATCGAGGATGCCGCCCGGGCGCTGCTGCTGACCCGCGACGGCGTGGCCGTCAGCGGGGGCATGGGAGACAACGAGACGGTCCGGGTGGGCATCCGGACCGCCTTGTCGCAGTTGGGTATTCGGTAAGCCAGACTCAGACGCCGACCGTCTCCTCCATCTCCTCCTCGGCTGCCACCGCGGTCTCGGCGGAAGGGGCCTGCCCGACGGGCTCGGGGGCGGCGTGGCGCGGCGCCGATTGCGCTGCGGCCTGCCGCTTTTCGGTCAGGCCCGCCACGATCATGAGCAGCACGCCCGCCGCCAACCAGAGCGCCAGGCTCGCCATCCGGCCACCCAGTCCGGTGCTGTCGAAGTAGAGCAGGCTGCGTGCGCCCTCGACGAAGCCCGCGCCGTTCCAGAAGTGGTGCAGCGTGCCGAAGAAGTCGTTCTGCAGCCACGGGCTGTAGACGCCGCCGGAGCTGGTGAAGTTCAGCATGACGAACAGCACCATCAGGGCCAGTGTGGTCCAGCGCTTCAGGAAGGTATGCAGGCCGATGCCGATGGTCAGGATGCCCGCGGAGTACAGCCACGACATGCCCCAGATCGCGCCCAGGTCGTGGTCGACCACGTGGAAGACCGGGCCGGCGAGGGCCAGACCGATCAGGCTCACCAGTAGCGAGGTGACCAGGCCGATCGCGCCGCGCAGCCACATGGACAGGCCCGCGCCCGCCGCGCCGATGGCGGCGACGCTGCCGTAGGAGCCGATGCTCAGGGCGACCAGGAGGAAGAAGATGCCCTGGGCCGTGGGGTCGCCGGAGCTGGGGGTAGTGACGTCGGTGACGGTCAGCGGCGCGTTCTGCAGCCCGGCGACCTGGCCGAAGACGGCTTCGGCGGCCATGGCCGTGGTATCGGATCCCGCCTTGGCGACCAGCAGTTCGGGCTTGTCGGTGTCGGGGACGTACGCGCCGGCCAGGTCGCGGTGGCGCAGCTGGCTCACCGCGTCGTCGCGGGTGGGCACGGTGATCACGTCGAGGGCATTGCCGCTCTTGTCCTTCAGGGTCTGCGCGAGGACCTTGACCTGCGGGTTGTCGCCGACGATGGCCACCGCCAGGTGGTTGGGCTCGGGCTGATGGAACGCGCCCAGGTACGCCAGCCCCATGCCGAGACACATGAGCAGCGGGGTGAGCAGGTGCGCGGCGACATGCCGGATCTGATGCGAGGCCATGGGTTCTTCTCCAATAGTTGGTAAATACAACCAATCGAGGTTGTAGTCTACAACTATGAAGAGCGCTGACGCATTCCCCGGCCGATCCGATGCGATCGAGGTCATACAGCGCGAGCTCACCGCCTTCGCCCGGCGCGCCCGCGGGCGCGCCGCCGGACTGCATCCGGAGCTGTCGCTGGTGGCCTCCAGCATTCTCGACCTGGTCATCGAGCGGAACGGGTGCCTGGCCTCGGATCTGGCCGGGCACTTCCACCTCGACAAGTCCACGGTCAGCCGCCAGGTGGCGGCGCTGGAACGCGACGGCTACCTGGCCCGTGAGGTCGACCCGGCCAACCGCCGCAACCTGGTGCTGCACGCCACCGCCGAGGGCAGACGGGTGGCCCGCGCCGCGGCGCGCAGCCGCAGTGCCGCGTTCACCGAGCGGTTCGCCGACTGGGACGACGCGGATGTCGAGCGGCTCGCGGCCTATCTCGTTCGCTACAACGCCGCCGACGAGGGCTAGCGGCTTCGCCGGAGGACACCGAGGGCCGGAACCGGCTGCGGCTCAATCCGTTTCGGGCAGCTCCAGGCCCTTGGCCAGCACCGGCCACGAGGCGCGCAGCGCGTCCTGCCAGTAGCCCCACGAGTGCGTGCCCGGCTTGGCGATATCGAAGGTCGCGGGAATGTCCAACTGGTGCAGGCGGGTCTTGAGATTGCGGGCGCACCAGTCGCTGGCCGCCTCCAGGATGCCGCCGACCAGGATCTGTTGCGGCAGACCGCCGTCCGCCGGACCCAGGCTGCGCACGTCGGCCACATTGTCGTGGCGGCCGGGCAGGCCGGAGCCGTTGGAGACATAGATCCCCAGGCCGCGCAGCGCCTCGGCGTGCACGTAGGGGTCGTTGGCGGCCCACTCCGGATCGTCCATCGGCCCGTACATGTTCACCGGATTCCCGCCGCCGATGGAGACCACCAGGTCGGTGAACTTCTGGCCGACCGGATCACTGATCTGGGCGCACCCGCTGTAGGCGGCGACGGCCCGGTACAGGCCGGGCGCGGCGATCGGAAGCTGCAATACCGAGGTGCCCGACATGGACATGCCCGCGATGGCGTGAATCCCATTGGTGGCCAAGGCCGCGTCGACCAGCGGGGGTAGCTCCTCGGTGAGGAAGGTCTTCCACATGGGCTGGCCCAGCCGGGGATCGGGGCTGCGCCAGTCGGTGTAGTAGGTGAACGCGCCGCCGATCGGCATCACCACGTTCACGTTCTTGTCCATGAAGAACTGGGTGGAATCGGTATTGCGCTTCCAGGTCGCCGTGTCCTGGCCGCCGCCCGCGCCATTGAGCAGATACAGCACCGGGCGCGGCTCGGAGGTGTCGGCGGGACGCTGCACCTCGACCGTGATATCGGAGTTCATGGCCGCCGAGTGCACGTGCAGCGTCAGGTTGCGGGAGTCGTGCACCTCGAAGGAAGTGACGGCGGAGCCGTCGTCGGACACCGCGGTGCCCGCCAGGCTCGCCGTGCTGGTTATCGGGTCGGGCGGGGCACCGAAGGCCGGACCAGCGGGCACGACCATGGTGAACGTAGTGACAAGAGAACAACTTGCCGCCGCGAGCAGTGCCGCCCGGGTGCCCAATCCGCCTAGCAAAACCGACCTTCGATCCAGAGGGGTATCCCGACCCACCGGCATGATCGTCGAAACATGCCCCCATGTTTCGGGTTTCGACAAATTCGGTCTGGCATGGTTGGGCGCACGGCACCTGTGCGCCGAACCTGGCGGCCTGTGGGGCGGCGGCGGACTACTCGGCGACGAGCTGCCGCAACAGCGGACCGTACTCCGGATGCGCCAGCGCCGAGGCGAATTGCGCGGTCAGATAGTCGGCCGGGTTGCCGGTGTCGTACCAGCGCCCGCGGATCACCTGGCCGTACACCGGATTCTCGGCGGCGAACACATTGATGGCATCGGTCAGATACACCTCGCCGGTGCGGTGGGTGTACCAGTTGTCGACCTGCTTGCGCAGTTCGGCGATGATGCCCGGGGTGACCACGTAGCCGCCGATGGCGGCGAAGGAGGACGGGGCGTCTTCAGGCTTGGGCTTCTCCTTCAGGCCGCTGATCCGCATCAGACCCTCGCCGACCGTCTCCTCGACCACCGGGACGCCGTAGCGCTGCGACTCGGACGGATCCATCGGCATGAGCGCCAGCACCGGCGCGTTGGTCTTCTCGTAGGCGTCGATGAGCTGCTGGGCGCGCGGCACCTCGGCGACGAACACGTCGTCGGGCCACAGCACCAGCATGGGCTCGTTGCCGAGGTGGCGGGCCGCGTTCAGCACCGGGGTGCCGTTGCCGTACGGGCCGTGCTGGTCCAGGTAGGTGATGTGGCCCTGCCGGCTCAGCTCACCGACCTCCTCCACCGCGTCGGCGAAGGCGGTCTTGCCGTCGGCGCGCAGCTGGGCGACCAGGGCGGGGTTGGGGCGGAAGTGATCCTGGATCAACGACTTTCCGCCGCTGACCACGATGGTGATGTCGGTGATGCCGGAGGCCACGAGCTCGCGGACGGTGTGTTCGATGACGGGCTTGTCACCCACCGCGAGCATTTCCTTCGGGATCGCCTTGGTCAGCGGCAGCAGGCGCGAGCCGATACCCGCTGCGGGAATCACGGCCTTGCGAATCGTCATGGACGAATCATCACACATCCGGCGGGTCGTGCCTGTCGGTAGTCGCTTGTAGATTTCCCGGTGTGAACACGTCTGCCGACCCCGCGAACCGGGACATCATGCCTGGTGGAGTCGGTTGTGCAGGGCCGGAGGGCAGGGGCGGCGGGCCCGCCGGGGCGGGCGCGGACACACAGCAAATCGACAGCGGGTCCCGAGGTACGGGACAGCGGCGGTGGGTGCTCCATATAGATATGGACGCCTTCTTCGCCTCGGTCGAGCAACTGACCCGCCCGACCCTGCGCGGGCGGCCGGTGCTCGTGGGCGGCATGGGCGGGCGCGGCGTGGTGGCGGGCGCCAGCTACGAGGCGCGGGTGTTCGGGGCGCGCTCGGCCATGCCCATGCATCAGGCGCGGCGGCTGGTCGGCGGGGCGGCGGTGGTGATCCCGCCGCGCGGTGCGGTGTACGGCGAACTCAGCGGGCAGGTCTTCGATACCCTGCGGACCCGGATCCCGGTGCTGGAGACGCTGTCGTTCGACGAGGCGTTCGGGGAACCCGCGGAACTGTCGGGGGCCACTCCGGCGCGGGTGCTCGAATTCTGCGAGGAACTGCGGGCGGCGGTGCGGGAACGCACCGGGCTGGTGGCCTCGGTCGGGGCGGGCAGCGGCAAGCAGCTCGCCAAGATCGCCTCCGGGCTGGCCAAACCCGATGGGGTGCGGGTGATTCCGGCCGCCGAGCAGGACGGGTTCCTGTCCGCGCTGCCGGTGCGCAAACTGTGGGGGATCGGGCCGGTGGCCGAAAGCCGGTTGCGCTCACTGGGAATCGAGACCGTGGGGGCGCTGGCGGCGCTGCCGGAGTCGGAGGCGTCCTCGATTCTCGGCGGCAGCATCGGGGTGGCGCTGCACCGGCTGGCCCGCGGTATCGACGACCGGCCGGTGGCCGAGCGCGCGGAGGCCAAGCAGATCAGCGCCGAAACCACCTATGAGACCGACATTCTCACCCTCGCCCAGCTGCGCCCGGCCATCGACGCCATGGCCGCCTCCGCCCATCGGCGACTCACCACCGATGGCCGCGCGGCGCGCACCGTGGTGCTCAAGCTCAAGAAGACCGACATGAGCATCGTGACCCGCTCCTCCACGCTGCCCTACGCCACCGAGGATCTCGCCACCCTCACCGCCGCCGCACAGCGGTCCGCCCTGGACCCTGCCGAGATCGGGCCGATTCGCCTGGTGGGAGTGGGTTTCGCCGGACTCTCGGAGATCCGGCAGGAATCGCTGTTCCCCGAGTTGGATCAGACGGTCGACACCGATGGCCCGGTCTCCGAGGAACCCACCTTCGCCGTGCCCGAGGGCCCGGGTCCGGTGGTGCCGCCCGCGACCCGCTCCTTCGCCGTCGGAACCTGGTATCCGGGACTCGATGTCGAACACCCCGAATTCGGGCACGGCTGGGTCCAGGGCGCGGGCCACGGGGTCGTGACCGTCAGGTTCGAAACCCGTTCCACGGGGCCGGGTCCTGCCCGCACGTTCCCCGCCGAGGACCCCGACCTCACCCGTGCCGACCCACTGGGCAGCCTGCGCTGAGCCGGTTCCGGCGCCATCCGGGGTACGGGAGCCGGCCCGTCCTCCTTACTTTTCGGGGCTATCGGGGCCTGTCCCACCGTTAAGGCCCGAATGCGCGAATTATGAGGATTCAGCCTGAAAATGCCGCGCCGTCCGGCGCGCAGGCGGCTTCTGAGACGCCACGTTGGTAGTGTCGCGTGTCGTGCAGCGCCGCCGGTCGGGTGTAGCTGGCACGTTGTCGAACGGACCTACTCGAACGCAAAGGACGAGCAGTTGAAGCTTCAGAAGACTGGACGCATCGCGGTCGCCGCACTGGCTGTCGTGACCGTACTCGGGCTGTCGGCGTGTGGGAGCGGTGACAAGAAGGAGAGCAAGCCCGCCAAGGTCACCACCTCCAAGACCACCGCGGCGCAGACGAACTACCCGCCGGCCCCGACCGCGGCGGACCTGAACACCGAACTGCAGAAGGCACTGGACCCGAGCATCCCCGACGCGGAGAAGCTCGACATGTTGCAGGGCGTCTCGGCCGACCCGAGCCTGCCCAGCCGGCTGGCGGAGGCCTACAAGCAGAACAACGCCACCATCACCGTCACCAACGTGACCGATCTCGGCAACGGCACCATCACCGCCGACGCCCAGGTCGCGATCAACGGCGGCGCGCCGCAGCAGGCCGTCGTGCCCTTCGTGGCCGAGGACGGCAAGTGGAAGGTCCAGAAGGAATGGATCTGCAACGCACTCTCGCTGGCCAACCAGACCTCCCCGGCCTGCAGCTAGTCCCGTGTGACCGGTCCGGCATCGAACGGCGGATGCCGGACCGGGTTTTGCCTGTCCCACATGGAGTCTCGTCAAGAAGACGGCGAAACCTGTCAGGGCGGCGTTAATTCGGGGTCGCCGGCCTGTTGCGCGGCCCGCTCCCGTTGCCATCGTTGATCTTCCGTCCATCGGCGAAAGGGCAACAGTGGCAACGAAAGTCGGCGTTACTCCTGGTCGGTTGCGTGGTGCCGCAGGGCAGATGCAGGACCTCGAAAGCCGCGTCAACGGCATTCTCACCACCCTGGAACAGGCGCTGTCCGCCAAGGGCGCGGCCTGGGGCGAAGACAGCTACGGCAGCACCTTCGCCGACGGCGGACAGGGGTACGCCGCGGCCCACGCCAATCTGCGGGACGGACTCCGCACTATGGCAACGACCCTGGGGTCGTACGCGTCCGGGCAGAACGAGGCCGCGGACACTCTGGAGCGGATGGACCACGGCAACGCTGTCCACTACCGGTAGACCGGCCGCCATTGTCCATCGATATTCCGGGCGAACTGCGGTGGCTGGGCTGGGTCGCCGGTTCGGCCTGGCCGCAGGGCGACGAAGACGCGATGTGGGACATCGCCTCCGACTGGAGCACCGCCGCGCGCCAATTGCGTGACCTGATACCCGAACTGGAGGCCGCCAAGAAGGCCACCATCGCGGCCTACCCGTGGGGCGACGGTCTCGAGGCCATGATCACGGCCCTGAACAAACTCGATTCGGGCCCGCAGTCCTTTCAGGCGCTGGCCGACATCCTCGATCAGGTGTCCGAGGCGGCCGACGGCCTCGGCACCGAGATCGAGTACACGAAGATCATGATCCTCTCCTCTCTCGGCATGCTCGCCGTGGAGATCGCACTGGCGTGGTGCTTCCCGCCCACCGCGCCCGCGGAGGAGGCCGCGGCCACCCTGATCACGCGCACCGCCGTGCGGCTGCTGGGCGAGCGCGCGGTCTCCGCCATCGCCCGCTACGCGGAGAAACTGGGCGTCGCCGCGCTGGCCCGCTTCCTCGCGAAACATGTCGTCTTCAGCACCGTTCTGGGCGCTGGTCAGGACGTCGCCATTCAGGGGGTCCAGATCGCCGAGGGTCACCGCAAGGGCATGGACTGGGAACGGGTCGGCATGACCGCCCTCACGGCGGCCGCCGCGGGCGCGGTCGGCGGACCCGCCGGTGAGATCTTCGGCAAGGCCGCCACCCGGCTTCCGTTCGCGGGCAATCCTTTCGGCAACGCGGTTCGCGGCGCTCTCGTCGGCACCGGCGCGGGCATGGCCGGAGCCTTCGCCTCGTGGGGCGTGGGCGGCCTCCCCACCCTGATCACCAAGGGCACCACGGACGGCTGGACCTGGGACCCCCGGCTGCTCACCAGCGCCACCTCGTACGGCGTCCTGACCGGCGGCACCAAGGGCTTCCGCCTGCCCACCGGTGGCGGCGTCCACCCAGGTTCCTTCGAGGCACCCTCCGGCGCGCACATGAACATGCCTACCGGGGGCGACGGCAGCGCCCCGGCCCCCCATCCGGAACCGGCGACGACCTCCCACCCGACGGCCACGCTCGATCCGTCGGGCGCGCCCGCGGGGACTCCGCACCCCCAATCCATGGCCGCGGGCCTGTCCACCGGCGACCCCGGCACGCAAACCCACACGTCCGCAACCAGTTCCACCACGGAATCGCCCCGACCCCTCACCAACCTGTTCGGCGACCCCGCCACACGCCCCGAACCCTCGTCCGCTCCGGACCCGGGTACGCGCGGAACCAGTTCGCCTGCCACCGAGCCGGGTTCGCGCGGCGGCACCCCGGCCGCCTCGGAGTCCGGCACTCGCGGGACCACACCCAGCGGCGAGTCCGGCCCGCGCACGGGCACTTCACCTGCGGCCGAGCCCAATTCGCGTCCTGGCGGTTCGACTGCGCCCGAGCCGACCACGCGTGCCTTGAATCCGGGCGCGTCGGAGCCCAACTCGCGTGCCGGGAATCCGGGCGCGTCGGAGACGACTTCGCGTGCCTTGAATCCGGCCGCCTCGGAGCCGAACCCGCGTGTCGGAAACCCGCCGGGCGGCGATACGACCGGGCGCGGCGCGAATCCCGCTACCAGCGAACCTGGTTCGCGCGCGGGCTCTCCCTCGACGACCGAACCCGCAGCCCGGGCGGGTACCGATCCCGCCAACCCGTCGCGCCCGGCAACCGGCGGACCTGCCGCCGAGTCGCGCACAGGTTCGCCTGCGCGTGGCGATGGCTCCGCACCGGTCCCGACCCGGTCCGAACCGGTGGCCGTGCACGAGTCCGGGACCGAGCCGAAGGGCGGGTCCGCGCCGGAAACCCGGCCCGAGTCCGGCGGCACGGGTGGGCCGGAACCGCGCCCGCACGAACGGGAACCGGTCTCGGGCGGCGAGCCCAAGCCGCACCCGCAAACCAGTCGTGGACCGGAGTCGGCGCCGGAGTCCGGGGAGAAACCAGACCCGGAGCCGCAGTCCGGGCGGCCGCGCACGGCCGCCGAAGCACTGGATTCGGCTCGCGCACTGCTGCGTTCGCTGGGCATCGATCCGGAAGGAATGAGCCCGGAGCACATGGGCCGGGCCGGTATGGACGCGGTCATGCGCCGCACGGCCGAGCTGTCGGATGCGCAGGCCCGCCTCGACGAGGCGAACCTGCGCCCGGACAGGTATTTCCAGCAGCGCGAAGGCATCCAGCAGCGCATGCGCGATCTGGGAGACATCCGCAGGCAACTACGCGCCGACCTCGACGACTACCGTCGAGCCGGCCAGGCCGAAAACCCCGCCACCCCAGCCCGTCCCGCTCCGGATCCCCGCTCGGCCACCGAGCCTCGGCAGACCCCGGCACCGGAAGCCGGGCCCGAGCCGGAGACAGGGACCAAGCCCGCGCCCGAAACCGAGCCGAGACAGCAACCCGAGCCGAGGTCTGGCGTGCAGCCGGAGCTCGAACCTGGCGTGAAGCCGGAGTCCGACGGGTCGACCGGGTCTGAGCCGAAGACCGCATCCCAGTCGGCACTGGAATCGCTTCGGGAGCAGGTGCGTTCGCTCGGCGTAGATCCCCACGGGTTGAGCCCGGAGCAGCTCCGACGGGCCGGACTGGAGGCCGTTGTGCGTCGGCTGTCGGAGTTGGATGGCGATTACGGGCGGCTCATTGACGACTTCGGGCAGTTCACCGAGAAATTCGGAGGTGAGGTCGGCGACGGCCCACCGCATGCGGCGCCCGAGCCGAAGCCGTCCGGCGACACCGAGCCGGGCCCGGCCCAACCCCCGCACGGCAAGGAATCCGCCCCTGCGAAACAGCCCGCGAAAGGCGGAAACTCCGAATCCCCCCGACCTGGCGAAGCCCAGGACCCGCGCTTGGCGTGGCGTCTGCCGGCCGAAAATGAGGGCTCGGCTCCGGAGTCCGGCAGCAGTCCTGTGCGGGGTCAGGATCCGCGCTTGGCGTGGCGTCTGCCTGTTGAAGGCGAGGGCTCGGCCCCAGCGCCGAGCAATCCTGCGCGGGGGCAGGATCCGAGACTGACATGGAGGTTGCCTGAGGAAGGTGAGGGTTCGGCGCCGGAGCCGGGTGCTCGTGCCCCGGGGCAGGATCCGCGGTTGACGTGGCGGGTGCCTCCGGGAAGTGAGGATCCGACGGTTGAGCTGCCGCGGCCGCCTCATGATGACGATGTGCCGGATACGACGTCGCTGATTCCTTATACGCCGCGGTACTTCTCGATTCCGCCGATTCCGGCGTACACCGCGCCCGCGCCTTCGCCCGAGAGCGTGTGGGAACCCGAGCAACCGCCGAAGCCGGCCCCGCCGCCGCACCCCGGGCCCGAGCCGAAGCCAGTGCATCCCCACCCACCGAACCCAGTCCCGCCGCACCCGCCACATCGGCCGGGACACGGCCACAGGCAGGGGCAAGAGCATGGCCACGGACCTGGACATGGCCACGGGCCGGGGAACAGGTAGCCATGGACACAACCCCGGACAGGGGCAAGGCCACGGATACGATCCCGACCAAGGCAAGGGCCGCGGTGATGGTGGTGGCCCAGGGCACAGTCATGAGCCGGGGCCAGCACATCGAAAATAGCCATAGGCCGGGGAACGGCCGTCATGGACCTGATTCAGGCCATGGGCCAGGGCACGATGTTGGCCGAGGTGTTCGGTCTGGATCGGGCCTGGAAATGTGAGGTGTCGCACGGTATGTGGTGCGGGAGCATGGATATTCGAACGAGTGGGGTGGTGTCCCGGGGGTTTGGGGGGTCGATCGTGGAGAGGGGGGAGCGGGGGAAGATGAGTTCCGCTTAGGATCGGCGGTCGTGACCGACGTGTTGGAGAAGGCGGGGCAGGATGCCGCCGGGAGTGCTGGTGCTGAACCCGAGAGAAGGATTCGGGGGGGCTGGGCGCGGCCGACCGCTCTGATCGCCGGTGTGATCGCGGTGCTGGCGGCGCTGGCGGTGCCGTTCCTGCCGGTCCGGGTGGACCACACGACTTTGACTTGGCCGCAGGGGAATTCGGCGCAGAGCATCGAGGCTCCGCTGGTGACCTACGCGCCGTTGAACTTCGACGCCACCATTCCCTGTTCGGCTGTGGCGCAGCTGGGTTCGAAGGGCGGCACGCTCGCCGCCACCGCGCCCAATGGTGCGCCGGACCTCGAGAAGTACGGCTTCGTGGCCCGGGTCACAGCGGCATCCACCACCGATGGTGTGACCACGCCGGGCAAACTGGAAGCGATCCTGCATCACAAGACGCTGGTGAGCGTGCCTGTCGACCAGCTCGGCGCGGGTTGCGCGCTCACCGTGCACTCGGATTTCACCTCCTCCACCGCGACCCTGAGCGGATCCACGGCCGCCCCGGTCACTCTGAACGGTGACTACCGGCCGCAGCTGGTCGGCATCTTCAGCGACCTGACCGTCTCCGACGGCGCCAAGGTCAGCGCACAGGTGGACAGCCGCTTCACCTCGACGCCGAGCACGATCAAGCGGATCGCCATCTGGACCGCCATCCTCGGCACCCTCGTCGCCCTGTTCGCGCTGTTCCGCCTGGACCGCCTCGACGGCCGTCGCGCGCGCCGCTTCCTGCCGCAGCACTGGTGGACCTTCAAGCCCGTCGACGCCGTGGTGCTGGGCACGCTGATCCTCTGGCATTTCATCGGCGCGACCACCTCCGACGACGGCTACCAGTACGGCATGGGCCGGGCCTCGATCCACGCCGGCTACATGGCCAACTACTTCGGCTACTTCGGTGTCCCCGAAACCCCGGTCGGCACTCCGTATTACGACCTCATCGGCCACATGGCGCAGGTCAGCCCGGCCAGCGTGTGGATGCGCCTGCCCGCCCTGCTGGCCGGCATCGTGATCTGGCTGGTGCTCAGCCGCGAGGTGATCCCCCGCCTGGGCGCGCGAATCCGCCGCGACCGCGTCGCGGTGTGGACCGGCGCGCTGGGTTTCCTGGCCGTCTGGCTGCCGTACAACAACGGCCTGCGCCCGGAACCGCTGGTGGCGTTGGGTGTCCTGCTCACCTGGGTCTCGGTGGAGCGGGCCATCGCAACGGGCCGGCTGCTGCCCTATGGCGTGGCCATCATGATCGGCGCGTTCACCTGCACCGTCGGCCCGTCCGGCATCATCTGTTTCGCGCCGCTGCTGGCCGGTATCCGGCCGGCCTGGCGGATCCTCAACAAGCGCGCGACCGTGCTCGGCAAGCCGACCGCCCCCGGCGTGAGCGCCTTCACCATCCTGAAGGCCCGTTTCGGCGCGTACCTGACCCTCGCCGCTCCGCTGGCGGCGGCCGGTGCGGTGGTGCTGGCGATCATGTTCTGCGATCAGCCGCTGTCGTCGATGTTCGAGATGAGCCGGGTGCACACCGCGGTCGGCCCGGATGTGCACTGGGACGGCGAATACATTCGCTACCAGTACCTTTTCATGCCCACCATCGATGGTTCGCTGGCGCGGCGCTTCGGCATGTTCGCGTTCTGGATCGGCCTGCTGGTGTGCGCATTCGTGCTGCTGCGCAAGGGCGGCCGGATCCCGTTCACCGCGCCGGGACCGGTGCGCCGGGTGCTCGGCACCGGTGTGGGCGTCATCGCGCTGATGATGTTCACCCCCACCAAGTGGACCCACCACAATGGCATCTACGCCGGATTGGCCGGAGTTATTGCGGTTTTGACTGCGGTGGCGGTCGGCCCGCGGGTGATGCGCTCCCCGCGCAACCGCGCGTTGTTCGCCGCGGTGATCGCGTTCGCGCTCGCGGTCGCGTTCTCCAGCATCAATGGCTGGTGGTACGTCTCGAACTGGAATGTGCCCTGGCACGACAAGTCGGTGGTGCTGGCCGGGATCGAGGTCGACAAGATCTTCCTGGCGCTGACGGTGGCGCTGCTCGCCCTGGCCGGCTGGTTCCATGTGCGCGCGCCGGAACAGCCCGGCCCGCACCGGATCTCGAAGCTGGGCTGGCGCTTCGTGGCGATTCCGCCGCTGACCGTGGCGGCCGCGTTCATGGTGCTGTTCGAGGTGGGCTCGCTCGCCAAGGGCGCGGTCGCGCAGTATCCGGCGTACTCGCTGGCGCGCTCGAATGTGGATGCGGTGCTGGGCAAGCCATGCGGCCTGGCCCGCGACGTGCTGGTCGAGACGGACCCGAACCAGGGCATGCTGAAGCCGCTCAACGGCGATGCACTCGGTACTTTCACCGCGGACGCGGTCGGCTTCTCACCCAAAGGAGTGTCCACCGACCTGCGTCCAGACGATGACGTCGACACCGGTGGCAGCGTCTCCAGTGCAGTCAGCAACCGCGGCAGCACTACCGTGGACGGAACCACCACCGCGCCACTGCCTTTCGGGCTCGCCGCCGATACCCCGGTGCTGGGCAGTTACAACAGCTCCGAGGCGGTCTCCACGCTGACCACTGGCTGGTATGCCCTGCCCGGGCAGCAGGATCGTTCCGGCATCATCGCGATGACGGCCGCCGGGCGGATTCGCTCGGTGAGCAAAGACGGCATCGTGACGCCGGGCCAATCGGTCGAGATCGAGTACGGTGTCCCCGGCGCTGAGGGTTCGGTCGAACCGCAGGGGCGCGTCACGCCGATCGACATCGGCCCCGCGCCGACCTGGCGCAATCTGCGGGTGCCGCTGAGCGATATTCCGGCGCAGGCCACCGCGATTCGCGTGGTGGCCGAGGACCGTGACAGCGATCCCAAGCAGTGGGTGGCGCTCACCCCGCCGCGCATCCCGCAGACGGTGACGCTGGAGGACTATGTCGGCCGGGACAAGCCGGTGCTGCTGGATTGGGAAGTGGGCCTGCAGTTCCCGTGCCAGCGGCCGTTCGATCACCTCGACGGGATCGCCGAGGTGCCCGACTACCGCATCATGCCCGACCGTGGCGGCGCGGCCATGACCACGCTGTGGCAGAGCCATGACGGGGGCGGCGCGCTGGGCTGGAGCTCGATGCTGCTGCGCCCGGTCACCCTGGCGACCTACCTCGACCACGACCCGCGCATGGACTGGGGTGAGCTGCAGCGGCTCGAGCGGATCGATGGTTCCGCGCAGACCGCCAAGCCCGTGGTGGCCACCGACCAGCACGGCGGTCTCTGGAATCCCGGCCCGATCACCGTGACCGGCTGGCAGTGATCACCGTGGCCGGGCGGCTGTAGCCGCCCGGCCGGCGACCGCGATCCGCACCCGTTTCCTTGCCGAAACGGGTGCGGAGGCGTTTTCGAACCGTGCTACCGGACCGCATGCCGGGCCTCAGCCCTGCATATCGGCCATACGCTTGGCCATCTCCTCCGGCTCGACATCCTCGACGTGCAGGGCGAGGGTCCAGCGGTGACCCCACGGATCCTCGATGCCCGAGGTGCGGTCACCGTAGAACTGGTCGGCGGGCGGCTGTAGCTCCTGAGCCCCGCCCGACAGGGCCGTGGCGTGGGCGGCGTCGACATCGTCGACATAGACGTACAGATTGACCGGTGTGCCGCCGATCGCCTTGGGATCCAGGAACCCCATGGACGGCGCCGGGTCGCTGAGCATGATCACCGAAGAGCCGAACTGCATTTCGCAGTGTGCGACCGTGCCGTCGGGCCCGGGCATGCGGAAACGTTCGTCGGCGCCGAAAACATGTTTGTAGAAGTCGATCGCCTGCGCGGCACCGTTGCAGGCGAGCGAGGGGCAGACGGTCGGGTAGCCCTCGGGAATGGGTTTGACATCGGACATCGAAAACCTCCGTTCGAGGTTGTTGCCGGACGCGTCGAGCTTATGCCCCGGTGCCGGCAAGAATTACTCGAATTTCCGAATGATCACCCGAATTGCCGCATATGCGGGAAAAGTTCCGTGACTACGGACCCGCAGCCCCCCGCAGCTTGCGCACCTGTGCTGCGGTCATGGCGCTGAGCTGCTGTGGATCGGGTTCCTTCGCATCCGAGTAGGCGATCTGCACGACCGTCGAACCCACCAGCGTGATGCTCACATCGGTGTACAGCGTGAGCCCGTCGCTGGTGGTGCGCACCTGGAATGCGGTCGAGCCGTCACCGGCCTGCGGCTGATTCAAACCGCCCAGCCGGAATTCCACTTTCGTATTGTCGGCATCCTTACCGGAATACTTGGTGCAGCCCGGCAGAATGGACTGGACGGTGGAAAAAGCCTGTGCCGCTCCGCCATTCGCATACGACGCCGCATCGATATCCACACTGGCGAAATTCGGCCCGCCGAACTGGGCCGCGGCCTGCGCCGCCGACCCCGGAGCCTGAACGGCTATGGCCGCCAGCACAGTCGCGCACGGCGCCGGATCGGTCTTGGCGCCCGCCCCGCCGGAACTCCCGGGCGGCGGATCGTCGAGCGCGGTGAACCCCGCGGGCATCACCGACACGTCCAGCAGCTCCGAACGCAGCGTGAACTGGTCGAGAACCGGTGCGTCCCCGGGCGTTCCGGACGGTTGCACGGCCGGCCCCAGACTCGGCAGCGCGGGCGCGGAATCCTTGTGGCTGCCGCAGGCGGTGGCGGCCAGCGCCAGTACCCCCGCCAGCAGCGCGAGCCGCGTCAGGCGCCCCACTGCACCTCCGTGCGCAGGGTCTGCCGCAGCGTCACCGAGCTGCGCGGGTCGCGGTAGGTCTGGTTGCCGCCCACCTCGACCGAACCGGAAACCGGTAGCGGCAGACCGAGATCCACCGTGATGGTGCCGGTGCCGTGCATGAGGTAGTCGACGATCTCCAGCTGGCCCGCCTCGTTGGGCAGATGCCACACAGTGGATTTCGGCGTCTGCACCACATTCAGGTCGATGGTGAGCTGGTTGCCGTCCCGGGAGGTGAGGGTGCAGGTGGTCACCTGCTCCAGCGGCACACTGCCGGAAACCTGTTGCCGCACCGTCCACACCGCGCCCACGCCGACGGCGTCGGGCGGGAAGGCGATGGACTGGTACACGGCCTGATAGAACGCCTGCTCCAGCGCTGCCCGCGCGGAGTCGGAGGTGGCGGGCTTGGGCGCCAGCTTGAGCGCGGTGATCGCCCCCAGTTCACTGACGTCGAAGCCGACGTGGGAACCGTCCGCGGGCAGCAGCGCCTTGGCCAGGGTCGGGTCGGGGGAGGTGGCATTGCCGACGGTCAGTTCCACCCCATCGGTGCCGGACTCCGCGGTGAGCGGAATGGTCATCGCGGGCGGGGAGATGTCGCGCAGCGCCTGCTGATTGATCTGCTGCTCGATGTGATGTTCGGTACTCAGTGTGACCTGCTGGGTGGCGCCCGCCTCGAGGGTGCGGCGCAGCGGCGAGCGGGGCTCGGCGCCCGGGTGGACGACGGTGGCGGTCACGGCCTCGATGGGCATGGTGACCTCTTTGTTGATGCCCACCGGTTCGGTGCCGTCGGCCTCGGCTGTGGTCTCCGTACGATCGCTGCAGCCGACGCCGAAGGCGGTCAGGGTCACCGCGAGAACCAGGAGCAGGACCCCCGAGCGCGTGGTGCGCGTGCCCGCGCCTCGCCGCGGCGGGCGCGGGGTGCCGGAACAGGGTGCGGTGGCTTTCGCCGAGCTGGGGGAGGAAGACAACACCGTCACGTCGAACAGGTTACGGCGCGTTCCTGAAAAACAGCTGGGATCCTGTGAGGCCGTGGTTTCGGGGTGTTCAGAGGCGCCCGACATGAATAAGGAATGATGTCAGGGTGAGTACCGATCGGCCGCGCGAATCCGGCGCAGAGGAACCAGACACATCGCCAGGGGAGATCAGCCCCGCGGACGATGCCGGGACTTCCCCCGCGCAGCCGTTGCGTCTGCCGGTGCTCCTGCTCATCGCGGTGGTGCTGCTGGGCCTGGATCTGCTGACCAAGACCATCGTGGTCGCGACCATGACGCCCGGTAAGCCGATCTATCTCATCGGCGACAGCGTGCGCCTGACCCTGGTCCGCAATCCGGGCGCCGCGTTCTCCATGGCCACCGGCATGACCTGGCTGCTGACCCTGGTCGCCGCGGCCGTGGTGATCGGTGTCATACGCATCGGCCGGACCCTGCGCTCGCTGCCGTGGGCCATCGGCCTGGGCATGGTGCTGGGCGGCGCGCTCGGCAATCTCATCGACCGTTTGTTCCGCGCGCCCGGCCCGCTGCAGGGTCATGTGGTGGATTTCGTGGCGGTCGGCTGGTGGCCGGTGTTCAATGTGGCCGATTCGTCGATCGTGTGCGGGGCCATTCTGCTGGTGGCGCTGACGGTGTTCGGTTTCGAGCCCGACGGCACCCGCATGCATCGGCAGAAGGGGGCGTCGAGCGCGGAGGGGAAGGCAGCATGAGGGAGACCCGCAGCATGCCGGTGCCTGACGGGCTGGACGGTATGAGAGTCGATGCCGGGCTGTCGCGCCTGCTCGGGCTGTCGCGCACCGCGGTGGCCTCGATGGCCGAGGACGGCGGCGTCCAGTTGGACGGCGTCTCGGCCGGCAAGTCGGACCGGCTGACCGCCGGTGCCTGGCTGGAGGTCGAATTCCCGGAGCCCAAGCGGGAACTCACCGTGGAGGCGACCCCGGTGGAGGCGATGAAGATCCTCTACGCCGATGACGACATCGTGGCCGTCGACAAGCCCGTTGGGGTGGCGGCGCACACCGGCGTCGGCTGGACCGGCCCGACAGTGGTGGGCGGCCTCGCGGCCATGGGCTACCGCATCTCGACCTCGGGAGCCCATGAGCGGCAGGGCATCGTGCACCGGCTGGATGTCGGCACCTCGGGTGTGATGGTGGTCGCACAGTCCGAGCATGCCTACACCCAGCTCAAGCGGGCGTTCAAGTACCGGACCGTGGAGAAGCGGTATCACGCGCTGGTGCAGGGTCACCCGGATCCGAGCAGTGGCACCATCGACGCTCCCATCGGACGCGCACGTGGCAACGACTGGAAGTTCGCGGTCACCGCGGACGGCCGCCCGTCGATCACCCATTACGACACCGTCGAGGCCTTCCAGTCGGCGAGCCTGCTCGACATCCACCTGGAGACCGGTCGCACCCACCAGATTCGCGTGCACTTCTCGGCGGTGCGGCATCCCTGCTGCGGCGACCTCACCTACGGCGCGGACCCGCGTCTGGCCGAGCGACTGGGGCTGGAACGGCAGTGGCTGCATGCGCGCCAGCTGGGCTTCAACCATCCCGCAGACGGCCGCTGGATCGAGATCACCAGCGAGTACCCCGCCGATCTGGAACACGCCCTCGACGTCCTGCGCGCGCACTGATCCGGGGTCTCGAGTGGATGCGCTGACGCCGCGCCGCGCCGGGATCGGTGTGGCCGCAGTGCTTTTCGCGATCCTGATCGTGGTGCTGGGGTGGGCGATCCCGCCCCGGTCGGCGATCATCTCCACCGACCGGCTGGGGCCGGAGAGCGGTGAGCCGGTGACGCACTACCTGGAGCGGGCCCAGAAGTCGTTGCAGGGCACCGACTCCGATGGGCACTGGGCTTTGCTGTCGTTCACCGAGGGCATCACCGCCGACCGCATCCCGGAATTCAGTGGCGGCCTGCGGATCTCGGAGGTCGACTACCACGTGGCTGTCGACCGGGTGGCGACGCCGATCATCTCCATCGGTGTCCCCGCGGGCGATGCCGTGGCCGTGGCGTCGGTGAAATCCGCTGCCGCCCAAATGGAGTCGATGCCCACCTACGACGACCGCTCCACCCGGGTGAAGAACCTCGTGGCGAGCCGCCTGGGTGCCGACTGCCCGTGCGTCGTCGCCATCGTTCTGCAGGGCACGCCGGCGCAACTCCGCACTCTGGCCGCGCACCCGGGAGTTCGCGCCGTCGAGGCACTCCCCGCCGACGCATCCGCCGCCGTCTTCGCGGTATCCCCGCTCCTGCCCGAACAACTCGAATCCGCCAGTCCGCCCCTCGACGACGGGCCGGTTCCCGACAACTGACCTACGTCAGCGCGCGGTCCTCGATGACCAGTGCTCAGATGTGTGGAGTCTCCAGGAGGACGCAGTACACCGCTCTGACGAAAACGGACGGTGTCACGCCCGCCGCGCTGCTGCGAGAGATCCGCCTCGGGCGTGCGCGTGAGCGGCTGTCTCACCCTGGGGCCATCGAGAGGGCCAGATTGCCGAGGCGGCGGGCTATTCGTCGGTTCGCCGGTTCAGCTCAGCCTTTCAGCGTCAGTTCGAGCTGACCCCGCAGCAGATGCGCGAACGGCTGCTCGGATAGCCGCACCGCGAAGTCGGGAAATTGTGTTGCTGGACAACAGCATTCACCCATTTCGTGTCCGCGACGCAGGGCGATCGAGCGCCCGGATCGACATCATGACCGTCGGCGGCTCACAACGATCGCACGACCCGCCTTGCCAAAATGCGTCGCAAACTTGCCAGAAATGTCTCGGACTTCGCGGTTAGCGTCTTCTATGCCCCAAGGAGGCGGCACCGACAGGTTCTACCGGCCGATGCGGTCTGTGAGAGGCCCTCGAATCTATCGCGGATTGAAACGCTTCGGCCCCCGTCGGTTCGCATCCTGCTACTGGCCGGTGCGGCGCTGGTCGCCGACACTCTCGTGCACCATGCCTCGCTCTAACGAGTCCCGGCGATGATGTTGAGCAACCGGCCGTGGGTGACGGGGTCGGCGGCGGCCAGCAGGCCGTGCGGTGGAACGTGGAGGGGTTGCCCGGTAAGGCCGGTGACCGTGCAACCGGCTGCCCGGCACACGGCGATGCCGGCGGTGAAATGGACGTCGTCGCGGAGATCACGGTCCACGACGTAGGCGGCGCGACGGCCCGCTGCCACCCAGACCAGGGCCAGTGCAGTGGACAGAACGCGGGGATAGAAGGCGGCAGTGAAGGACTCGTCGGCCATGAGCCGGCCGGAGGAGAACCAGTCCGTGTAGGGCGACGGGTTTTCGGCGTCGATGTCGACCAGGCGGCTCGCGGATTGGGGGAGCAGGGGGTGGTCGTAGCCGTCGCGGCGGACGGCGGCGGTGGTCCCGTCGGTCCAGAAGATCTCCCCGGAGAAGGGATCCGCCACCGCGGCCGCCGTAACGGCCTCCCCGGCGCGCAGCGCGATATTCACCGCGACAAGCGGTGTCCCCGCAGCGAAATTCCGCGTGCCGCAAAGCGGATCGATCAACCAGGTGCGGTCCGAACGGTCCCCGGTGGTACCGGACTCCTCGGCGAGGAAACGATCGCCGCGACGAGCGGCCCGGAGGATATCGAGGATGGTCCGCTCGGCGGCGAGATCAGCCTGGGTAGCGAAGTCGTCATCCTCCTTGTCATAGCGGGTGACCGGGCCACGGAACTGATCCCGGATTACTCCGGATGCACCTTCCGCAGCTCGAATGGCAAGGGCGACATCGGATTCCTCCATACCTGGCACTTTACCGTGGTTGAATTCGAAATGGTTCAATGTCTGAAAACTGTTGTATCACAACGAAATTTGACTTCTATCGCGGTCGCTGTAGCGGTAGAATTAGCGCATGGATTCGAAAGGGGAAACACTCGACACGTGCGGCATCGCCGACCTGGCGACCGCCGTGGAAACCCTGTCGAATTCCGTCCTCCACGGCAACCTGAACCCGTATTCCGATGGTGATGTCGTGGAGTTGATGCAGCGGCTGGAAACCTGCAAACGTCAACTGTCGGCGCTGGATTCACGCCTGATCGTCGAAGCCTGCAATCGTTCGCTGCCCGAAGGCAGCGGGGCGAAGGGCGTGGTGCCGTTCCTGCGGCAGACGTTGGGCCTGTCGCGGTACGACGCGTCGGTGCGGGTGAAGATCACCCGCCAGTGCGGCGAATTCTTCGAACCCAGCGGACACCTGTGCCCGGCCGCGTTGGAGAAGACCGCCGAAGCCTTTGAGGCAGGCGATATCTCGCGCGATCATGTCCGCAACATCATCGACGTGATGACCCACCTGCCTGCCGACATCCCCGCCGAGACGCGCGCGGAGGCCGAGAACATCCTGGTCGGCCACTCCCGCACTGGTTGGCCCGATGACCTGCCCAAGATCGGGCGCGACATCCTCGCCCGCATCGACCCCGACGGCAAGGTCGTCTCCGACACCGACCGTCGCCGCCGCCGCGGCCTGATCCTGGGCCGCCCCGGCGTCGATGGCATGTCGTGGATCGAAGGCTGGATCACCCCCGAACTGCGGGCCCTGCTGGATGCGGTGTTCGCCAAGCTCGCGCGTCCGGGTTTGTGCAACCTCGACGACGCCGACAGCGTTGCCGCCACGGTCAGGGTGGTCGATTCGACGGTGTTGGAGGCTGCTGCGCGTCGTGACCGTCGTGATGCCGGGCAGCGCACCCACGACGCGTTGTTCGCGTTGCTGCAGCCCGGTGTCGACCCGGCCAGGCTGGGTTCGCATCGTGGTCTGCCGGTGCAGGCCATCCTGACCATGAACCTCGCCGACCTCGAGCGTGGGGCCGGGGTCGCGACCACCGCTTCCGGCGGGCACGTCTCGATCGACGAGGCGTTGAAGATGGCCGAGGGCACGCGTCCGGTGCTGGCGGTCCTCGACGCCGACGGGTTGCCGCTGTATCTGGGGCGCTGCCAGCGCCTGGCCACCCCGGCTCAGCGGTTGGCGTTGATCGCCCGCGACAAGGGTTGCACCCGCCCGGGATGCGAGGCCCCCGCGAGCATGTGTGCGGTGCACCACATCACCGACTGGGCCAAAGACGGCCCCACCGATCTGACCAACCTGACCTTGGTGTGCGATCACTGCCACGCGCTGGTCAACGACAGTGCCGAGGGTTGGAAAACCGTTGTCATGGACAAGGATTCCCCGTATCGGGGACGCACCGGGTGGATTGCCCCGAAACGTCTCGACCCCACGGGCACGGCGCGGGTGAACGATCGACATCACGTGGGGGAGTGGGTCGCCGCTGCGATCGATTCGAGTTGCCGGAGGTGGGGTGCACGGGCGGCGTGATTCCCGCGCGCTCCGGCAACTACAAACTCGAACGCGCGCTGTTTCTGTCAGCGTTTGCCGCCCTGCGCGACCCAGCCAGCCGCGCCTACTACGACCGCAAACGCGCCGAAGGCAAAAATGCACAACGCCGCCCTCGTCTGTCTGGCCCGGCGCCGCTGCGAGTTCTCTACTCCGTACTGAAAACCAAACAGCCCTACCGCAACCCCGCCGCCGTCTGAACTGGCCACACCACCGGCCGGGTCAGGCGTCCGGATCCTCTGCACTGCGGGCGTTGGCCGACGCGCCGCGCTGCCACCAATCGATGGGGTTGCCGTCATCAGCCATGCGCTGAATCAAGTGCGCGGTCGATTCCATCTGCCTGCCGGACAGGGCGCAGAACGATCACAGCTGCCGGGCCGCCCGATGGAACTGATGGATCACCGCGTCGACCTCGAACGCATCCCGCTCACCAGTCCGAAAACGGTCCACCGCCCGGCCGACATGCTCAATCAGCACACCGAGCTGCGCCTCGTGATACGCAGCCACCACGCCGCGGGCAGCCTGCCGTTCAGCCTTCGTCGACACCCAAATCACGCTACCGACAACCAGCTTCGTCCAACACCCCTACCAGCCAGAACACCCGACCCGCGACTTGACAACACCCTGGTCCCCTTTGCCTCTTTTCGAGTCAGGACGACCGTCGCGGGTTCACCCCCGTCGGGCGGTCACGTCCGGGGGAGCCGGACGCAACTGCCGAGCGTCAAACCGTCCGAATTCAATGTCGGCCTGCGCGGCCGGGACCGGCGATCTGGGTGAAGGGATGGGGCTTTGCTATGGGTCGGATTGTCGAATCCTGGGGTCGCCCTGACGGGTTGATGGCGGTCAGTGAGCGAAGTGCCAGCGGGTGGCGCCGTGGGGGTCGGTCAGGGCCACGCCTACTGCGGTGTGAATGGTGAGGCGGTAGAGGTGCCAGGGGGCTGGTCCGGCGCTCTGGGCGCTATAGGGTGCGGTGATCGCGTCGCCGGATCGTTCTGCGGGCCAACCGCCGGCGCGGTAGACGGCGGTGACGCGATCGAGTTCGGCGGGGTCGATGATCCGGTGCGCTGCTCCGGACAGTACGAGGTCGACGTCCGGGAATCGGATGGACAGCGTGCAGAACGGGTTGGTGGACAGGTTGCGTGACTTCTTGCTGGCGGGCCCGCTGGTGAAGTAGATGTGGCCGTCGGCTTCGATGCCGCCGATCCCTGCTGAGCTCGGCTTGCCGGATGGGCTGACGGTGCCGAGGAATTGGGGGGTCTCGGGTAGCCCGATCCATGCGTCGATCGCCTTCTGGACGCGGTCCCAGGGCAGCTCGGCCTTGCCGTAGATGTTCAGGTCCTCTGCCGTTACCGGATCTGCGAGCATCGTTCCTCCTCGGTGGGCTGATACGAGTCGAGACGGGCCGAGACCGTCGTAATCATCGACCCGGGACGATCAGGATGCGACGGGGCGGAGTTGGGCGATGGCCCGGGTGCCGTGGTCGACGGAGAACCAGAGGGTGAGGGCGTCGGGTGTGCGGGCGGTATGGATGTCCAAGGTTTCGCCGTAGCGGATGGGCTTGTTGTATTCGAGGATGAAACGGTGCGGTCCCTGGACGAGATCCGTTGCGTCGGCGGTGAATTCATGGACGGCGTGCCAGTAGGCCGTGTTGGTGATGTGCTGGAAGTGGTCGGTGTCGGTGCGGCGCAGGGGGAAACGGGTGGCGGGCGTGGACGGCTGGGGTTCGTCGAGCCATTGCCGCCAGCGCAGCCGGTGCTCGTCGGTGGTGGTGCTCATGAGCTCGAAGAATTCGTCGGCCACCCGGGACGGGCTCATCGTCTCCTTGTTCATGTGGATCCAGAAGCCCTCGGTTTCGATCAGGCCGCCGGTGTCGGAGTCGATACGGACCCGCATGGTGCACCAGCGTGGAGAGATGCCCGAGCACCAGCGCCGGATGCGGAGCTGGGTGGGCCAGGTGATGGGGCGCAGCACGTCGATCACAGTGCGGCGCACGATCCAGTGCGGATGCGATTCGAGGGCGCCGATGTGCGCGAGGTGGTCGACGCCGGCGTCCTGCAGGTGGCGGGCGGTGCCGTCGATGCGCAGGTACTGGTTCTCGTCCATGTCGACGGTGCCCAGGCGGCGGGTGACGTCGAAGATGTGGCCGGAGCCGGGAACGGGGACGAGTGGCGTGGCCGACGGGTGTGCCGCGGTCAGGGCGGGGTCGGCGACCTGGTTCATCGGCAGAACCTCCGGATCTTCCATCCGAGTAACGGAGCGGGAGTGCACGGAACAACTGCGGCGGCGACGCTGCATGGGAGTGTCTTCGAGCGTAGTGCAGAACCCGTAAAGACGGCGGCTGCGCGGTTCGGCGTGCCCGCGCGGTGGGTAACGTCGTGATAGATCGATGTGGACGCATCGGAGCGGAAGAGGCGAGCGCACATGGAATTGACGCCGGAGCAGGCCGACCGGGCCGCCGGGGTACTGCTGGGGACCGCGGCCGGAGACGCGCTGGGGGCGTACTACGAGTTCACCGTGCCCGGTCCGGACGCCGAGATCCGGATGCGGGGCGGCGGCGCGTTCGAGTGGGAGCCGGGTGAGTGGACCGACGACACGGCCATGGCGGTCGCGGTGGCGCGGGCGGCCGCGCGGGTGGGGGACCTCTGCAGCCCGGAGGGGCTGGACGCGGTCGCGGCCGAATTCGTGGCATGGTGGGATTCCGGGCCCAAGGACATCGGCAACCAGACCCGTGAGGTGCTGCAGTGGCGTGATCGGACCGGGCGCGCCATGCAGATGCGCGCCCACGATCTGACCGGCCTGACGGCGGGCAATGGTTCGCTCATGCGCACCGCCCCGGTCGCGCTCGCCTATCTCGACGATGCCGAGAAGTGCGGCAAGGCAGCCAAACTAGTCAGTTCACTGACCCACTACGACATGCAGGCCATGCAGGCGTGCAAGCTCTGGACCCTGGCCATCCGCCACGCCATCCTGTTCGGCACCTATGACGGCCTGCGTGAGGCGCTGTCCCAGGTGGACACCGGATTCTGGGAACCGTTGCTGGACAAGGCGGAAACCGGCAGCCCCGTCGACTTCCCCAAGAACGGCTGGGTGGTGCACGCCCTGCAGACGGCCTGGTGGGCCATCACCCATGCCGAAACCCTGCCCGCCGCACTGGAACTCGCGGTGCGCGCGGGCGGCGACACCGACACCACGGCGGCCATCGCGGGCGGCCTGCTCGGCGCTCGCTGGGGCGCCTCGGCCGTCCCCACCGAATGGCTGGAGCTGCTGCACGGCTACCCGGGCTACCGCATCACGGACCTGAACGCCCTCACCCGGCAGGTCACCGAGCGCTGAATTGCTCAGTCCGGCAGGCGGACTACGCCGTCGAGGTAGCGGCGGCACCGGCCGGTGAGCCGCACCCGGTCGCCGGTGAGGGCGCAGCTCAGGGCCCCGCCGCGCCGGGACAGCTGGCGGGCGGTGAGGCTGGTGCGCCCGAGTTCGCGACTCCACAGCGGGGTGAGCTGGGCGTGCGCCGACCCGGTGACCGGGTCCTCGGGAATGCCCTGGCCGGGCGCGAAGACCCGGGACACGAAGTCGACCTCGTCGCCGGTCGCGGTGAGAATGGCGGCGCGGTTCAATTCGGGAAAGGCCGAGAAGTTCGGACGGGATTCGCGCACTTCGTGTTCGGCGGTGACGACCAGCACCACATCGGTCCCCTCGAACGCGCGCAGCGGCCGCACCCCCAGCGCCTGCGCCAGCTGATGCGGAAGTCCGTCGTGCACATCGATTTCCACCGACGACACCAACGGCAGGTCGAGCACGAGATCGTCCCGGTCCCGATCCACCCGCAACCACCCACTGCGCGTATAGAAGTGGACCCGATCCGCCCCCGGATGCATGTCGTCCAGGATCTGCGCGGCCGCGGCCATGGTGGCGTGCCCGCACAGGTCCACCTCCACCGTCGGCGTGAACCACCGCAGATGGAAGGCGGGCGAGTTGTCCGGCGGCGCACCCGCTTCCGCCGGCAGCGCCGAGGTGTAGAAGGCTGTCTCGGCGAGATTGTTCTCCTCGGCCAGCCGCTGCAGCAGTTCGTCCGGCAGCCAGGACAGCAGCGGCATGACCGCGGCGGGATTGCCCGAGAACGGCGCGTCGGCGAATGCGTCGAGCTGATGCAGCAAGACCTCCATGGCGCTCAAAATACCTGCGAATTCAACTGCTGCCCAGGACGGCACCACCCACGGCGAGCCAAACCATGCGACCAATTCGACCGTCACCGCAGGTCCAGGCCGTTGAGGCGCTCCACATGCTCTCGCGCTGAACATGATTCGAGCCGGGGTCGCGGCGGCACGGCCTCGGCTCGAAACGGCTTCTGGATCAGGCGTCTTCGTCCGCCGGTACCGGCGTGTGGGGTGACTCGCCGAGGTACTTGGCGCTGAGCCACCAGGCAACCTCGACCAGGACGACGCCGATTCCACCGCACACGATGGCCAATGTCGTCAGCGCGATGTTGGACGGGTCCAGTTTGAAGAAGTGGCGGGTGAACGGCACCGCGAACAGGATCAGATATCCGGCGATGGAACCCGCCACCAGCAGGATCTTCCACCAGTTCCACGGGCGGGCGACGATGGCCAGCACCCACACCGCGATGATCAGCAGCGTGATCAGGGCGGTGGTGCCGGCCTGGATCTTCGCGGTCTCGCTGACGTCGGGCCCCTTGTAGGCGATCAGGTACGAGATGAAGGTCATCACGCCGATCACGACACCCGACGGGACCGCCAATCGCATGACGCGGCCGACGAATCCGGTGCGGGCGCGCTCGTTGTTGGGGGCCAGCGAGAGGATGAAGGCGGGGATGCCGATGGTGAACCAGGCGGCGATCGTCACGTGGCGGGGCAGGAACGGGTAGCCGATGGCCTTGTAGCTGAAGATCTGCGACCCGATGCCGGCGATGCCGACCAGGAACGCCAGCACCACCGAGTAGACGGTCTTGGTGAGGAACAGGTTGGAGACCCGCTCGATATTGCCGATCACCCGGCGGCCCTCGCCCACGACGTAGGGCAGGGTCGCGAACTTGTTGTCCAGCAGCACGATCTGCGCGACCGCGCGGGTGGCCGGGCTGCCCGAGCCCATGGCGACGCCGATATCGGCGTCCTTGAGGGCGAGGACGTCGTTGACACCGTCGCCGGTCATGGCGACGGTGTGACCGCGCGACTGCAGCGCACCGACCATGGCGCGCTTCTGATCCGGGCGGACGCGGCCGAACACGGTCTTGTGCTCCAGCACGTCCGCCAGCTCGTTCTGATCGGTCGGCAGCTTGCGAGCGTCGACCGGGTCATTGCCCCCGGGCAACCCCAGCGAGGATGCCACCGCGCCGACCGACACCGCATTGTCGCCGGAGATGACCTTGGTCGAAACATGCTGGGAGGCGAAGTATTCCAGCGTCCCCTTGGCGTCGGGGCGCACCTTCTGCTCGAGCACCACCAGCGCGGCCGGGGTGACCTGCCCGGGCGCGTCGGGCGCGTCCACCGGCCGGTCGCTGCGGGCCAGCAGCAGGACGCGCAGCCCCTTGGCCCCGATGTCCTGTGCGGTGTCGGCGATCTCGGAGGCCGGGTCCAGCAGCACGTCCGGCGCACCCATCAGCCAGTTGCCGTGCTCGCCGTAGGACATGCCGCTCCACTTCTTGGCGGAGGAGAACGGCGCGACCCCGGTGGAGTCCCAGCCGGGCGCGCCCGGCAGTGCCTCCTTGATGGCCAGCACGCTGGCATTGGGCCGCGGGTCGTCGGCGGCCAGCGCGGCGAGTACCTCGCGCAGTGTCGCCTCCGGAATGTCGTTCACCGGGCGGACTTCCGCGAGCCGCATGCCGTTCTCGGTGAGGGTGCCGGTCTTGTCCGCGCACACCACGTCCACCCGGGCCAGCCCCTCGATGGCGGGCAGCTCCTGCACCAGGCACTTGCGCGCACCGAGCCGGACCACGCCGACCGCGAAGGCGATGGAGGTCATCAGCACCAGGCCCTCGGGCACCATGGGCACCAGCGCGGCCACCATGCCGTTGACGGCGGGCCGCCAGGATTCCTTGGAGGAGAACAGCTGGTTGTAGATGGACAGCAGGCCCGCCGGAATCAGCAGGTAGGTAATGACTTTCAGAATGGTGTCGATGCCGCTGCGCAGCTCCGACTTGACCAGCGTGAACTTGCTGGCCTCGTCGGCGAGCTTGGCGGCGTAGGCGTCCTTGCCGACCTTGGTGGCCCGGTAGGCGCCGCTGCCCGACACCACGAAGCTGCCCGACATGATATGCGCGCCAAGGGTTTTGTCGATGGGGTCGGCCTCACCGGTGAGCAGTGACTCGTCGACCTCGAGCAGTTCGGTCTCGATCACCTCGCCGTCGACGACGATCTGGTCGCCGGGCCCGAGTTCGATGATGTCGTCGAGCACGATCTCCTGCGGCACGACGGCGCCGGCGATGCCCTCGCGGCGCACCACGGGCTTGGCCTGCCCGACGATGGCCAGCTTGTCGAGGGTGTTCTTGGCCCGGAGCTCCTGGATGATGCCGACCGCGCTGTTGGCGATGATCAGCAGCCCGAACATGCCGTCGATGAGCGAACCGGTGGCCAGCACCAGGATGAACAGCACACCGAGGATCGCGTTGATCCGGGTGAACACATTCGCCTTGACGATGTCCTTGACGGACCGGCTGGCCCGCTCCGGCACGTCGTTGGTCAGGCCGTCCCGCCGCCGCTGCTCCACCTCGGCGGAGGTGAGCCCCAGCGTGGGCGGGCTGGGTGGACTAGCTGCCTGCGCAGTAATCGACATGCCCTCCACAGTAAAGGGCGACCAAAGAAACTGGCCCGTAGCTGCCCGTCACTCGCGGGATAGGGGTGTGAGGATCATCCTATGTATTCGCGGTCGTGACGTTTGTTGCTCGGGCTAACGTATTTGGGTGACGGAAGGACCTGGGAACTCGGACGCAGCGGTCGATACGACGCGGCGGGATCGGCCGACGGGACACGAGGGCTCCCGGGACGCGGGCATCGCCTTCGGCATCGGGGCGTACTTCATCTGGGGACTGTTCCCGGCCTTCTTCGGACTGCTGTCCTTCGCGAGCGCCGGGGAGGTCCTGGTCGAGCGGATTCTCTGGACGCTGGTGGTCTCGCTGCTGGTGATGACGCTCGCCGGGCGGCTGGGGGAGCTGCGGCGGATCGACGCGCGGACCTGGCGGCTGGCGGCCGTGGCGTCGGCGGCGATCTCGATGAACTGGGGCGCATACGTCTACGGCGTGATCTCGCATCACGTGGTGGAGTGTGCGCTGGGGTACTTCATCAATCCGCTGGTGACGGTGGCATTCGGGGTCATCATCTTCCGGGAGCGGCTGCGGGCTCCGCAGTGGGTCGCGCTGGGGCTGGGGGCCACGGCGGTGATCGTGCTGACCATCGATTACGGCCGGCCGCCGTGGATCGCGTTGATCCTGGCCTGTTCCTTCGCCACCTATGGGCTGGTCAAGAAGGTGATTCGGCTCGACGCGCTACCCGGCCTGGCGGCAGAGGGATTGGCGGCCGCGCCGTTCGCGCTGATCGCGGTGATCGTGATCGCGGCGACCGGTAACGCGACCTTCGGTTCCTCACTTCCGCATACGGGATTGCTCATGCTGACCGGCCCGGTCACCCTCGTGCCACTGGTGTTGTTCGCGCTCGCGGCTCCGCGAGTGCCGTTGTCCACCATGGGAATTCTGCAGTACCTCACGCCCGGACTGCAGCTGGCCTGGGGTGTGGCGGTGGGGCACGAGCCCATGCCCGCGTCCCGCTGGGCGGGGTTCGCGCTGATCTGGCTGGCGCTGGCCATCTTCACCGTCGACGCCCTGCGCCGCTCCCGCCGCCCTCTGGTCGCCGTCCCGGAATAGCGCGAAACCGCACACCCCTCATTCGATGTGCGGTTCCACGTGGGCCGGTCAGGGTTTACGAGCTCCCTGGGCCTTCTCCACGAACTCGTTGGTGTAGGTCGCGTCGAGGTCGATGCGCTCCTGCACCGGTGCGACATTGCGCGAGTACTGGCCGAGAATGCGCAGGACGTTCTGCGCGCCTTCGGGTTTCATCAGGCCGTCGCCGTTGAACATGCTGATCGAGTCGGCGATGGACTTGACGTAGAGCTTCGGATCGCCGCCCGCGTACTGGCCGGGCATCGTGGCGGCGATCTCCTCGGGGGAGTGGGTCTTGATCCACTGCAGGGTCTGGACGAACGAGTTCGCCAGCTTCTGCACGATGTCCGGGTGGCCGGCCACGGTCTCGCAGCGCAGGTAGAGCGAGGCGGCGGGGTAGAGGCCGCCGAGCGCCGCGCGGGTGCCCTGCTCGTTGCGCATGTCGACCAGCACCCTGGCGTCGCCGGAGGTGACCATCTTGGCGACGGTCGGGTCGGTGGTCATGCCCGCGTCGATGCCGTTGTGGTTCATGCCCGCGATGAAGGTCTGTCCCGCACCGACTTTCACCCGGGTGTAGTCGGAGGTCCGCAGACCGGCCTGCCCGGCCAGCGCCTGGGTGAGGAAGTCGGTGGACGAGCCCAGCGACGTCACGCCCAGATTGCGGCCCTTGAAGTCCGCCGGGGACCTGATGGCGTCGGCGTCCTGCTTCGACACCAGCTCGACCTCGCCGGGCACGTCGGCGAACTGCACGACCGTCTTCAAGCACTGGTCCT
This sequence comes from Nocardia sp. NPDC051981, assembly GCF_040680715.1. Lineage (NCBI taxonomy): Bacteria > Bacillati > Actinomycetota > Actinomycetes > Mycobacteriales > Nocardiaceae > Nocardia > Nocardia sp. NPDC051981. Next base: position 44,233 of record NZ_JBFAXK010000011.1, on the reverse strand, counting down.
TGGCCTGCAGATCGATGGTGTGGTCGTAGAAACCGACCACGGCCTGGACGTCGCCGGTGAGCAGCGCGGTCTCGGCGGTCGCGCCGGACTGCTCGCCCAGCAGGTGCACGTCGATGTCATTGGCCTGGAAGAAGCCCAGCCTCTCGGTGAGCATGGCCGGCAGGTAGATGACCTTCTCCAGCCCGCCCACCATGATGGTGATCTGCGGCCGCCCGTTCTCGGTCGGAATGCGGCGCGAATCGCGGCAGCCGGTCACCAGCAGCAGCGCACTGATCGTCAGCAGAACCACGGCAATGTGCTTGCGGTACTTCATGGCTCAGATCCCGTGGCCCGAGGCGGCCTGCGAGGGACGCCATTTCAGCAGCCGGTTCTCCGCCAGCCCGATCAGCCACTCCGCCACCAGCGCGACGACGGTGATGATGATCATGCCCGCGTAGATGCCCGCCGCGTCGAAGGTGCCCTGCGCATTGCTGATCAGCAGGCCCAGGCCTTTGCCGGCGCCGGCGTACTCCCCGACCACCGCGCCGATCAGCGCGAAACCGAAGGCGGTGTGCAGCGAGGACAGGATCCAGGTGGTCGCGCTGGGCAGCACGATGGAGCTCAGCACCTGACGGCGGCTCGCGCCCAGGATGCGGGCATTGTTGATGACGTTGCCGTCCACCTCACGTGCACCGGTGAAAGCGTTGAAGAACACCGCGAAGAACACCAGCACCACGACCGTCGCCACCTTGGACTGCAGGCCCAGGCCGAACCAGATGATGAACAGCGATGCCAGCACGATGCGCGGCACCGCGTTGAGCGCCTTGATGAACGGGGCCAGCACGTCGGCCCAGTAGCGGGAGCGGCCCAGCAGGACACCCAGCACGATGCCCGCGATGGTGCCGATGGCGAAGCCCAGCACCGCCTCCTGCACCGTCGTGTACAGCTGCAGCCAGATGGAGCCGAATTGCGTGCCCTCGGTGAACCATTCGACCAGCCGGTCCCAGATCAGCGAGGGCTTGGAGTAGAAGAACGGGTCGATCCAGTAGGTGGCGGTGAGCTCCCACGCGCCCAGCCACAGGGCCACGATGAGCGCGCGCAAACCCCACGTCCGGATCTTGTTCCGGCGCGCCTGCGACCGCACTCGCGCCAGGATCTGCTCCTCGGTCTCCACCTCGAATTCCGTTGCGGCGATAGTGGTCTGCGGCATGGCATCAAGCGACACGGGACGCTCCCTTCGTGCGGGCCGCCTCGACCTGATCGCGCAGCGTTTCCCAGATTTCCTTGTAGAGGTCGCGGAATTCCCCGGTGAGGCGGACCTCCTCGACATTGCGCGGCCGGTCCAGAGTGACCTCGAAGTCGCCGCACACGGTGGCGGGGCTCGCGGTCATGACGACGACCCGGTCCGCCAGGGCGATGGCCTCTTCCAGATCGTGGGTCACGAAGATGACCGCCGCCCGGCCCATTTCCCGGCCATCCGAGTCGGTGCCGGACCACACGCGCAGCAGTTCGTCCTGCATGAGCTGGCGCGTCTGCACGTCGAGCGCGCTGAACGGCTCGTCCATGAGGATGATCTCGGGATCGTTGACCAGCGTCTGCGCCAGCGCCACCCGCTTGCGCATGCCGCCGGAGAGCTGATGCGGGTAGTAGTTCTCGAACCCGGCCAGCCCGACCGTGCGCACCCAGCGGGCAGCGCGCTCACGGGCTTCGGCCTTGGACACGCCCCGGAGCTTCGGGCCCAGCGCCACATTGTCGATCACCGACTTCCACGGCAGCACGGCGTCCTGCTGGAACATGTAGCCGACGCCGTCCGGAATATCGCGAACATCCTTGCCGCGCACCAGGGTCCGGCCCGCCGAGGCCGGTTCCAGGCCGGACACCAGCGACAGCGTGGTGGACTTGCCGCAGCCGGTGGGGCCGACGACGGCGACGAATTCGCCGGCCGCGACGGTGAAGTTCAGGTCGCGCACCGCGGTGTGGATGCCGCCGTTGTTGCCGGGGAACCGCTTGGTCGCGCCCCGCAATTCGATCAAAGGCGCGGGACCCGGCCCGGGCTCAGTGGTCGTTGTGCTCATCAGTGCTCCTGTTTCCGATGCCGCCGCTGCGGCGCTGGACAGAAGCTACGTGGGCCGGGTCACACTCCACCCGGTTGTGCGCGCAAGTCACACAAGCGGCGATTAGGTCGTTCTGCGCTTTCTGCTCAGGCGGTTGCGAGGGGTTGTCTACACTGTCGCCCGTGTTTTCGCTCGGCCCCCGTTCCGTCCGGCTCCGGACCCAGATCCTGCTGTTGCAGATCGCTGTGGTGGGCCTGACCGTCGGGCTGGCCTTCGGCGTCTTCGCCTACGTCAGCGGCGACCGCCTCTCCGGCGAGTACGGCCAGCGTGCCCTGGCCATCGCCCGTACCGTCGCCTCCGACCCGCAGGTCCGCGCCGCCGTCGCGCGGTACGCCGACAGCCCGCTGCAGGCCGGTCCCGCCCTGAAATCGGAGCTCGCGGGCGGCGACCTCGAGCAGATCGCCGATAACGCCCGCCTGCGCACCGGCGCGCTCTTCGTGGTGATCACCGATGACGCGGGCATCCGCCTGGCCCACCCTGACCACGACCGGCTCGGCGAAATGGTCAGCACCGACCCCTCGCGCGCGCTGGCCGGGGCTGAGGTGGTGATCCAGGAACACGGGACCTTGGGCGAATCGGTCCGCGCCAAAGTCCCTGTCCTGCGGCCGGATACCGCACAAGCTTCGCCGCCGGGAGCCGCGGGTCCGGCAACCGGTGCACCGAGTGCCCAGGCGGCCGACTTGACACCGAACGGGCAGCCGAGCGGCGGTCAGGGCCGCGTGGTGGGGGAAGTCAGCGTGGGGATTTCCACTGCGGCGGTACATGATCAGCTGCTGCGCGATCTACGCCGCGCGGGACTGCTGATCGGGGGCGCATTGCTCGCCGGCATCGCCGGATCAGTGTTGCTGGCCCGTCGCTGGCATGGGTTGACGCTGGGATTGGAGCCTTCCGACCTGGCGGAGCTGGTCCGCGAGCAGGACGCCGTCCTGCACGGCATCGGTGAGGGCGTGGTCGCGGCCGACACGAAATCCCGGGTCACGGTCGTCAATGACGAGGCTCGCCGCCTGCTCGGCATCGACCCGGAACCGGGCAGCGATGTCGAGTCGATCGGCCTGACTTCCCGTGTCCTGCAAGCCTTCCGGGCCGTGGATGGCCAACCCGTCCAAGCCGCGGTCGGCGATCGCATCGTGGTCGTCACCGCCCGCGCCGTCACCTGCGACTCCCGCCCGCTCGGCGCGGTCCTCTCCGTCCGCGACCGCACCGACGTGGAATCGCTGACCCGCCAACTGGATGCCGTCTCCACCATGAGCACCGTCCTGCGCGCCCAGCGCCACGAATTCGCCAACCGCCTCCACCTGCTCAGCGGCCTCCTCCACACCGGCCGCCCCGACGAGGCCACCCACTACATCGAAGAACTCCTCGGCTCCGGCCCGCTCGGCGCGGCCCTCCCCGGCATCGACACCATCCGCGACCCCTACCTGCAGGCCTTCCTCTCCGCCAAGGCCGCCCACGCCCGTGAACAGGGCGTCCACCTCCGCCTCGGCCCCAACACCTGGGTCGACGCGAACCTCGCCGCCCCCGTCGATGTCACCACCGTCCTCGGAAATCTTCTCGACAACGCCATCGACGCCGCCGCGGCCGGCGGTGGTGCGGGTTCGGCTGTGTCCGAGCGGAATCCGGACGGTTGGCGTACTGAACGCCCTGGCGGCGGCGTGTCGGCAGATTCCGCTGGGGCCGTGGCCTCGGCTGCTGACGTGGATTCCAGTGGTGGCAGCGTGGGCGGCAGCCTTCGTCGCGCGGCGAATTCCGGCCCGATCGACGCCTCCGGCGCTCGGGTCTATGGTGACGTGAATCCGGATGGCGCTGTGGAGTTTCGAGACACCGCTGTCGGCGAGGGGGTGGGGCCGGTGGTCGAGGTGGAGTTGGTGCAGGAGGGCGGGACACTGCACATCGCGGTCGCCGACAATGGGGCGGGCATCGCGCCCGGGCTGGTGGATTCGGTCTTCGCGGAGGGGGTTTCGACGAAATCGGGCGGTGGCCCGGGTGGGCGAGGGCTGGGCTTGGCGCTGTCGCGACAGGTGGCACGGTCTCGGGGCGGGGATGTGCGTTTGGCCGACCCTGGAGGCGTGGGGGCAACCGGGGGCCGTTCTGACGCCGGTGAGACACCGTTGGGCGGAGCGGAGTTCATTGCCCGGATGCCGGGTGTGCTGATGGACGAGGAGGCGGCGTGGGCCGAGGAGAGCTGACCGTGCTGGTGGTCGACGACGACTTCCGGGTGGCCAATCTGCATGCCGGAATCGTCTCGGCGCTACCGGGATTCGCGGTGTCGGCGACCGTGAACACGCTCGCCGCCGCGCGCACCGCCATGGCCGAGACCCCCGTCGATCTGGCCCTGGTGGACGTCTACCTGCCCGACGGTTCCGGTATCGACCTGGTTCGCGAGATGCCGTCCGACGCCATGATGCTCACCGCCGCGACGGAATCGGAGACCGTGCGTGCCGCCCTGTCGGCCGGGGCGCTCGGCTACCTGGTGAAGCCGTTCGACCATGCCGTGCTCGCGGCCCGGCTGGCGGGGTACGCGCGATATCGGCGGCTGCTCGCCGCCCCGGAGGTCACCGCCGGCGACGTGGATGCCGCCCTGGCGGCGCTGCGCCCGGTCGCCGCCCCGGCCGGTGTCGCCGTCGGTGCGCCGACCGTCGCCTCACCCACGAAAGAGCTTGTCCTGCAAGCGGTCCGCAATGCCGATGCTCCGATGTCGGCAGCCCAGGTCTCGGCCGCCATCGGCATCTCCCGTGCCACCGCCCAGCGCTACCTCGCGAGCCTGGTCGGCGTCGGCGACCTGCGCATGCAACTGCGCTACGGCAGCACCGGCCGCCCGGAACAGGAGTACTCCGCCCCCCGCCGGCCCTGAGCCGCCCCCATTTTCTGGGGCCGCTGCGGGCAGTGACGGTTCGCACAGGGCGCTTGGCGGAATCGGCGGCGGGTGGCTACCGTCGTGGGCGTGGCGATGCTCCTGTCGGCCGACTTGTACCGGTCCAGGGTCGGGATCGTCACGAACACAGGAGAATTCCTATCACTATCCAGTTCAACCACACCATTGTCGCGTGCACGGACAATCGGGTCTCCGCCGAATTCTGGGCGGACATCCTCGGGGTGGAGGTGGGCAAGCCGTACGGTCCATTCATTCCAATTACCGTCGGTAATGGCGTCACCTTCGACTTCGCCAATCTGCCACCGGGTTTCGAGGGCGAGCCGCAACCGCAGCATTACGCCTTCCTGGTCTCCGAGGAAGAATTCGACGCCGCCTACGACAAGATCAAGCGGTACGGCATGACCTACTGGGCCGATCCGCGTCAGCAGGGCGTCAACGAGATCAACCACAATGACGGCGGCCGGGGGATCTATTTCCTCGACCCCGTCGGCCACTACATGGAGTTGATCACCGTCCCGTACGGCGGCTGGCCGCAATAGTTCTCACGCGGGTGACCGCGGTAACTCCTCACCCGGCTACCGCGGTGCCCAACGAGAAGGCAACCCAGGGCTTCGGCCCCTGCTGGTAATACCGATCGATATCGCGGATCTCGAATCCCGCGGCCTCGATCAACCCGCGAATATCGCGGTCGAGATGGCAGCCACCGGCCAGTGCCTTCTGCACCGGGTTGAACCGGTGCTGCCACTTCTGGACACCGGCATCCGGTGCGAGACCGTGCTCGACGAAATGAAAAGTGCCGCCGGGCGCCAGCACCCGGCGCACCTCGGCGAGCGCGGCCTCGACATCCGGGATGGTGCACAGCGTCCACGTCGACAGCGCGGAATCGAAGCTGTCGTCCTCGAACGGCAGGGCCTGCCCGTCCAAGCCGGCCCGTTCCACCGGAACCGTCGCCGCGGCCAGTCGACCGGCGGCCATTCGCCATCCGAGGTCGGCGGGTTCGACCGCGCTCACCGACTGCACCGAATCGGGATAGAACGGCACATTGCGCCCGGATCCGAACCCGATCTCGACGACGCGCCCGTGCAGCCCGGCGCAGACCCGCTGCCGCTCGGAGTTCATCTGCTGCGAACCACAGCACAGGTCGACCAGCCTGGGCAGTACCCGGTCTTCATAGATTCCCACGACACCACTCTGGCAACCGGATCGCACGCACGCCACTACTTCGGGCAAGGATGAATCGGTCAGTGTGCGGTGGGGAATCGCTGCGTCAGCCAGTTCGTCACGAAGGTCAGCACCTGCGGATCGATGGTCGTCTCGATCTTGGCGTACTCGTCGGGAGTGCCCTTGTCGGCGGGCTGCATCAGGTGATTGAGCCCGTCGAAGACGTGCACGGTCGCATCCGGATCGGCGGCCAGCAGCGTGCGCGCCGGGCGCTCGTTCTGGGCCGCGGGCACCTGGAGATCCTTGCTGCCGTAGAAGGCCAGCACCGGCACCCGCAGCGCCGACAGCGCCGGGGCCGGGTCGTAGCCGACCAGCGCCGCCATGTACGGCGTCACCAGCTCGTCGATCTGCGCGTCGGACAGCTTCTTGTCGGCGGGCAGGCCGTCATTGTGCTGTCGCACATAGGTTTTGGCGGCCTCCAGATCCCCGGAGCGCAGCAGGGCCGACAGGGTGGAGTTGAACGCCACCTGCTGATCGATCTGCTCCGCGGTGGCGCCCTGCGCGGTGAGGATCAGCCGATTCTGTTCCACCAGCACATCCGAGCCCGGCACCGCCGGCCCCGCCATCATGATCACGAACGCCACTCCGCTGTCGGGCCGCATGGTGTACAGCGGCGCGAGATTCCCGCCCTCGCTGTGCCCGAGCAGGCCGATCCGCTTGGCGTCGATCTCCGGCCGCCCGCGCAGGAAGGCTATTCCGGCGCCGATGTCGTCGGTCAGATCCTGATAGCTCGAGGTGTCCAGGTGCCCGCCGGTCTTGCCGACGCCGCGCTTGTCGGTGCGCAGCACCGCGTAACCCGCGCGGGTCAGGGTGTCGGCCAGCAGCAGGAACGGCTTGTGACCCAGCAGTTCCTCATTGCGGTCGTTGGCCCCGCTGCCATTGATCAGCACGACCGTCGGGAACGGCCCGCCGGTGTTCGGCTCGGTCAGCGTCCCGGCGATGGTGAGGCCCCCGCTGGGGAAGCTGACATCCTCGGACTTGTACGGGAACGGCGGCTTCGGCTCCTGCGGGCGCGGCGGGCCCTCGACCTTGCCGCGCGTCAGGTTCAGCGGAAACGTCTGGCCGGATTGGCTGAACTTCCCCTGGATGCTCTCGGAGCCCTTGTCGTACTTGCCCTGGAACGACGGATTGCCCGGAATCTTGGTGATGGTCCAGGCCACGCCGTCGGCATCGTTCTTCACCCCGCTCAGCGGCGCGGCCTCGACACCCTGGGCGGGAATGTCGATGGTGGCCTGGTCACCGCTGGTGAAGCTGACCCCGACGGCCAGCGGATGGCCGGGAATCTCGATGCTCCCGTGCCAGTCCCCGGTCAGGCCGGCGGGCGCGGCCTCCTGCTTCGACGACGAACACCCGGTCAGCGCCAGGGCGATCACGAGCAGTACCGCCGGAACCAACGACCACGCCCTTCGCATGGCGACAGCCTACGCAGCCCTCGCCGGCACTCCCGGGAACTCGCCCTGATCTCGGAAAGGCTCGCTCCGATAACGCCGGTGTCACTACCCGGACACCCGGAATAACCACTGGGCCGACGGGAGTAACTCTCTCCGTTTCGTCATTGCCGGTGTCACTCGGCGCTCGTACCGTGGAATTCGTGAGCAATGACGCTTCCCCGCCGGGTCTCATGGACCTGCCGGCCACGGTGGGCGGCTACGCGGCCGCTGAATTCGGTCCGTTGGTGCGCACTTTCGCGCGGATGGTCGGCGGTCGCCCGGGCGCCGGGGGCGCGCTCACGGTGCACCTGCGCGGGGAACCGCTGGTCGAGATCTGGATCGGGGAGGCCGGGCCGCGCCGGCCCTGGGATGCCGACACCGGCGCCATCGTCTTCTCCGCCACCAAAGGCATTGCGGCCACGGTCATCCACCGGCTCGCCGATCGCGGCCTCATCGACTACGACGCCCCGGTCGCCCACTACTGGCCGGAATTCGCCGCCAACGGCAAGGGGCGGATCACGGTACGTCAGGTGCTGTCCCACCGGGCCGGGCTGTACGGGCTGCCCGAGATCGCCCGCGGCCTGGACGACGTGCTCGACCACCGCATGATGGAAGACCGCCTGGCCGCCGCCAAACCCGATCATCTGCTGGGCATCCCGACCTATCACGCCCTCACCTTCGGCTGGCTGCTGGCGGGACTGGCCCGCGCGGTCACCGGCCGCGGCATGGCCGAGCTGTTCCGTACCGAGGTCGCCGAACCACTGGGCACCGACGGCATCCACCTGGGCAACCCGCCGGCCGGGTCGCGCATCAGCGCCGCCCTGCTGCACGGCAACAAGCTGTCGGCGGCCGGCACCAACTATGCCTCGCTGGTACTGGGCCGGGCCTACTCGCTGCCCGGTCCACTCGGCGCGGTCGCCCGCGCGCTGTTCCTGCCCGGCCTGGACCAGCTGCTGGAAGGCGACGAACCGCCCATCCTGCGCACCGAACTGGGTGCGGGCAACGGCGTCTGCACGGCGACCGGCCTGGCCACCGTCTACGACCCGCTCGCCAACAGGGGCATGCACCAGGGTCGCCGCTTCCTCTCGCCCGAAACCATCAGGGCCATGCGGCAGGTGGAGAGCTACCGGCTCGACCGTGCGCTGTTCTATATCCCGATGATGTGGCACATGGGCTATCACTCGCTGCCCGTTCCGGGAGCCCACGCGGGCTTCGGGCACATCGGTCTGGGCGGATCGTTCGGCTGGGCCGAACCTCGCCTGGGACTGTCGGTCGGCTTCGTCCACAATCGGCTCGGCATCGGGTCGATGAGCCTGGACCAACTCGCGTCGGCATGGGTGCTGCCGCTGGTGGTGCGGGGCGCCAATGCGGCGCGCCGCACCACTATCCCCGCCCTGCCCGCTGCCGCTTCGGTCGCATAGCCGCGGGCCGCGCCGCGTGACGTCGCACACGACACGCGGAGTCCGCCACGCCGATTCGAGTGAGCGCCACCGCGTGCCTTCGGAACTCGTCGGTGGGGCCGCATAGTATGTCCGGGTGTCAGCCTCGTCGGGATCATTCGTCCATCTCCACAACCACACCGAGTACTCGATGCTCGACGGCGCGGCGAAGATCACGCCCTTGTTCAAAGAGGCGACACGGCTCGGGATGACCGCCGTCGGAATGTCCGACCACGGCAATATGTACGGCGCGTCGGAGTTCTACAACTCCGCCAAGAAGCAGGGCATCAAGCCGATCATCGGCATCGAGGCGTACATCGCGCCGGAGTCCCGGTTCAACACCAAGCGCGTGCTGTGGGGCGACCCGTCGCAGAAGAGCGATGACGTCTCGGGTTCGGGTTCCTACACCCACATGACCATGGTCGCCGAGAACGCGACGGGTCTGCGCAACCTGTTCAAGCTGTCGAGTCTGGCCTCCATCGAAGGTCAGCTCGGCAAGTGGGCGCGTATGGACGCCGACATCATCGCCGAGCACGCCGAGGGCATCATCGCCACCACCGGCTGCCCCTCGGGCGAGGTGCAGACCCGGTTGCGCCTGGGCCACGAACGCGAGGCCCTCGAAGCCGCCGCCAAGTGGCAGGAGATCTTCGGGCCGGAGAACTTCTTCCTTGAGATCATGGACCACGGGTTGTCCATCGAACGCCGGGTGCGCGAGGGCCTGCTCGAGGTCGGCAAGAAGCTGGGCATTCCGCCGCTGGCCACCAACGACTGCCACTACGTGCACGAGCACGACGCGTCCAATCACGAAGCGCTGCTGTGTATTCAGACCGGCAAGACGCTCTCGGACCCGACCCGCTTCAAGTTCGACGGCTCCGGCTACTACCTGAAGTCCGCCGAGGAGATGCGTGCCATCTGGGACGCGGAAGTCCCCGGCGCGTGCGACAACACGGTGCTGATCGGCGAGCGCGTCCAGTCCTACGACGACGTCTGGGCCCACCGCGACCGGATGCCGATCTTCCCGGTGCCCGAGGGCCACACCCAGGCCACCTGGCTCGAGCACGAGGTGATGGTCGGCCTGGACCGTCGCTTCCCGAGCGGGCCGCCGGAGGAGTACATCTCGCGCGCCAAGTACGAGCTCGGCGTCATCAACGAAATGGGCTTCCCCGCTTACTTCCTCGTCGTCGGTGACCTCATCACCTACGCTCGCTCGGTCGGCATCAATGTCGGCCCGGGCCGTGGTTCGGCGGCCGGCTCGCTGGTCGCCTACGCCATGGGCATCACGAACATCGACCCGATTCCGCACGGTCTGCTGTTCGAGCGCTTCCTGAATCCCGAGCGCGTCTCGATGCCCGATATCGATATCGACTTCGACGATCGCCGCCGCGGTGAAATGGTCCGCTACGCCACCGACAAGTGGGGCAGCGACCGGGTCGCCCAGGTGATCACCTTCGGTACGATTAAAACCAAAGCGGCGCTGAAGGACTCGGCCCGCGTGCAGTTCGGCCAGCCGGGCTTCGCCATCGCCGACCAGATCTCCAAGGCGCTGCCGCCGCCGATCATGGCCAAGGACATTCCGCTCTCGGGCATCATGGATCCCGAGCACGAGCGGTACAAAGAGGCCGCCGAGGTCCGCGAGCTCATCAACACCAACCCGGACGTCAACAAGATCTACGAGACCGCACGTGGTCTCGAGGGCCTGATCCGCAACGCGGGCGTGCACGCCTGCGCGGTCATCATGTCGTCCGAACCGCTCACCGACGCGATCCCGGTCTGGAAGCGCGCGCAGGACGGCGCCATCATCACCGGCTGGGACTACCCGTCGTGTGAGGCCATCGGCCTGCTGAAGATGGACTTCCTGGGCCTGCGCAACCTCACCGTCATCGGTGACGCGCTGGTCAATATCAAGGCCAACCGCGGCATCGAACTCGACCTCGACACCCTGCCCCTGGAAGACCCGGCCACCTACGAACTGCTCGCGCGCGGTGACACCCTCGGCGTGTTCCAGCTCGACGGTGGCGCCATGCGAGATCTGCTGCGCCGCATGATCCCCACCGGCTTCGAGGACATCGTCGCCGTGCTCGCGCTGTACCGCCCCGGCCCCATGGGCATGAACGCGCACAACGACTACGCCGACCGCAAGAACGGGCGGCAAGAGGTCAAGCCCATCCACCCGGAGCTCGAAGAGCCCCTCGAGGACATCCTGCGCGACACCTACGGCCTGATCGTGTATCAGGAGCAGATCATGCAGATCGCGCAGAAGGTGGCCGGGTACTCCCTCGGCCGAGCCGACATTCTGCGCCGCGCCATGGGTAAGAAGAAGGCCGAAGTCCTCGAGGCCGAATTCGAGGGCTTCGAAAAGGGCATGCTGGAGAACGGTTTCACCAAGCCGGCCATCAAGGCGCTGTGGGACACGATTCTCCCGTTCGCCGGTTACGCGTTCAACAAGTCGCACGCCGCCGGCTACGGCCTGGTGTCGTTCTGGACCGCGTACCTGAAGGCCAACTATCCCGCCGAGTACATGGCCGGTCTGCTCACCTCCGTCGGTGACGACAAGGACAAGGCCGCCGTCTATCTGGCCGACTGCCGCCGCCTGGGCATCCAGGTGCTGCCGCCCGACGTGAACGAGTCCGAGCTCGAATTCGCCTCCGTGGGCAACGACATTCGCTTCGGTATGGGCGCGGTACGCAATGTCGGCGCGAACGTGGTGGCCTCGATCATCGCCGCGCGCAAGGAGAAGTCGAAGTTCACCGACTTCTCCGACTACCTGAACAAGATCGACGCCATCGCCTGCACCAAGAAGGTCACCGAATCCCTCATCAAGGCAGGCGCTTTCGACTCGCTCGGGCATCCGCGCAAGGGCCTGCTGCTGGTGCACTCCGATGCCATCGACGCGGTCATGTCGACCAAGAAGGCCGAGGCCATCGGCCAGTTCGACCTCTTCGGCGGCCTCGACGACGCCGACGAGTCCATTGCCAGCGTCTTCAATGTGAAGGTCCCCGACGAGGAATGGGAGACCAAGCACAAGCTCGCCCTGGAGCGGGAGATGCTGGGCCTCTACGTGTCCGGGCACCCGCTCAACGGCGTCGAGCACGTGCTCGCGGCCCAGTCCGACACCCAGATCCCCGCCATTCTCGAGGGCGACATCAAGGACGGCGCGCAGGTCACCATCGGCGGCATCTTCGCCAATGTCACCCGCCGGGTGAACAAGAACGGCCTGCCCTGGGCCTCGGCCCAGCTCGAGGACCTCACCGGTGGCATCGAGGTGCTGTTCTTCCCGCAGTCCTACTCCGTCTACGGTATGGACGTCGCCGAGGACGCCATCGTCCTGGTGAAGGCCCGTGTCAGCGCCCGCGACGATCGCGTCTCCCTGATCGCCAACGACCTTGTGGTGCCGGACCTCTCGTCCATCGGCGTGGACAAGCCGCTGTCGGTGGTCATCCCCACCCGGCTGTGCACCCCCGACAAGATCGGCGAGCTCAAGCGGGTGCTGTCCCGGCATCCGGGCACCGCGAACGTGCACATCAAGCACGTCGGCTCCCGGGATCGCACCACCATGCTGAAGGTGGCCGACAACCTGCGGGTCTCACCCTCCTCGGCCCTCATGGGCGACCTGAAGGCCCTCCTCGGCCCGGGCTGCCTGGGCGCGGTCTGATCCCGATACCCCCGTCGCACGTGTGCCCCTCGCTTTGCCGAGGGGCACACGTGTTGTCACAGCCGGGTGGGATCGCCGACGATGCGATCGACGGACTCGTCGCGATTACCGACGGTGAAACTGCCGAACGTGGACTGATAGGTCCGTGAGCCGGAAGGGCCGGATCAGCGGAGGCCGCGCGCCCCGCCGATGATCCAGCGCAGCGCCGCGATCACCGTCGCGCCGAGCACCGCGGCCTGCACCGATCCGGTGATCAGAGCGAGTGTCAGGCAGACCACCACACCGGCGAACAAGGCTTCGAGCTTGTAGACCGGCCATGCCGTCCCGGCGATGTCCACGGAAGCGTGCGAGCGGGGCCGCTCGGTGTCCGTAGGGTGAACCACTGCCATACGGTAAGGGTAGACGGTGATCCAAAGTTCGGGCAACCGAAACCTCTGTCGGGAACAACGCATGATCGTGGATGGTTACCCAGTTCATGCCACTTATCGGAGAGTACGAACCCAGCCCGTCCGACTGGTCGCGAGAGCAGGCCGAGCAGTACGAGAACTCCGGCGGCGCGGAGGCCAACCTCCTGCAAGGTGTGCCGATCATCCTGCTGACCACCCGCGGCAACAAGTCCGGCAAGCTCCGCAAGACCCCGCTCATGCGGGTCGAGCACGACGGCGAGTACGCGGTGGTCGCCTCCCTGGGCGGCGCGCCCAAACACCCGGTCTGGTACTGGAACGTCAAGGCCGACCCGCATGTGGAACTGCGCGACCGCGACGTGGTCAAGGACTACGACGCCCGCGAGGTCACCGGGGACGAGAAGACCATCTGGTGGAAGCGGGCCATCGAGGTGTGGCCCGACTACGCCGAATATCAGAAGAAGACCGACCGCCAGATCCCGCTGTTCGTCCTCACCCCGCGCCCCTGAGCGCCGCCCGCCGTATCACCGGGAAGCACGGCGGTCGGTGAGAGAAGGTCCCGGTCCGACGTGACCGGGACCTTTTCGTGGCGCTGCCGCAGGCGCGCCGCATGCTCCCAGCTAGCATGTTCGGGTGTCTGATCCGCTTGATATCGCCGAGAGAGTGTCCGGTTCGCTGCCCGAGTTGACAGCGGACGAGATCGATGCGGCCGCGAAGCGAATTTCGGACATTATCGAGCCGACGCCGCTGCAACGGATTCCGCGGCTGTCGGCGCTGACCGGGGCCGAGGTCTACCTCAAGCGGGAGGACCTCACCGCCGTCCGCTCCTACAAGCTGCGCGGCGCCTACAACCTCATGGTGCAGCTGACCACCGCCGAGAAGGCCGCGGGCGTGGTCACCGCCAGCGCCGGAAACCACGCGCAGGGCGTTGCTTTCGCGTGTAAGGCCATGGGCGTCACGGGCCGCATCTACGTGCCCACCACCACCCCGAAGCAGAAGCGCGACCGAATCCGCGTCCACGGTGGCGAATTCGTGGAACTCATCGCCATCGGCGACACCTTCGACGCGGCCGCCGCGGCCGCCGCCGACGATGTGAAGCGCACCGGGGCGACCATGGTCCCGCCCTTCGACGATCCGCGCACCGCCGCCGGTCAGGGCACCATCGCCGCCGAATTCCTCGAACAGCTCGGCCGCGAGCCCGATCTGGTGGTGGTGCCGGTGGGCGGCGGTGGCTGCCTGGCGGGTATCGCCACCTATCTGCGGGAACGGTCGCCGCACTCCGCGATTCTCGCGGTGGAGCCGGCGGGCGCGGCGTCCATGACGGCCGCGCTGGTGGCAGGCGGCCCGGTGACGCTGCCCGAGATCGACCCGTTCGTGGACGGTGCCGCCGTGCGCCGGGTCGGCGGGGTCGGCTACCAGGCGGTGGTGCGCTTCGGCGGCCAGGTCCGCTCGCACGCCTCGTTGCCCCTGCTGACCAGCACCGAAACCGGTTCGGGCGCAGGCTCTTTCCGCATGATGCACGTGGACGAGGGTGCCATCTGCACCGCCATGCTGGAGCTGTACCAGAACGAGGGCATCGTCGCCGAGCCGGCGGGCGCGCTCGCGACGGCGGCGCTGCGCGAGGCCGAGATCGAGCCGGGTGCGACGGTGGTGGTGCTGCTCTCGGGCGGCAACAACGATGTCTCCCGCTACGGCGAGGTGATCGAGCGTTCGCTGGTGCATCAGGGCCTGAAGCACTATTTCCTGGTGGACTTCCCGCAGGAGCCCGGCGCGCTGCGCCGCTTCCTGGACGAGGTCCTGGGCCCCGACGACGACATCACCGTGTTCGAGTACGTCAAGCGCAACAACCGCGAAACCGGCGCCGCCCTGGTCGGTATCGAACTGGGCACCCCGAAGGGCCTGGAACCGTTGCTCGAGCGAATGGACAAGTCGCCGATCCAGTGCGAGCGCCTGGATCCGAACTCGCCCGCCTACCGGTATCTGACCTGACCGGTGACCCGTGTGATCCGACCCCTCGTTCGGATCACACGGGTCCGGTTGCCCCGGTGGGGCTTTCAGGCGTGCAGGAGGTATCCCGCCGCCGAGCTGTGAATGATCCGCGGCCGGCCGAGCTTGCGGTCCAGCCGGGTGATCACCTCGTCCACGCCCGCGGTCGAGGTGGAATCGCTGCAGAAGGCGGCGATCTCGGCCGGGGTGACGAGGGTCCCGGCGCGCGCGGCCAGCAGTTCCAGCGCGCAGAATTCGCGGGTGGTCATGGTCAGCAGGATTCCGCTGCGGCGCACCCGCCGGCGTATTCGGTCCACCACCAGATCCCCGATGGTGAGCACGGGCGAGTGTGGCGAGCGCCGGGGCGAGCACAGTGCCCGCACCCGTGCGGCGAGCTCGCCCAGTGAGAACGGCTTGGCCAGATAGTCGTCCGCGCCGCCCGCGTAGCCCTCGCGGCGATCGGCCGGGCTGTCGCGCGCGGTGATCAGCAGTGCGGGGGTGCGATCACCCGATTCCCGTTGCCGCCGTACCAGTTCCAGTCCGTCGCCGTCGGGCAGCCCGCGGTCCACGATGAGGCAGTCGTAGATCCGCACCCCGCACTGCTCGGCGGCGTCGGTGAGATTGCGGGTCAGATCGACGATGAATCCGGCCGCCCGCAGTCCGTCCGCGACCCGCTCGCCCAGCCGCTCGTCGTCCTCGCACACCAGGACACACACGCTGCGGGCGCTCACTCCATCGTCGGACATGCCGCCACCGTGCCACAGGGATCGTGAACGAATCGTGAGCGATCGCCGGGCGAGCGCCCGACGTTAACGCCGCGGGGAGGGGTACTTGTGGGGGCACGCGCCGGGGTTAACGACCGCGTGGCCCGGGCGCGATGATCAGGTAGTTCACTACGCGTGAAACCGAACGGTCAGGGCGGGAGGCTGACGTTCATGAAAAGGCTGGTCGTGTGTTGCGACGGCACCTGGAAGGCCGAGTCGAGCTCGACGGTGTCGAACATCGTGAAGATCGCGGAAACGGTCAAGCTGACCGGGACGGACAGGGAGGGGAAGTCCGTCGGTCAGCGCATCAACTACGTCTCCGGTCCGGGCTCGCGCGGTTTCATGTCCGACAAGGTGCTGGGCGGCGCGTTCGGTCTGGGCCTGGAGGCCAATCTGTCGGCCGCCTACTGGCAGCTGGCCCTGAACTGGGAGCCCGGGGACGAGATCTACATCTTCGGCTTCAGCCGCGGCGCGTACACCGCCCGCAGCCTCGCGGGGATGATCAACCGGCTCGGAATCCTGACCTACGAGGCCATCATCGGGGGTAAGTACCCGAAGGCGCTGGAGATCTACAAGACCCGCAAGAAGAACCCCGACGATCCGGATCCGCCGGAGTGGGCGGCGTTCCGCGCCGCGAACTGCCACCCCGAGAGGCCGGTCATCAATTTCCTCGGCGTCTTCGACACCGTGGGCGCGATGGGCGTCCCGGGTATCACCTCGTGGCTGCACAGCTTCCACGATGTGCGGCTCTCGCGCATCGTGCTGTGCGCGCGGCAGGCCCTGGCCATCGACGAGCGGCGGCGCGCCTTCGCGCCCTGCCTGTGGGAGATTCCCGCCGACCAGCGCGAGCTCTACAACCGTCCCGACCGGGTGAAGCAGGTCTGGTTCGAGGGCGTGCACAGCGATATCGGCGGCGGCTACGCCGACTGCGGGCTGTCCGACATCACCCTGCGCTGGATGATCGCCGAGGCCGAGGCCGAGGGACTGGCCTTCGATCACGACCGCCTCGACACCCTGCTCAGCAGCTGCCCGTTCGACGCCACGCACCTGCACGATTCGCTGAGCCCGGGTTTCCGGGTGCTGAACTACGCCCGCATGGCGACCGGCTGGCGCAGCCCGCGCTTCTACTGGGATTCCTGGCGCAAGCTGCTGCAGCCCGAGGACCAGGACAGCTTCCTGGCCGCCAGCGTCCCGGACCGGAAGGGCTACCGCCCGGCCAATATTCACCGCTGGTGCGAGCATCGGGGCGGTCCGGTGCCGCCGGATCTCATCGAGCCCGTCGACCAGGTGCCGCGCGCCGCCGATGACGGCGCGGGCGGCGGTCCGGAAGCATCCGCCGCCTGAGCGGCCGGCCGTTCAGCGCACCAGCAGGGCCACCGGCAGCCGGGCGAACAGCTTCTCCAGTCGCGCGCGCCCGGAGAAGGTGTGGCCGGTGAGCCGGTCGGTCCAGTGTCCCTGCGGCAGATCCAGCACGGTGTCGGCCCAGCCGCCCGCCTCGTCCAGCCGGATGCTGTGCCGGGTGACGGCCACGATCACCTCGGGGGTCTCCCCGGTGCGGCCGCGGGCGTAGGCGAGCAGGTGCTGGGCGCGGTCGCCCGCAGCGAACAGCGGGATGTAGGCGCCGCCGACGAAGCAGTCGGGACGTTCCCGGCGCAGCCACAGCGCGTATGCCACGATCCACATCTTGACCGCACCGGTCGGGTCGAGATCCGGTGTGCCGGTGAGGGATTGCAGCAGCAGGGAGCGGTGTGTGAAGTCCACCGGGCGGCGGTTGTCGGGATCGACGAGCGAGTCCTCCCACAGCTCGCAGCCCTGGTAGACGTCCGGGATGCCGGGGCCGCACAGTTGCAGCAGCTTCTGCGCCAGCGCGTCGGTCCAGGCGTGCCCGGCCAGATCGGCCACGAACTCGCCCAGTTCGGCGCCGACCGGTCCGTCGATGACGGTGTCGATCCAGCGGTGCACCGCCGTCTCGAACTCGACATCCGGTTCCTCCCAGGAGGATTGGGTCCCGGCCTCGCGAACCGCCTTCTCCGCGAACTGATGTAGCCGCTCGCGCAGCCCGGGCACGGCCGCGGCGGGGCGGCCGTCGGCGGGCCACACCCCGAACATGTTCTGCAGCAGGAACAGTGTGGTCGCGCCATCGGGTCCGGGTGCGATCTCCTCCCAGGTGCTGACCGAGCGCGCCCAGATGTCGGGCACCTGCGAGAGCATGCCGACGCGGGCGCGCACGTCCTCGCCGCGCTTGGTGTCGTGGGTGGACAGCGCGGTCATGCCGGCCGGCCAGCGTTGCGCGCGTTCGGCATTGGCGAGGTGGAACTCGATGGGCGAGCAGCCGAAGCGGGCCGGGTCCGCGCCCATCTCCTGCAGCGACACCAGCCGCGCGGCGCGGTAGAACATGGTGTCCTCCACGGCTTTCGCGCTCATCGCCCCGCCCACCTGGTGGAAGCGGGTGGCGGCCTCGCCGCCGGTGGCCAGCGCGGTCACCAGCACCTGCAGCGGCGCGGTCAGCTCGGCATTGCGCCGTGCCACCTCGGCGACGACGGCCCCGACCATGCCCGCCAGCGGCGCGTAGTCGGTGCGGTAGACCGGCATGAACGACAGCACCTCGATGGCGGCATTGGTGAGCGCCATGGTGTCGAAGGCGTCGGCGCGGGCGTCGCGCTTGATCGCGGCCACCAGCCGCCGCACCTCGGGTACCAGCATGGTCTCGGCGACGGCGCGGCGAATCCGGTGTTCCTGCTCGGTGAACCAGGATCGGTCGCTGCCGTGCCCGGTGAACTGCCGCGACAGGTCGGTGAGCTGTTTCTCGCCGTCCGGGTCGATGAGCACGCCGCCGATGTCGGCGAGGGAGTCGTAGCCGGTGGTGCCGTCGATGGGCAGGGTGGCGTCGAGCGGCTCACGATTGGAGAGCACCTTCTCCACCAGCAGCAGCCGCTGCGGACCGATGAGCTGACGCAGCCGCCGCAGGTACTCGGCGGGCTGGGCCAGTCCGTCGGGATGATCCACGCGCACACCGTCGATGAGGTCGTGCTCGCACCAGGCGGCCAGCTCCCGATGGGTGGCCTCGAAGACCGCCGGCTCCTCCTGCCGGATGGCGGCCAGCCCGCCCACGGTGAAGTAGCGGCGGTATCCGCACAGCCCCGACTTCCAGTTGACCAGACGGTAGTGCTGCTTGTCGTGAATGCGCAGCGCGTTCTCGCCGTCGGTGCCGGGCGCGATGGGGAAGCGCAGATCGTGCAGTGCCAGCATGGGTTCGGGCCCGGAGCGGTCCACGGTCAGCGCCGCCGGATCGTTCTCACCGGCCAGCACCGGCAGGGCGATCCGCCCGCCCGCGCCATTGCCCGGCGTCCAGTCGATATCGAACCAGGTGGCGTATTTGGACTTCTTGCCCTGCCGCAGCACATCCCACCACCACTGGTTCTGCCGCGGATCGGCCACCGCCACATGGTTGGGCACCAGGTCGACGATGAGTCCCATACCGCGGCTGCGCACCTCGTCGGCCAGGGCCTTGAGCCCGGTCGGCCCGCCCAGCGCGGCCGACACCGTGGTCGGATCGGTGACGTCGTAGCCGTGGGTGGAGCCGCGTGTCGCGGTCATGACGGGCGACAGGTACAGATGCGAAATGCCCAGTTGCTGCAGGTATTCGGCGATGGCGCGCGCGTCGGTGAAGGTGAGCGCGTCGGGCCGCAGCTGCAGGCGGTAGGTGCTGCGCACGGGCGTCTGCCGGGCGATGGGTCCGGTGAGGTGTTCGGGCGAGCTGGTCATGGCGGTATCGATCATGCCGTACGGCGCAGCACGAGTAGACAGCGTGCGGGCACTTGCACCGTCGCCGCAGCGGGGAGGACGGTGTCGGCCGCGGGGCGGCCGGTGGGCGTGGCGCAGTCCAGGGCGACCGACCAGGCCTTACCGTGCCGGTCGTCGGGGAGGGCGAAATCCAGGGCTTGGTCGTGAGCGTTGAAGCACAGCAGGAACGAGTCGTCGGTGATGTGTTGCCCGCGCGGGCCCGGCTCGTTGATGCCGTCGCCATTGAGGAACACCGCCAGCGAGCGGGCGAAGCCGGTCTTCCAGTCGGCGTCGGTCATGGCCGCGCCGCCCGGGGTGAACCAGGCGATATCGCCGAGGTCGTCGGGATCGGGCGCCGGATCGAAGAAGCGGCGCCGCCGGAACACCGGGTGCGCGGCGCGCAGCGCGACCGCGCGCCTGGTGAATTCGAGCAGATCGGCATTGGTGTCCATGAACGTCCAGTCCATCCACGACAGCGGTGAATCCTGACAGTAGACATTGTTGTTGCCGCGCTGGGTGCGGCCGAATTCGTCGCCGTGCAACAGCATCGGGGTGCCCTGGGAGAGCATCAGGGTGGCGAGCAGATTACGGGATTGCCGTGCGCGCAGGGCCAGGATCTCCGGATCCTCGGTCGGGCCCTCGACGCCGCAGTTCCAGGAGCGGTTGTAGTTCTCCCCGTCGTGATTGCCCTCGCCATTGGCGTCGTTGTGTTTCTCGTTGTAGGACACCAGATCCGCCAGCGTGAATCCGTCATGCGCGGTCACGAAATTGATGCTGGCGCTGGGCCGGCGGCCGGTGGCCTCGTACAGATCCGAGGACCCGGTGAGCCGGGAGGCGAACTCTCCCAGTGTCGCCGGCTGCCCGCGCCAGTAATCCCGCACGGTGTCACGGTATTTGCCGTTCCATTCGGTCCAGGCCACCGGGAAATTGCCGACCTGATATCCGCCCTCGCCGACATCCCAGGGTTCGGCGATGAGCTTCACCTGGCTCACCACCGGATCCTGGTGCACCAGGTCGAAGAAGGTGGAAAGCCGGTCCACATCGTGCAATTCGCGGGCCAGGGTGGCCGCCAGGTCGAAGCGAAATCCGTCCACGTGCATCTCGAGGATCCAGTAGCGCAGCGAATCCATGATCAGCTGCAGGGCGTGCGGGTGGCGCATGTTGAAGCTGTTGCCGGTACCCGTGTAATCCATGTAATGCTGCGGATCATCGTCCACCAGGCGGTAATACGCGGCATTGTCGATGCCGCGGAAGCTGATGGTCGGCCCGAATTCATTGCCCTCGGCGGTGTGGTTGTAGACCACGTCGAGGATCACCTCGATACCGGCGGCGTGGAAGGCGCGCACCATGGTCTTGAATTCGGTGACGGCGGCGGCGGGGGAGGAGCCCGCCGCATAGCCGCGATGCGGCGCGAAATAGCCGAAGCTGTTGTAGCCCCAGTAATTCCGCAGTCCCCGGTCCAGCAGAATGCGGTCGTCGAGGTACTGGTGCACCGGCATGAGCTCCACGGCCGTCACGCCCAGCCCCCGCAGGTGTTCGAGGATCGCCGGATGCGCCATGCCCGCGAAGGTGCCGCGCAATTCCGGCGGTACTTCCGGATGCGTGACGGTCATGCCCTTCACGTGCGCCTCGTAGATGACGGTCTCGTGGTACGGCCGTTTCGGCGCACGATCGTGGGCCCAGTCGAAATACGGGTTGATGACCACCCCTGTCATGGTGTGCCCGAGCGAGTTCTGCCCGAAGTTGTAGGGCGCGGTGGCGGTCCCGAAATCGCCCTCGAACGCCTTGCCGTACGGGTCCAGCAGCAGCTTGCTGGGATCGCAGCGCAGCCCCCGCTCGGGATCGAAGCCCCCGTGCACCCGGAAACCGTATCGCTGCCCGGGCCCGACGCCGGGCAGATAGGCGTGCCAGACATAGCCGTCCACCTCGTCGAGCGGCACCCGGGTCTCGCGGTGGTCCGCGTCGATCAGGCACAGTTCCACCCGCCGGGCCACCTCGGAGAACACCGAGAAATTCGTTCCGGCGCCGTCGTAGGTCGCGCCCAGCGGATAGGCGGTCCCCGGCCAGACACCGAGCGCGGTGGTGCCGGGAGTCGCGGGAGACATGATCCAGACCCTAGCGGGCCGGATCGTCCTCCCCGCCGAGTCCCCGCCGCCAGGTCTGCCCGACCAGATCGACGCCGAAGCTGTGGTGCGGATTCGATTCCACCAGTTCGAATCCGGCGCGCTGGTAGACGTGGCGCGCGGCTTTCAGCACGCTGTTGGTCCACAGCACCATCTCGGTGTATCCCGCCGCGGTGGCGAAGCGCAGGCATTCGCCGACCAGTGCGCTGCCCACGCCGAGCCCGCGGGCGGACGGTTCGGTCAGCTCCACCACCTGCCGCCGGCCGTCGGCGTCGGATCGGCGGCGGGCGACCAGGCCGCGCTCCTCGAACCGGGCCAGGATGCGGCTCAGGTATCCCGGGTCCAGATCCAGAGCCAGCCGCAGGTCCACCACCTCGGTGGCCCCGAAATGGGCCAGCTCGAACAGGATTCTTCCCTCCGTGAGCGAGTACTCGGTGCCGAGCATCTCGCCCTGCAGGACGCCGATGATGCGGGTGTAGCGCCGGTTGAAGGCGCGGACGGCGGCGATGTGCTGTGCCTCGACCGGGCGATCGGTCGTCTCGACGGCCATGCTGGCTCCAATCCTTTGACCGAGTCAAAGAATACGCCGGGGGTGCCGGTGGGTGGCCGGGTTCGTGGTAACTTGAACGCCGTTCAAGCCCGCTCCTCGAAGGACTTCTCGTGGCATCGACCGAGCCTGTTGCGGCACTGACCGAAACCGTTGCGGCACCGACCGAGCCTGTCGGGGCGCAGCCCTCCGGCGAGATCACCGCGATCGACGCCGCCCACGTGTGGCATCCGTACGGCGGCTTCCCGGCCACCACCGCTCCGCTGGTGGTCGCCTCCGCGTCCGGCACCCGGCTCACCCTGGCCGACGGCCGGGAACTGGTCGACGGCATGAGCTCCTGGTGGGCCGCCGTGCACGGGTATCAGCACCCGGTACTGGACGCTGCCCTGCTCGCCCAGTCGCGGAAGATGAGTCACGTCATGTTCGGCGGGCTCACCCACGAGCCGGCGGTGCGGCTGTCGCAGTTGCTGGTCGAGCTCACGCCCGAGGGCCTGGACAAGGTCTTCCTCTGCGACTCCGGCTCGGTGTCGGTGGAGGTCGCGGTGAAGATGTGCCTGCAGTACCAGCGGGCGCTGGGGCGGCCGGAGAAGCATCGGCTGATGACCTGGCGCGGCGGCTACCACGGCGACACCTTCACCCCCATGAGCGTCTGCGATCCCGAGGGCGGCATGCACTCGCTGTGGACCGATGTCCTGGTCCCGCAGGTCTTCGCGGGTCCGCCGCCGGAAGTCTATGAGCCGCAGTACGTCTCGGAGCTGGAGCGGACCCTCGCCGCGCACGCGCATGAATTGGCCGCGGTCATCGTGGAACCCGTGGTGCAGGGCGCGGGCGGGATGCGCTTCCACGATCCGCGCTACCTGGCCGATCTGCGCCGACTGTGCGACGAGCACGACGTCCTGCTGGTGTTCGACGAGATCGCCACCGGATTCGGCCGCACCGGAACACTTTTCGCCGCCGAGCAAGCGGGTGTCCGGCCCGACGTCATGTGCGTGGGCAAGGCCATCACCGGCGGCTACATGAGCCTGGCCGCCGCGCTGTGCACCACCGAGATCGCCGAAACCATCAGCCGCTCGCACGGCGGCCTCATGCACGGCCCGACCTTCATGGGCAACCCCCTCGCCTGCGCGGTCGCGGTGGCCTCGATCGAATTGCTGCTCTCGCGTGACTGGCAGCGCGAGGTCCGCGACATCCGCACCGGCCTGGCCGAGGGCCTGGCCCCCGCCCGCGACCTCCCCGCCGTCACCGACGTCCGCACCCTCGGCGCGATCGGCGTCATCGAACTCGACCACCCGGTGGATATGCGCAAAACCACCCACGCCGCAGTCGAATCCGGCGTCTGGCTACGCCCCTTCCGCAACCTCATCTACTGCATGCCACCCTTCATCAGCACCCGCGACGACGTCCACCGCATAGCCGCCGCCATGTACGCCGCCGCAGCCGTCTGACCACCGGATTCGCGCTCCTGTCGAAATACCTCTGAAACGGAGCTATTGTGGGAGCGTGTCAGAGACTCCCCGGGAGAACGCCGACAGCGAAGCCTATGCCGAGCTCATGACGCTGCTGTTCGGCTCCATGGGTCGGCTGCGGCGGCAGGTCGGCCGGCTGGCCGGGCGGTCGTTCGATGAGCCGGGGCTGTCCGGGGCGCAGTCGGAGTTTCTGCGGCTGGTGGGGCGGCGGCCGGGGATCTCGGTGAAAGAGGCTGCCGGAGAACTGGGTTCGGCGCCGAACAGTGTGTCGACGCTGGTGACCGAGTCTGTCAAGGCGGGGCTCATGGTGCGTGAGCCGGATCCGCGGGACCGGCGGACGATGCGACTGTCGCTGACCCCGGACGCACAGCGGATCGCCGACGAGACGCGGCGGCAGCGGCACGCCGTGGTTGCCGAGGCGCTCGACCAGCTCACCGAAACCGAACGCGCGCAACTGCGCAACGGTCTGGCGGCCATGACGCGCCTCACCGATCTGCTGCACGAACGCGAGCACTCCCGCGGAGGCGACCGATGACCAGCGTGCCCGCCGTCGAATGCGTCGGCCTGACCCACCGCTACGGAACCAGCACCGTGGTCGACGATCTCGCCCTCACCATCGAACGCGGTGAGGTATTCGGCCTGCTCGGCCCGAACGGCGCGGGCAAGTCCACCACGATTCAGCTGCTCACCACGCTCATGCCCATCCAGTCCGGCGCTGTCCGGGTGTTCGGGCTCGATGTCACGACCCGTGCCGCCGACGTCCGGTACAACCTCGGCTATGTGCCGCAACAACTCTCGATCGAGGCCGGGCTGACCGGGCGGCAGAATGTGGCCTGGTTCGCCCGGCTGTTCGACGTGCCGCGCGCCGAGCGGGCCGAGCGGGTGGACGAGGTGCTCGACGCCATGAACCTGCTGGACGTGGCCGACCGGCTGGCCGGCGGCTACTCGGGCGGCATGATCCGCCGCCTCGAACTGGCCCAGGCCCTGGTCAACCGCCCCGCCCTGCTGGTGCTGGACGAGCCCACGGTGGGCCTGGATCCCATTGCGCGCGACAGCGTCTGGGAGCGGGTCGCCGAGATGCGAGCCGGCTACGGCACCACCGTGCTGCTCACCACCCACTACATGGCCGAGGCCGACGCGCTCTGCGATCGAATCGCGCTGCTGCACCAGGGCGTGCTGCGCGCGACCGGTTCACCCGCCGACCTGAAGGCCGGGATCGGCCCCGGGGCGACCCTCGAGGATGTCTTCCGGCACCACGCGGGAGAGGGCCTCGACGATGTGACCGAAGGGAACATGCGCAATGTCCGAAGCACTCGCCGGACCGCCCGGCGCGCGGGCTGACACGGCGTTCACGCCGGTCCTGGCCCCGCGCGGCTGGGCGCGCCTGCCCCGGCTGGCCTCCCGCATGGGCACCTTCGCGCTGGTGGAGATCCAGAAGCTGCGCCATGACCAGAGCGAAGTCCTCACCCGCGCAATCCAGCCCGTGCTGTGGATGGTGATCTTCGGGACCACCTTCTCCCGCCTGCACGCCCTGCCCACCGGTTCGGTGCCGTACCTGGACTTCCTCGCCCCCGGCGTGATCGCCCAGTCGGCGCTGTTCATCGCGATCTTCTATGGCATCCAGATCATCTGGGACCGGGATGCGGGCATTCTCACCAAACTGCTCGTCACCCCGACCCCGCGAGCCGCGCTGATCGCCGGAAAGTGTTTCGCCGCAGGCGTTCGCGCCATCGCCCAGATCCTGGTGATCGTGATCGTGGCGCTGCTCATGGGTGTGGCCCTCACCGGCAACCCGCTGCGCGTGCTCGCCACGGTTCCCGTGGTCTTTCTCGGCACGGCCTTCTTCGCCTGTCTGTCCATGACCATCGCCGGGCTGGTGCGCGCCCGGGATCGGCTGATGGGCATCGGCCAGGCCATCACCATGCCGCTGTTCTTCGCCTCCAACGCGCTCTACCCCGTGGACCTCATGCCGACGTGGCTGCGGGTCGTCGGTCACGTCAACCCGCTCAGTTACGAGGTGGACGCGCTGCGTGGCCTGCTGATCGGCACACAGGCCGACCTCTGGCTGGACTTCGGTGTACTGGCCGGGGCCGCCACCCTCGGCGTCGCCACCGCGTCGGCCCTGCTGGGCCGGTTGGTCCGGTAGGCCGACGCGGTCTCGGCTACCGGTGTGGTGCTGTGTCGGTTCTCGCGGTGCGAGCCGTCAACGGTTGGCCCGTCTTTCGCGCACCTTGTCTGAATTGTCACTGTCTGACAAAACTTCCCAGACCTTGAATACGCAGTGATAGTCGTCGGACCAGCCACGGGCGATCAGCATGAAGGTGTCGCCGTCGCGCAGGATGGTGCGGCGGCTGATCAACTTCGGATGATCGGGTTGGAATTTCGAGACGAGGTCCGGGACTTTCGCGAGGGCTTGTTCGCGGGTTCCCACCACCTCTGTGAGGATCTTCGGACTCCAGGTTTTGCTGTCGCCGAAGCCGGTCGTCTGCTCGACCACTATTGCCCATCGTGGCATCGCGCAGCCTCCTTACGACTTCCCAGCATAGCGCCGTGTACCGACACCCATGGCCCCCTGAACGGTGTTCAAGTATGCTTCCGAGCTGTGACTGCCGATCCCCTGAGCTGGCTCGACACGCGCGCCGCCGAGCGCGTGGACGTCGGGCTGCGCCGTGAACTGCGCCCCCGCACCTCCGACACGGTGAGCATCGACCTGGCCTCCAACGACTACCTCGGGCTGGTCCGCCACCCCGAGGTGATCGAGGGCGCCGTCGCCTCGGTGCGGTACTGGGGCGCCGGCGCGACCGGCTCGCGCCTGGTCACCGGGACCACCGCCGAGCACGAACAGCTCGAGACCGAACTCGCCGAATTCGTCGGCGCGGAGGCCGGATTGGTGTTCGCCTCCGGCTACGCCGCCAACCTGGGCGCGGTCACCGCGCTGGCCGGTCGTGGCGCACTGGTGGTTTCGGACGCGGGCAGCCACGCCTCGCTGGTCGACGCCTGCCGGCTGTCGCGGGCGCGGGTGGAGATCGCACCGCACTGCGACCCGGCGGCCGTGGACCGCCTGCTGTCCGAGCGCACCGAGGAACGTGCACTGGTCTTGACGGACTCGGTGTTCAGCGCCGACGGGGATCTCGCGCCGCTGACCGAGCTGCACCGGGTGACCCGGGCCAATGGCGCGGTGCTCATCGTGGACGAGGCGCACGGCCTGGGGGTGCGCGGCGACGGCGGCCGCGGCCTGGTGCAGGAGTGCGGGCTGGCCGGGGAGCCCGACCTGGTGATCACCGCGACCCTCTCCAAAGCCTTTGCCGCCCAGGGCGGCGCGGTGCTGGCCAGCGGACGGGTGCGCGCCCACCTCATCGACGCCGCCCGCACCTTCATCTTCGACACCGGCCTGGCGCCCGCCGCCGTCGGCGCGGCCCGCGCGGCCCTGCGGCTGCTGCGCAGCGACCCCGAGATGGCCCAGCGGGTGCTCGACCGCGCCGCCGATCTGGCCCGCATCGCCGGTGTCGGCCAACCGGATTCGGCCGTCGTCCCGGTCATCCTCGGCGATGCCCAGGTCGCCTACGACGCCGCCCAGGCCTGCCGCGCCCGCGGTCTCAGCGTCGGCTGCTTCCGCCCGCCGTCGGTCCCCGAGGGCACCTCCCGCCTGCGCCTGACCGCCCGCGCCGACCTCAGCGAGGCCGAGTTGGCCACCATCGCA
The DNA here is from genome assembly GCF_040680715.1 of Nocardia sp. NPDC051981. Classification (NCBI taxonomy): domain Bacteria; kingdom Bacillati; phylum Actinomycetota; class Actinomycetes; order Mycobacteriales; family Nocardiaceae; genus Nocardia; species Nocardia sp. NPDC051981. The sequence continues at coordinate 16,753 of NZ_JBFAXK010000011.1, read as the reverse complement.
ACCGTTCTCGGCGAGGTCCTCGCCGAAGCCCGTGGGCGGCAGGTGGTCCCGGCATGAGCCGCCTCCTGTTCATCACCGGCACCTCCACCGACGTCGGCAAGACCATCGTCACCGCGGCCCTGGCGGCGACCGCCCGCGCCGCAGGTCTGGACGTCGCCGTCTGCAAACCCGCCCAAACCGGCGTAGCCTCCGGCGAACCCGGCGACCTCGCCGAAATCACCCGATTGAGCGGGGTCACCCGCACCCTGGAACTGGCCCGCTACCCGGAGCCCCTGGCCCCCGACACCGCCGCCCGGCGCTGCGGCCAGCCGCTGCTGACCCTGTCCGAGACCATCGCCGGCATCGAGTCCTGCGCGGACGCGGACCTCGTCCTGGTCGAGGGCGCCGGCGGCCTGCTCGTTCGCATCGGCGACTTCACCCTCCTCGACCTGGCCCAAAAGCTCAGCGCCCCGGTACTACTGGTAGCGGCCCCCGGCCTCGGCACCCTCAACCACAGCGAACTGACCACCCGAGCCCTGACCGCCGCCGGCGTCCCCTGCGCAGGCCTCGTCATCGGATCCTGGCCCGCCACCCCCGATCTCGCCTCCGAGTGCAACCGCACCGACCTCCCCGCCGTAACCGGCGTCGATCTCATCGGCTCCATCCCCTCCGGTGCCGGCTCCTGGCCCGGCCCCGATTTCACCGCCGCCGCCCCCACCTGGTTCGACCCGACCTGGACCGCCGGCCACCTCCTGACCCATGCCTAGCGATCGGCGGGGTAGGTCGGTGCCTCGTAGAGCCGCAATCCTCGCCGTCTGCTAGCCGCGCCGGCGACGCGAAGTGCCGCCGGCGCGATGCGGAGGACAGGTGGTGGGTGGGTTGCCTCATGAATTTCTAACGGGCGGTTCCGCATGCTGAGGGCATGGATGAGTTGGCTGCCGTTGCACATGTATTGCGGCGCACCACCTTCGGGCCATTTCCGGGGCGGGTAGAGGCCCTCGTAGACCGGGGTGGTGGCGGGGATGTCATCGAGAGTGTGCTGGACGTCGCTCCGATAGTGCCTGCGACGCCGATGTTCGACGAGGAGGCCGATGCCGCGTCGAGCGGGCCGGTTGGTTCGTGGCTGCGGGCGATGGCGGATCCGGCGGCCGGGGTGCACGAGAAGATGGTGTGGTTCTGGCATGGGCATTTCACGTCGAGCCATGACAAGGTCGACACCTGGGACCTGATGTGGCGACAGCACCTGTTGTTCCGGAAATTCGCGCTGGGGAATTTCCGGGAGCTGGCGCAGGCGGTGACGGTGGACGGGGCCATGCTGCAGTGGCTGGACGGCGCCGGGTCGGTTGCGCAGGCGCCGAATGAGAATCATGGGCGAGAGCTCATGGAGTTGTTCACTGTGGGGCGGGGCAAGTACACGCAGCGGGATGTGGAGGCCGCGGCGGTCGCCTTGTCCGGATGGAGTGTCGACGACCACGGGTCGGTGGCATTCGATCCGGAATCCGGGAATCAGCGGGCCGTGGAGCTGCTGGGACGCCAGGTGACCACCGTCCGCGATGCCGTCGACGTGCTGTGCGATCGGCCCGAGAGCGCGCGGTTCATCGCCGCGAAACTGCACCACTTCCTGGTCGGCCGGGTCGCGTCAGAGCAGCGGGTGGCCGAGCTGGCTGCGGTATTCACGCAGGCGCGCTTGGAGATTCGGCCCCTGGCGGCGGCGATCCTGCACGATCCGTCGTTCGCGGAGGCGAGGTACACGCGCCCGCGCTATCCGGTCGAATGGGTCACCGCCGCCCTCGCCGTGTGCGGGATCGACAATGCGGCAACCGCTTTCGAGACGATGACCGCGCTCGGTCAATCGCCGTTCTATCCGCCGAATGTGGCGGGCTGGCCGCCGGGGAATCGGTGGGTCGCGCCGGGTGCGGCCGTCGCGCGAGCGGCGCTGGCGGTGAACGCCCCCGCACTGACCGAGATCGCGGGGGCCGGCGACCCGGTCGCGGCCGCGTTCACCCGCGCCTCGATCTTCGACCCGAGCCCCGGAACCCGCACCGCCGCCCGCGATCTGGCGTTCGAACTGCGCCGGAACCCGGAACAGGCCGCGACGGCCCTGCTGGCCCTGGTCATCACCTCGCCGGAATTCACGCTGGCATGAACCGGAAGGACTTTCCATGGTCTCGTTGAATCGGCGCACCGTGCTGCGGGCGGGTATCGGCGCCGGGGCGGCGGCCGTGGTCGGCGGGGTGGCGGGCCATCGGCTGCTCGGCTCGTCAGGTGCGCCGGAGGTCTGGCATCCGCCCGCGCCGATACGGGCGGCGGCGCTCGACAAGCGGCGGCTGGTGGTGATCGAAATGGCCGGGGGCAGTGACGGATTGTCGATGGCCGTGCCCTACGCCGACTCCCGCTACCGCGACCTGCGGCGCGGCACCGCCATCGCCGCCGAGCACGTGCACGCCATCGACGGCGCGCTCGGCCTGCATCCACAGCTGAACGAACTTGCCGCCGGGGGCGTCTCGGTGATTCCGGGCGTGGGCACCGCCAAACCCGATCTGTCGCATTTCGAGATGCTGCACCGCTGGCAGACCGGCGATCCCGAGGGCACCGCCCGCCCGGACACCGGATTCCTCGGGCGGCTCTGTGACCACCTCGGCGACCCGGCCGCACCCGCGGTGGGCGTGTCGCTGGGCGTCGGCACCACACCCGCGCTCGCCTGTGAACGGGTCACCACACTGTCCGTGGATGCCGGAAACGACGGCCTGTTCCCGGTTTTCGAGGACGAGAACGTCCGCGCCGCCTGGCTGGCAGCCCAGCGGGCCATGGCGCACCCCGACCGCGCCGACGCACCGCTCTTCGCCACCGCCCGGGCGGGCAGCGCGGCCGCGCTGCGATTCTCGGATATGGCGGCTACCCTCCCGGCGGCCGCGGACGGTTATCCGGGCAGTGACCTGGGTGTCCAATTGCGTTTGGCCGCACGGCTGCTCGCCGACGACAACCACGGCCTGCGCATCGTGCACGTCCCCATGGGCGCGGACTTCGACACCCATGCGAAGCACCCGCGCCGCTACGAGACCCTGATGCGGGAGCTCGACACGGCGCTGGCCGCCTTCCGCCGGGACCTGGCCGCCCGCGGCATCGCCGATCGCGTGCTCGTCGCCGCGTACAGCGAATTCGGCCGCCGCGTCCCGGTGAACGACTCGGACGGTCTCGACCACGGCGCGGCCGGGACGGCCCTGCTGCTCGGGCCGACGAATCCCGGCGTCTTCGGCGAAACACCGTCACTGCGCGCCCTCGACGCGGACGGCAATCTGCGCGCCACGGTCGATATGACCGAGTTCTACGCCACCCTCGCCGAGAGCTGGTTCGGCGTCCCGGCCGCGGACGTCCTGCCCGGTTCCCCGCGTCCGCTGCCCGGGGTCGTGGCCGCGTGACCGGTACGGATGCTGTAATTGCGCAGGTGCGGGTACTGGTGTGCGAGGACGACAGGAATCTGGGCGACGAGGTCGCGGCCGGGTTGCGCGCGGCCGGTTTCGCAGTGGACCTGGCCCGCGATTGCGCCGACGCCGATCTGAAGATCACCGTCAATACCTACGACTGCCTGGTCGTCGACCGCGGCCTGCCCGACGGCGACGGCCTCGACCTGGTGCGCGCCCATCGGGACTCCGGGCAGCGCACCCCGGTCGTCATGCTCACCGCCCGCGACGCCCTCGCCGACCGGCTCGACGGCTTCGCCCACGGCGCCGACGACTACGTCGTGAAGCCGTTCGCCATGGACGAACTGGCCGCCCGTGTGGGCGCGCTGTGCCGTCGCCGGGAGCTGCCCGCACCCACCCGCACGGTCGTCGGCACCCTCGTGGTGGACCGGCCGCGCCGCCGCGTCCACCGCGCGGGCACACTGCTCACCTTGACTCCCAAGGAGTTCGGTGTCCTGGAGCTCCTCGCGGTCCGCGCCGGCACCGTCGTGACCCGCGCCGAACTCATCGAATGCTGCTGGGACGAAATGGCCGAACCCGTGTCGAACGTGGTCGACGTCGTGGTAGCCCAGCTGCGCCGCAAGCTCGGCGCCCCGCCCCTCATCGAAACCGTCCGCGGCGCCGGTTTCACCATCACGCCGTGAAGTTCCGGCGGCGCACGACATCCCACGGTCGCCCCGGTGATGCGGGTGCGCGACCGGCGAACGCCGATCCTGGTGCGGCCGACCATGATTCGCGCGGCCGGCTCGCCCGCTGGCGGCGAAGCGGGCCCACGTCGCAACCGACCACGCCGGGCCGGCTGCGGCGCACGCGGTGGCTGCTGACCGGGCTGTTCACCGCGCTGACCGCCGTCTGCCTGATCGTGCTCGCGTCCCTCGCGGCCTCTATCGATGGGCATTCGCGGGAGAAGGCCCTGGACGCGGGCGTCGACCGGGTGGTGACCGGGCTGGCGCGCGAGGTGTACTGGAACGAGGACGGCGGCATCGATCTGGAGACCGTGCGCGGCGACGACGATCTGGCGAGCGGCCCCAGCGCCGTCGCGATTCTGGTCCGCGACCAGAACGGCGGCTGGCAGGAACTGTTCGTGCACAGGCGATCCGGACTGCCCGCGGACCTGACCGGACTCGCGCAGCGGGCCGCCGATGCCGAGGACACCCAGTGGCACAGCCGCACCGACCGCGACGGCCATCCGGTACGGCTGGCGGCGGCCCCGGCCTGGGACAACGACTCCACGGTCGGCGCCGTCGTTTTCGCGGGCGGCGACCCGGCGCCGGGGGAGAGCGACCACCGCAGCCTGGTCGTGGCGCTGTGGGTCGGCGGGCTGACCCTGGTGGCGCTGGCCGCCCTGGCCGGGCACCTGCTATCCGGGGTGAGCATGCGCCCGGCGGTGCGCATGCTCGACCAGCAGGAGCGCTTCCTGTCCGAGGCCTCGCACGAATTACGCACGCCCCTTGCCACTTTGCGGCTCTATCTGGATGCCGCGCTGCGTGATCCGGCCGACACCCGGCGCGCGGTCACCGACGCCCGCGCGCTCACCGACCGCATGGGCCGCATGGTGGCCGGGCTGCTGGCCCGTACCCGCGCCGAAACCGGTGTGGGCGAACTGGATCGGCAGCGCCTGCACCTGGACCAGCTGGTAGAGGGCGTGGTCGCGGAATCCGGCGGCGACGTCACCCTCATCGCGGAACCCACTGCGGTGCTGGCGGATCCGGATCTGCTGGCCCTGGCGGTCCGCAATCTCATCGACAATGCCCTGGTGCACGGCGGCACGCCCGTGGAGGTGCGGGTGGCGGCGGGGCAGGTGCTGGTGCGCGATCACGGGCCCGGCCTGGACCCTGCGCTCACTGATCCCTTCCGGCGTGGCGCGGTCGGGGCGCGCGGACACCACGGCATCGGCCTGTCACTGGTGCGCTGGGTGGCGACCGTCCATTCCGGTTCGGTGACCCTGGCTCCGGCGCCGGGCGGCGGCACCCTGGCCACGCTCACGCTGCCGGTCGCGCCCGAGGACGTATCGGACAGCTCGGCGGAGTTGTCGTGATTTTCATCACATCGGGCGTAGGGTGGCGCGGTGCCTTCCACTCGAGTCGAGAAGTTCGTCGGTGCCCCACGTCCGAATGTCTTCCGGGCGCTCCTGGATGCGCATTCGGTGCGCACGTGGATGGTTCCCGACGGCATGACCGGTCGCATCCATGAGTTCGATCCCCGCGTCGGCGGGCGGATCCGGATCTCGCTGACCTACGACCTGCACACCCGGGCGGGGAAGACGGCCCCGCACACCGACACTTTCCACGGTGTGTTCTCCCGGATCGTGCCCGATCGCGAGGTGGTGCAGACCCTCGAATTCGAAACGGACGACCCCGATCTGCGCGGCGAGATGACGGTGACCTACACCCTCGACGACGTCCCGGGCGGGACCCGCGTGACCGCGTGCCACGAGAACCTGCCGCCGGGGCTCTCGCCCGACGAGAACGAGATCGGCTTCCGCGCGGCCCTGGCCAAACTCGCCGAGCACGCCGAGCAGGCCGCCGAGGACTGACGCCGGCCGCGAAATCCGCTGACATCGCCCGCGAATTCGCCGTCGACCCCTCGGCATTGCGCGGCGATGAGCACCGCCCACCGAGATGACCTGTGGGCTACCAGGAGATGGCCGGCAGCACAAGCCTGGATGACCAGCCGGAAATTCGTACAGTTGATTGGTATGGCGCTGCCGGGTTTTCCGAATCCGTCCGGCGTCGCCGACTACGACGACCGGCGGCGTCGCGCGCGCCTGCGCGCGACCCGCTCGGGCGTCGGCTGGGTCCGCTGGCGGCGGACCCGGCTGCTGGTCCTGCGGCTGAGCCTGGTGCCGCTGGTGGCGCTGGGCGCCTTCGCCGAATACATGGGTCTGGACGTGCTGCCGGAGCAGGCGCGGCTGGCGCGCACCGAACCCGCCGTGCTGCCCATCGCGGGCCCGTCGGACCCGCAGGCCGGCGGCACCGCCGTCTTCGATCTGGTCGGGCTGGGTGTCCTCGACGCCAGTGACACCGCCCGGGCGCTGCCCTCGCTGCGGCGGCTGGGATCGGTGTGGGCGGTGCGCTACGACAATGCCGGTATCGACACCAAGGTCATCTCGGATCTGATCGTGAAGGTCACCGACGCGGCCAAGGTGCCGAACGTGGTGCTGACCGGGCACAGTATGGGCGGGGTCATCGCGCTGGAGATCGCCAAGCACCTGCACCAGGACAGCAGGAAGCGGGTGCGGGCGGTGCTCCTGGACTGCACGCCGGTGGATCTGAACGCGGTCCGCCCCGAGAGCCGCGACCAGGGCGAGGAAATGCTGCGCTGGATGGGCTGGCTGCCCGGCGCGCGGGAGAGCCGGCTGCTGCGGCTGATCGTGGAAACGTATGCGCGCCATGGGAGTTTCGTCGGCGGACGCTATGTGATCCGCGGCGACGAGTTCCGCGAAGCGGTGAAGAACGTTCTGCGCGACAAGATCCTGAACACCAATGCCGCCAGCAACGGCCTGATCGAGGCCCAGTTCAAGGCCATCGTGGCCGGCGGCGCGGTCGACGATCTGCGGGCGCTGTCCAAACCCGTTGCGGGTAAACCCCGTCCGGCCATCGTGTTCATCCGGCCGCACAACCCGTACGACGATCCGATCGTGGATGTGGAGTACTCACACAAGGTGCTCATCGACCAGGTCGGTGGCGTGAACGGGACGCTACTGGTGGTGACCACGCGAACCACCGGGCACGCCAACCCGATCGAGCGGCCGCAGGAGTACAACGCGGTCATCGAGCAGCAGGTGGTGCCGTTCGTGCGGCAGGTGCAGGCCGACGAGGCGGCGGTGGTCTCGGTCGGGCGCTGACCCGATCGGCGAAGCAGCGCACCGCGTCGTCAGCGGCCGGGCGGATCAGCGGATGCGGCTGCCCAGCAGGTGGCGGACGCCGCTGACGAACAGTTGCAGCCCGAAGTCGAAACGTGCGGTGGCGTCGGGCATGTCGTAGAGCGGCGAGTTCTCCTCGGTCAGTGCGCCCGCGGAATCCATCTGGATGCGCGACTGCTCGTCCACCGTCTGGCCGAGCACGTAGTACAGCAGCGTGTAGGCGGCGAGTTCGGCTTCCTCGCGCGTCATGCCCGCGCGAATCGCGGCGCTGGCCAGGCGTTCCCGGCCCTTGCTGGTGGTGAGGCGGGAAGCGTAGGTGGCCGAGACCAATTCGGCGCCGTCGCGGTAGGCCAGCAGGCATTCGCGCAGCCGGTGCGCCAATTCGGTCATTTGCTTGGACCATTCGTCGGCCCGGACCGGTTCGTCCATGGGCGCGAGAATCCGGTCGGCGATCGCACCGAGCAGCGCCTGCTTGTTGGGGAAGTGCCAGTACAGCGCACCGGGCTGGACGTGCAGCGAGCTTGCCAGCCGGCGCATGGTGAGGTCCGCCAGACCGTACTGGTCGAGAATGGCGATGGCCCCGTCGACCACGTCCGTGCGATGGAGTTGCACTGAAAAACCCGACCCTCTCGTGTTCCGGCTCACGTTCCGGACTGCTAGCCTACCCTGAACACCGTTCAAGTTGCTCGGCCACACCGGTCGGACGAAGGGATTCGCGCGGACATGACTCAGGCAGCCGTCACCACCGATGCTGTGACCACAGCAGGCGATGACATTCTCGCCATCGCCCGCGAGCAGGTGCTCGAGCGCGGCGTCGGCCTGACCCAGGACCAGACCCTCGAGGTGCTGCGCCTCGGCGACGACCGGCTCGAGGAGCTGCTCGGCCTGGCGCACGACGTGCGCATGAAGTGGTGCGGGCCCGAGGTCGAGGTCGAGGGCATCATCTCGCTCAAGACCGGCGGCTGCCCGGAGGACTGCCACTTCTGTTCGCAGTCCGGCCTTTTCCAGTCCCCGGTGCGCGCGGCGTGGCTGGACATCCCGTCGCTGGTGGAGGCCGCCAAGCAGACCGCCAAGACCGGCGCCACCGAGTTCTGCATCGTGGCCGCGGTGCGCGGTCCGGACGAGCGGCTGATGGCGCAGGTCGCCGCGGGCGTCGAGGCCATTCGCAACGAGGTCGACATCCAGGTCGCCTGCTCGCTCGGCATGCTCAACCAGGAGCAGGTGGACCAGCTGGCCGCCATGGGCGTGCACCGCTACAACCACAACCTCGAGACCGCGCGCTCGCACTTCCCGAACGTGGTCACCACCCACACCTACGACGAGCGCTGGGACACCCTGCGCATGGTGCGCGAGGCGGGCATGGAGGTCTGCTCCGGCGGCATCCTGGGCATGGGTGAATCCCTGGAGCAGCGTGCCGAATTCGCCGCGCAGCTGGCCGAACTGGAGCCCGACGAGGTTCCGCTGAACTTCCTCAACCCGCGCCCGGGCACCCCCTTCGGTGACCTCGAGGTGCTGCCCGCCGCCGACGCCCTGCGCGCCGTCGCGGCCTTCCGCCTGGCCCTCCCGCGCACCATCCTGCGTTTCGCGGGCGGCCGTGAGATCACCCTCGGCGACCTGGGCGCCAAGCAGGGCATCCTCGGTGGCATCAACGCCGTCATCGTCGGCAACTACCTGACCACCCTGGGCCGTCCCGCCGAGGCCGACATCGATCTGCTCGGCGAGCTCAAGATGCCGATCAAGGCGCTCAACGAAACCCTCTGAGACGAGCGGGCTATGGAAAACCGGTACCGTGGCGGTACGGTCTCTGCGGCCCGCATTACCGTGCACTGCTATTGAGACACGAAGGATCCATCGAGGTGATCGTGGACATCGAGGAGCGCTACAACCCTTTCACGGGTAAGCGGATCGTGCCGGGTCTGGATGATCCGGTTCCCGCGGCCGCCGCTCTGGGCCTCGAGCCCCCGCGCTTCTGTGAACAGTGCGGCCGCCGCATGATCGTGCAGGTCAGCCCCGACGGCTGGTGGGCGAAATGCTCCCGCCACGGTGTTCTCGACTCCACGAGCCTGGAACACCGCTAGTGGCAACCACACTCACCGCCGAGCCGGGCGGACTACGCGTCGACGTACTGATGCGGGAAGTGCGCGCGGCGGCGGTGGTGTGCACCGCACTGGTCGCGGTGAGCGCCCTGGCCGGAGTGGTGTGGGCATTCCTCGCTCCCGCCGAGCAGCTGCTGGTGGTCGAACCCGACCGCGGCACCGCCCTCACCGGCGAGAGCATGCATCGTTTCGATGCCCTCGCCATTTTCGTGCTGATCGGCATCGTGCTCGGTGTCCTCGGCACGGCCGCGGCCTGGCGCTGGCGCCGGGCGCGGGGGCCCGTGCTGCTGTCGGGCATTCTGCTCGGCTCGCTGGGCGGCGCCTTCCTGATGAAGGTGGTGGGGGAGGCCGTCGCCGAGCAGTTGCACACCCGCCCCCAGCATCCTGCTGTCCACTCCATCGTGAATTTCGCTCCCGCCGTGGAGGGTTGGGCCGCGCTGATCGCCCAGCCGCTGGCCGCGGCCGTGGTGGCGCTCCTGCTGACCGCCCTCAGCACCTCCGACGATCTCGGTAGCGGCCAATTCCTCCCGTTCGGCGGCAGCCGCCCCGATCCGGCCGTGCTCGCCGGGCCCCAGTACGGTTCCGCCATCACCTACGGTCCGTACCCCGGTAGTGCGCAGCAGGCCATGGGCGTGCGAGAACCCGTGGTGCCCTTCGACACTCCCGGTTCGCTGCCCGATTCCGGCGCCACCCGCTGATCGGGCTCCGGCAATATTCGCTGGAGCCCGGGCGTTGTACGCCCTACCGTGTTCGCGTCCACGGATCCGAATCACCCAGGGGGACCCCATGAAGCCCGCACCTGCCGATCGTGCCGGCTCGGCACCGGCGGAACGCCCCGACCTCACCGCGTGGCGTCAGCGTTACGAACTCCGCAGATCCAATGCGTCCCAACCGATCCCGAGCGGCCGCCGCTACAAGCGCACCGCAAAACACCGCGATCGTCCCCAGGACCGGTGACCGTCTAGCGGTATCCACGTTTGAGCAGGTACTCGGCACCCGCGTGGAAGGCCGCCGGGGTGAGGAGTGCGAAGTCGAAGGCATCGGCGAGACGGTTGGTCGTATTGAATGCCGCGCAGACCGCCAGGGCGTCCTCGATCTGCTGCGGCGTGACGCCGGCCGACAGCACCTTGCGCATGTCCGCGCTGGTCACCGTGCCCTCGCGAGTGAGTGTGCCGAGCATCCGGAGGGTTGCCCGCAGACCGTCCTCGATCGGCGCCGAACCCACATCGGTCAGGACCGATTGGACACGGTCGTCATCCGCGTCGGCTTGGGCGGCGGTGGCGGTGTGCGCGCCGATGCAGAAGTCGCAGTCGTTGACCTTGGAGATATAGGCGGCCATCAGTTCCCGGTCGGCGACCGACCAGGCCGAGGGGCCGCGCATGGCCTCGTGCGTGAAGGTTTTCGCCTGGGCTCCATAGAAGTCGGGGCGGTAGAAGACCAGCTTCGCGGCATCCGGTACGGGCTGGCGGGAGAACAGTCTGATGAGGCCGAACAGGAGCTTGGTCGCCGGGCGGTAGCCGTTGTTGAGAACATCCGGTCGCATCAGGCGTCCTCCTCCGCGGCTGCCAGGGCGGCGAGCCCGGCCTCGTACAGCCGGGCCGACTGGCCGACCGCAGCGCAGACAACCAGTTCGAAGAGCTGATCCTGGCTGAAGCCCGCGGCCTCGGCGGCGGCGAAGTCCGCGTCGGCGGTCCGCGTCGGCCTGGTGGCGACCTTGTCGATGAGTTCGCGTAACGGGGGCGGAAGATCGGCATTGTGAAAGGCGCGGGCGCGCAGGTCCTCCGGCGCCGTACCCGTCCCGTTCAGCACCCGGTCCACCAGGGCGCGGTGTGCTGCTCGCTTCCTGTCCTCGGTTGCCACGACCGCCTCCGTCGGCTCAGCTACCTGCCTTTCCCTGTGACCACCATAGGCCCGCGCTCGATCCCGGCGCCGCGTGCTCCTCTCGTGACGGGTTCGGTGCCGTTCACGAGGCGTGAATCCTGGTGAAGGGCAACAGGATTTCGGCGGTGCGCGCGGGGGTCTCGACGAAGGGGGAGTGTCCGGCGTCGGGGATGGTCGTCACTGTCGCACCGGGGACGCGGCGGTATTCGTCCGTGGCGGTGTCGGGGCGCCAGCGGCGGTCCTGGTCACCGAAGATCACCAGGAGGGGTTTGCCGAGGTCGGTGAGGCGGTCCGGGAGGGTGCGCCGGGTGATGTAGTCGGTGCTGGCGGCGTCGGTCGCGATGAGAGCGTGGTAGGTCATGCCGCGCAGGTCGTCGACGAACTGCTGGGGTATCGGGTAGGTGTCGGTGGCGAAGGCGCTGTGCAGGGCCTGACGCAGGAGGTCGTCGGTGCGAACCTGCCAGAGCAGGTCGCCGACGCCGGGGGTGGTGAGCAGTTGGGAGGCCGGGCCTTCGGAGGTGTCGTCGCTCATGGCGGGGCCGGCGTCGATCAGGGCCAGGCCGGTCACCAGATCGGGGCGTTGTTCGGCGACCGAGGCGGCGACGGCGCCGCCGGTGGAGTGGCCGACGACGAGGGCGTGCCGGATGCCGAGCTGGTCCAGCACACCGGCGACCCGATGTCCTTGCTGCGGAATCGAATACTCGTCATCGGCGGGTTTGGCGGATCCGCCGTGGCCGAGCAGGTCGACGCGAATGACGTGATAGCCGGGCAGCAGCGGCACCACCTGGTCCCACCAGTGAGCGGACGCACCGAGGCCGTGGATCAGCACCAGAGCGGGATCATCGGCCGGGCCGTCATGGCTGATGTGGATGTCCTGGCCGTCGACGGTCAGCGTCGAATCGCCTGTGGCAGCGGCGCTCTGCGGTGTCGTCACCGCGGCGCAGCCCAGGACGAGAAGCACGCTGACGACGGTCGCGGCCACCGGGCGTCGCGGGCCGTACCTGCGGCCAGGTCGGCGGGCACGTTGTTCCTGCCGGTGGCGGGCCTGCTTTCTTTGCGAGTGGCCGGGGAGTCGGGTCGGAGTTTCTTCCGAATGGCCGGGGCGTGAGGCTGAGGAATTCACGCACCAACTGTCGCCGTCGCCGCACCCCTCCGGCTTGAACAAATGTTCCGCGGCCACCACCATGAAGGCGTGCGCGTCACCGCACCCGAACCTGTCTGGGATGTCGTCTGCCCCTCGCGGCCCGGCCGGCTCCCCGGTATCCGCATGGCCGGGTTCCGCGATCACGGGGTGAATCCTGTTGATCAGCTGGCGCTGCCGCATCCCGACATCACCCTGCTGCTGGAGTTCGGTACCGGCGCGGTCACCGTCGACGACGCCGCGGGCCGGTGCGAGGGCAGCCTGGTCGGCGGGCTCGGGACCGGCACCCGGCGCGTGCGCGGCGCGCAGATCGAATGTGTGCAGGTGCGCCTGTCTCCCCTGATCGCGGGTCCGCTCCTGGGCGTCTCCCTCGCCGAATTGTCCGACGCCCTGGTGCCTTTGGACGCCCTGTGGGGTCGCGAGTCCGCGCTGATCCGCGAACAACTGGCCGAAACCCCGTCGTGGGACCAACGTTTCGCACTGATCGAGGCCCTGCTCGCCCGCCGCTACGCGGCCGCGCCGTCGGCCGACCCGGAGGTGGTCTGGGCCTGGCGCCGCATCCGATCCGGTCACGGCCTGGTCCGGGTCGACGCCCTCGCCGACGAACTCGGCTGGACCCGCAAACGCCTGTGGTCCCGATTCCAGACCCAACTCGGCCTGCCCCCCAAACGAGCCGCCACCCTGATCCGCTTCGACCACGCCGTCCACCGCTTGGCCGCCGGCACCGACCCCGCGCGCGTAGCCGCCGAATCCGGCTACGCCGACCAATCCCACCTCCACCGCGACATAGTCGCCTTCTCCGGCATCACCCCCACCGCCGTCGCCGTAACCTCCTGGCTCGCCGTCGACGACATCGCCTGGCCGACAGCCGCCCACCAGCAGGCCATGGATCTCCGGCCCGCGGCTGAGATCTAGCGGAGCCGCCTTCGCGTACCTGTTCATCACCGGCTCGCCGGAGCCGTCGGACCTCCCGCCTGTGCGACCGGGAACAGGCCACGGCACAGTGGATCTCGTGGGAGGTACCGACGATGTCGAATCGATCCGCCGGATGGCCGGGCTGGCCACGCCGATGGCGCTGCGAGTAGCGGTGACCCTGGAATTGCCGGATCAGCTTGCCGGGGAGGGTACTTCGGTCGAGGAGGTGGCGCTCAGGGTCAGCGCCGATCCCATCGCTCTCGGACTCCTGCTCGACCATCTGGTGACGCTCGGAGTCGTCGAACAAACCGGCACCGGGTACCGGACAACGGATTTCGGTGCCAACCTCCGCGCCGACGCGGGCAATGGACTGACCGAGCTGCTGCATCTGAAGGCCGCGGGTGGACGGGCCGAATTGGCGTTCGTTGAACTCGCACACAGTATCCGCGATGGGGGAGCGGGCTACTCCCGGCGATACGGGCAGGACTTCTGGGCCGACCTGGCCGACCACCCCGGGCTGCGCGAGTCGTTCGACCGTCAGATGACGCAGCGGATGCGCGAGCAGCTTCCGCGACTGGTCGCCGGGTTCGACTGGTCCCGGTTCGGCACCATCGTCGATGTCGGTGGCGGCCGGGGAAGTGTGCTCGCGGCAATCCTGGCAGCGAACCCCCGCATGCGCGGCCATCTGGTCGACCTGGCACCGACCGCCGCCGAAGCCGATCGCACCTTCCGGGCTCACGGCCTCGAAGGACGCACCGAGGTTACGGCCGGTAGTTTTTTCGATCCACTCCCGGCTGGATCGGAGGCATACCTGCTCGTCGACATCCTGCACGACTGGGATGACGAGCACGCCCACCGCATTGTGGGCCGGTGCGTCGAAGCCGCTGGTCCGGACGGGCGGCTACTGATCGTGGAACCGGTCGGAGATCGCTGGGCAGGTAGCGAATTCAACCTTGCCATGCTGGTGATGTATGGAGGCCGGGAGCGCCGGGTCGACGAGTTCCGTGCGCTGTGCATGCCCCACGGCCTCGCGCTGGACGCGATCACCGACCTGACCGATCAGCGCTGCCTCCTCGAATTCAGGGTCGATGCGACATGACGATCGGATGTAGATCCTGGGTTCTCATCCGATTGTGGATGCCGTGCTCGATCGGCATCGGCGGGAGATCGATGATTCCTGGCCCGGCAAGCTGCCCGCTATGCGCTGACCCATCCGACGCGTCCGATGCCCATGGCCCGCTGGTAGTTCCGGCTATCGGTGCGAGGCGGGGATGGCGAAGCCGAATCTGGCGGCGAGGGCCTGGACGTCGGCGCGGTCCTTGGGGGCGGGCGGGTAGGCGGTTTTGAAGGTGAACATCCATGGGGCGGAGATGCAGTCGACCTCTTCGCCGTCGATGGTGCCGGTGCCGGTCAGGGAATCGGCGGGATATTCGATGCCGTAGGTGACACGACCGTCGGCGTCGTGGTCGAACACGTGAATGTCGACCGAGGTGTCCGGGCCCTTGGACATGACGTAGTTCCATGCCGTGTGGTCCGGCCGGGCGTCGGCGAGATAGCCCATCCCCGTGAGGATTTCGCGCACCCGATCGGCCTGACCGCGGCGCACCGCGATATCCAGGTCGCTGTGCGGGCGGGTCTGCTCGCCCAGCAGCGCGTCCACGCACCAGCCGCCGTCGATCCAGATGGTGAGGCCGGCCCGGGCGCAGGCCCGGTGCAGGTCGAGGACGTCGGCTGCTTTCATGCCGGTCAGCGTAGGGCAGCGCGGTCGGTGGAGGACGGGGACCAGCTCGGCGGGCGCGAGTCCACCAACTACACCTCAGCCCGCACCCGACCCGTCCGGTTCCGAGGGTGCGCCGGTGGTCCGCGACAAGCAGCTGGCCGAGGGTGGAGAGGGCCACCCTCGTCTCGAGGTCGGCGGCACAGGCGACGATCGGAGCCAGCAGACGGCCGAATGAATTTGCGGCACAACGCATCCGGCGCGCGTGGGGCACTGGGTCCGCCGGGAATGGTGCAACCCTACCCGAAGGTAACATAACTTGCGCTAAGTTACCCATGGGTAACTTAGCGCAAGTTATGATGCGACGAGCGCCGAGCGACACTGCGTCGCTTCGTGAATGAAAGGCCACTGCATGAGCCCCCTGCAAATAACGCTGGGCATCATCTCCATACTGGTCGGTGTGCCCGCGTGGGCCGGGTTCGTCTTGGCGGTGCGCAATATCGTGCGCACCATCCGGCTGGGGCAGCCGGCACCGGACCGGTTCGGGCCGTTCCTGCCCCGAATCGCCACCCTGGTCAAGGAATTCGCGGCGCACACCCGCATGGTGAAGTTCCGGACCGTCGGCTGGGCGCACTGGCTGGTCATGGTCGGCTTCCTGCTCGGGTTCGTCACCGTCTTCCAGGCGCAGGGGCAGATCTTCAGCCCCACCTTCACGTGGCCGTGGATCGGTGACACCCTCGTCTATCACCTGCTCGACGAGCTGTTGGGCCTGGGCACCATCGTTGGTGCGTTGGCGCTCATCATCATTCGGCAGGCCAACCACCCGCGGCGGCCCGCGCGGCTCTCGCGGTTCTCCGGCTCCAACTTCCTGGCGGCCTACTTCGTCGAGTTCATCGTGCTCGCCGAGGGCATCAGCATGGTCGGTGTGAAAGCCTTGGTGCAGGCCTACACCGGTGAGCACCATGCCGCCAGCGACTTCGTCAGCATGTATATCGCCAAGCTGCTGCCCGCGAGCGCCGCGGCGGTGTCGGTCTTCGCGTTCTGCAAGCTGATGACGGCGCTGGTGTGGGTCGTGGTGGTCGGCCGCAATGTCACCTGGGGTGTGGCGTGGCACCGGTTCGCCGCGTTCCCGAATATCTATTTCAAGCGTGAGGCTGATGGTGATGTCGCGCTGGGTGCGGCGAAGCCGATGATGTCGGGTGGTAGGCCGATCGAGATGGAGACCGCGGATCCGGACGCTGACACTTTCGGTGTGGGCCGGTTCGAGGACTTCTCGTGGAAGGACATTCTCGATGTCACGACCTGTACCGAGTGTGGTCGTTGTCAGTCGCAGTGCCCGGCCTGGAATACCGGTAAGCCGCTCTCGCCGAAGCTGTTGATCATGTCGCTGCGTGACCACGGTTACGCGAAGGCCCCGTATCTGCTTGCGGGTGGCCGTAAGGACATGGGCGGTGAGGAGATCGGTCTGGTCGATGCGGAGGGCAAGCCGGACGAGCGTGCGCTGTCGCGGATCTCGGAGGCCGCGCGTGCGGAGGCGGAGCGGCCGTTGGTCGGTGGTGAGGATGTGGGCGGCATCATCGATCCCGAGGTGTTGTGGTCGTGCACGACCTGTGGTGCGTGTGTGGAGCAGTGTCCGGTGGATATCGAGCATGTCGATCACATCATCGATATGCGTCGTTACCAGGTGCTGATCGAGTC
>NZ_JBFAXK010000010.1:0-244915 GCF_040680715.1 Nocardia sp. NPDC051981 | reverse complement strand
CGGCGATGGTGCCGGCGACCGTCTGCTGCACCGGCGTGGCCGGGGCGCGGTAGGTCTTGGCGGCGAACGTCGGCGCGGGCCACCGCCGCCTCGTGTGTCCTGCCTGTCAACCGTTGTGTCCCTGGGCTGTGTCCTCACTACGCGATAAGGAGAAAGTCAGGACACCGAGGAGACGGCAGAGCTTCTTCGGTGAGGCTGCTCAGATCTTCCGGGATCTCGGTCAGCCCAACGAAATTGACCGCTCCGCTGACCTCTCGATTCAGGAATGCCTGGAACAGCGGCGCGCACGGAGGGGCGGCCTCGGCCAGGCCGCGATGGCCACCGCCTTCCTGCAGCGCAATGAGATTGAGGCGGCGGCTGAACGAACTAAGGTCGTTGTTCAACTGACCTCGACGGTCAACTATTCGCGGTGCCTAGAGGCCGTCACCGACCTCCAGCGGAAGCTGAAGCAGTATGCGGCAGTCCCCGCAGGCAGTTCAGAGCCCCTTCGATTGGCCAACTTCAATGAGGTGGCCGTCGGGATCACGGATGTAGGCGCGGAGTTCGTGAGGGTGGTCGACCGGTTCGGTCAGAAAATCCGCACCTCGGGCGGTCCATTCGCGCTGCGACCGGTAGATGTCGGCGACGCGGATGTTGAGGAAGGCGCTGACCGTGTCGGGGTCTTGTGGCGTGGTGAGGGTTACGGTCGGCTTGTCCGCTGTCGGACCGCCGCCGTCGTTGAGGATCAGCCAAGTGTTGGCCAACTGCAGGATGACGGGGTCACGATCGTGCACGACCTGGGCGCCGAACACAGTCCGGTAGTAGTCGCGCGATCTGTCCTGGTCGGAGACGACGAGGAAATGGGTGACCACGAAACCGTCGCGCGGGGGAAACTCGAACTGTTGTGCAGTAGTCATGGGTCGCCTCCTCTAGCTTGCAGCTCGGATGCGGTCACAGCCTCAACCGATGCATAGTACCTGACCTAGCTCCAGCATCACCTTGTGATGAAGCGCCTGTCTTCGCTGATAGTGGGCCGGTTTTGCCTGGTGTTGCCGTCTTCGTTGCCATGTCGGCCAGCGGAGCAGCCAGGTGGCTCCGCCCTTTCCGGACGTTGCTACGCACGGAAGTTCACCCGACGTTGCGTGAAATTCACTGGGGCGCAAGGGCATTGAAGGCGGTTCAGGCGTGGTCCCGGTGGGCGGGGTGGGAGGTTCGGTGGGTGAGAGGAACCGTGGGTAGGACTGCGGGGGACGCGTCAGCACCCCTAGCGTCCCGGGCTGTGAAAACCAAACGTTTTGCACTACTTCGTGTTTCAGTGTTCGCTTTGACTGCTATCGCCACCGCGGTGCTCGGGGTCGGAGGGCTGCCGACGGCTGTGGCCGCGCCGATCATGCGGGCGGATGCCACTCAGATCACGCTGCAGGGGGCGGTGAATGTCCGGGATGTGGGCGGGTATGTCACCTATACCGGGGATCCGACGCGGCCCGGGAAGGTGATTCGGTCCGATGCGCTGAACAAGCTGACCGATGCCGATGTCCAGAAGCTGGGCACGCTCGGCATTCAGAAGGTGATCGACTTCCGGACGCAGGCCGAGGTGCAGGCGCAGGGTGCGGACCGGCTGCCGACCGGGCTGACCGCGGTGGCGCGGCCCATCGACGACGGCGGCATGTACATCAAGATGGCGCAGGCCATCGGGTCCAAGGATCCGGTGCAGCAGCAGGCCGCGCTCGGGGACGGCAAGGCCGAGCAGATGATGAAGGACGCCTATGTCAGCTTCCTGAGCGCGGATTCGGTGGCCACGTTCGGTCAGACCATCAAGGACATCGCGGCCGCCAACGGGGCGACGCTCTACCACTGCACGGCGGGCAAGGACCGGACCGGCTGGATGACGTATGTGCTGCTGCGCGCGGTAGGTGTACCGGAGACCATCGCGCGCAAGGACTACCTGCTGTCCAACCAGTACCGTGCCGCGGCCGACGCCGCCCAGCGCGCCCAGCTGAAGGCGGCCGGGATCATGCAGAACCCCGACCTGCTGATCCCGCTGCAGGTAGTGAGTGACGAGTACCTGGACACCGCCGTCAACCAGATGAACCAGCAGTACGGCGATTTCGACCACTTCCTCACCAAGGGCCTGGGCCTGGACGCCGGCACCATCCTCCGCCTCCACCACAACCTGGTGGGCTGAGCCCACCACAACCGGGCCCCGTCGCAGCGGCTGCGGCGGGGCTCTGGTCAACCGGAGAGCGGCTCGCGGCCGGGTTGCGGCCCGATCCGCGCGAGTAACAACAGCCGCCCGATTCGGGTATCGCGCTACCCGTGTCGGCGCGATCGCTTCGGCGCAGGATCGTAGTCGTCACAACCCTGTTCGTCACTCATTCGGGAGGGATGCACCATGAAGCGTCTCTCGGAACGCCGCCGGCTCACCGCCGCGGAGTTCGAGACCTGCGCGGGCGAGTTCGAGCGGAGCGGTCGGTCCAGAGCCGCGACGACGCCACAGCGGACCGGTCGCGGCGTGGTCGCACTGCCGCGCCGGGGACGCGGCGAGCACGCACCGGAGCAATTGGCCGGATTCCTGCCGAAGGATATGCCGGTTCATACCCGCCCACACACGGAAATCATTGCACTGCATGCACATTCGCGCAGACTCACCGGTGACTGCCGGCCGCCGTTCGCATCTTCCGGCGATCGGCGGCACCTGCTGATCGATCACACCTGGCCGTGGATTCTGACCGGGCGGGTCACCAACAGTGACGGCATGGCGGGATCCGGCGTGCTGGTCGGCGCCCGGCTCGTGCTGACCGCGGACCAGCTGCGGCCGAGCCAGAGCATCGGCCGGGGCAGCTGGTGGATGACCTTCTCGCCGCACTTCGACAGCGGCGCCGATCCGAACGCGCCGTTCGGTTCGAGCGATGTCAGCGATCTGGCGCACTACAACACCGAGCGCGACACCGAATACGGTGCCGGGCACGACTTCATGCTGTGCCGGTTGTTCGAGCCCATGGGCCATCAACTCGGGTTCCTGGGCGCCACCTCGTTCGCGGACGACTGGCGCGGGCTCCAGGTCTGGCACAGCATCGGCTACCCGGCCGACATGGGTGGCGGGACGCGTCCGGCGGTACGGATCAACCAGAGCGTGGAACACGATCACGAGGACGACAACGGCTGGTACCTCGAGGTCGAGGCGAGCCTCGATCACGGCAATGCGGGTGGGCTCTTCTTCTCCTGGTTCGACGACGGCCATGTCCGGCTGTGCGGTGTCGTATCGGGTGCGGAGAGCGTCGACGGCGACCTCGACCATGCCATCGCGAGCGGCGACGACATGGTGTCCCTGATCAATTGGGGTCGCGCCACCTGGCCCGAGTGAACCTGAAGCGCCGGACATGCCCGGCCGCGAGCAGATATCAGGGGCGGGGTGGCGCGGCGAACGCGGACAGGTCCAGGGCGGTGGTCTCGGTCCAGCCGGTGGCGCGCAGGTCGTCGGGGGTGGGGACGCCGAGGGCCTCGTGCAGGCCGCGGGCGGCCGAGCGGGCCAGGTCCTCGAAGCCGGTGCGAGTGATCGGCCAGTGCATGGTGCGGCGCCAGTTCTCGATTTCGTGCTGGAGGGTGGGCGCGGTCCAGCCCAGCTCGCGCAGGAGGCGGTCGGCGGCCTCGGAAATCGGTTCGGCGAGATAGTAATTGCCGGTGAGTTCGGCGGAGAGTTTGATGTCGAACTGCTGGAATTGCACGTAGCGATTACCGGTCGCGGCGAGGATGACGGTGGCGCGGGAGGGTAGTTTCGCAAGGCAGCCGGCCAGGCCGTGCACAAACACGTCCCAGTCGGTTGTGACAACTTGCAGGGGCTGGCTCCGGGTGCCCATCGCGGCCGATCATACGCCGTCAAATCACGCCGTCGGCGAAAAACCGTGGCGCCCAGTCCGATCAGCGGATACCGCGGCGGCGTCGACTGGAAGACCGCCGCGGTTCCGGGCGATCGGCTTACCGCTGGTAGGGCGTCGGGGCGGGGCCGAGTATGGCGAGGGGTGTGCGGGCCAGTATTCGCTGGTCGCTTTCCCGCGACGGGAGCAGCTGGCGGGCAACGAATTCCCGCACCAGCCGCGGAAGCGAGCCGAAAACCGGAATCGACGCGGCCGGCGCCGGAGCGGCCATTGCGTTCATTGCACTCCCCTCGACGTGTCAGGATGTTCGACAATTCATTCTGCCCATCGAATATCGGTGTGGCCGTTAATCTCTCGTGAATATTTGCTCGCCGGTGCGCGGATCGACGATTCCCCGCCGACCGCTCTCAGCCGAGCATTTCGAGATTCAGGTCGCCCAGCAGATCGGGGTCGGCCAGCATTTCGATGGCGGTGATGCGGCCGTCGACGACGGTGAAATCGAAGACGACGCGCGGGGTGCCGCCGGTCGACCACACCAGGCCGGCGAGGCCGTCGATGAGGGCCGGGCGGGCGGCCTTGGCGCGGCCCGCGAAGGTGGTCGCGACCGCCCGTGCGCCACGGACTTCGGGGTCCGCGCCCATGGTGACGCCGATGGCGTCGGCGCGCACCACCACGTCGGGGTCGAGCAGTTCCAGCAGGGCGGCGAAGTCGCCGCCGCGGGAGGCGGTCAGGAAGGCATTGACCACTTCCTGCTGGCGTTCGCGGTCGACGGCGATCTCGTCGACGCCGCGCACGCGTCGCCGGCCGCGGCTGGCGAGTTGCCGGGCGGCGGCGGGGGTTTTGCCGAGAATGGGGGCGATGTCCTCGAACGGGACGGCGAACATGTCGTGCAGGACGAAGGCGAGGCGCTCGGTGGGGGTCAGGGTGTCGAGCACCACCAGCAGGGCGGCGCCGATCGAATCGCCTAGCAGCGCTTCCTGTTCCGGGCCGAAGCGGGCTTCCGGTGCGTCGTAGTCCGCGAGCGCGTCCTCGCGCCGGGTGCCGCGCGACTGGAGCATGTTCAGGCAGACGCGGGAGACGACGGTGGTGAGCCAGCCGGCCAGATTGTCGATCCCGTCGGTCTCGGAGCGGCTCAGTCGCAGCCAGGCCTCCTGGACGGCATCCTCGGCTTCGGCGGAGGAGCCCAGCATGCGCTGTGCGAGCGCCCGCAGCCGGCCGCGCTGCAGCTCGAATTCCCGTGCCACCAGGTCCAGTTCGTCACGCTCGTTGCCCATTGCCGAAGTCTCCTCGATCACGACCGGTCGGTCCATCCGAACCGTGCGGGCGCGTCCGGAAGATCGGGGCCCACACCTCCACGACCGAGCAACCGGGCCGAATGTGACAGCTTCGATGAAATACCAGCTCAGAGGGGTAGAGATCCGGTTCACCGTCGCCCGCGGCGAAGATCCGATCATGGACGCCGCCCACCGCGTCGGCTATAACGGCAATGGCCGGAACGTCGGCCTCGACGCGCACGGCACAGCCGCCGCAGCGCCACGGTGGAAGGAGCAGACGATCGTGTCCTCGGAACTCTCCGACAGCCCCGATCATTTCGAGGTGCGACCGGTGGGCCGGGTCCGCTCCCCGCTCACCGACCGCACCGGCGCGCCGCGCCAGGCCGACGAGGACGCCCCACCCGCCGATATCGTCCTCGCCCCCGAATTCGCCGCGGCCGCAGCCGATCTGCGCCCGGGTATGCGCGTCGTCCTGCTTACCTGGCTGCACGGCGGGAGCCGCGAGGTGCTCGCGGTCCATCCCCGCGGCGACCGCACCCGGCCGCCCACCGGCGTGTTCGCCACCCGCTCCCCCGACCGCCCCAACCCGATCGGCCTGCACGAGGTCACCATCACCACGGTGTCTCCCGAGGTCCTCGGCGTAGCGGGCCTGGAAGCCATCGACGGCACCCCCGTCCTCGACATCAAACCGGTCCTGGGCGGCGTCGAAACCCGCTGACCGGCCCGGCTGGGGCGGGCGGCCGCGGGCCCAGCGTAGGTTGAGGGTCATGGCGGCACCCAGGCATCCGATCCCGGCGGTCGGCACGCAACGGCTGGCCGCGGCGTGTCACGCCGAGGTGCCCGCATTGACCAAGCAGCTGATCGCGGCCATTTTCACCGACAATCCGGGGTGGACGGACTATACGGCGGTGCCGCGGGCGGACCTGCGGGACGGGTGCCGACGGTATCTGACGCGGATCCTGGATCTGCTGGGCGGACAGCCGCCGGATCC
This sequence comes from Nocardia sp. NPDC051981, assembly GCF_040680715.1. Lineage (NCBI taxonomy): Bacteria > Bacillati > Actinomycetota > Actinomycetes > Mycobacteriales > Nocardiaceae > Nocardia > Nocardia sp. NPDC051981. The sequence goes on along the minus strand of NZ_JBFAXK010000010.1, from coordinate 238,796 downwards.
GGACGGGGACGATGTGGCCGCGGCCATCGGGCGGCGGCGGGCCGAGCAGGGCGTGCCGCTGGAGGCCATGCTGCGGACCTTCCGGCTGGGCGGCCAGATCGTGTGGGAAGCGTTGCTGGACAAGGCCGATGACATCGGTTCGGCGGAGACCCGGCAGGTCGGTTCGGCGATGTGGGCGGTGGTCGACGGGATGTCGTCGGCGCTGGTCACCTCGTACCGGAACACCGAACTCGACCGGGTGCGCAGCGATGAGCGGCGCCGGCATTCGCTGATCGAGGATCTGCTGGCGGGGCGGGCGCACGACGCCACCTTCGCCGCGCGGGCGGGACGCGAGCTGAATCTGCCCGCGAACGGGGCATACCTGGTGGTGGTGGCGCGCGGTGAGGGCGGGCCGCGACTGCACATGGGGGCGGAGGCGGCGCTGGGGGTGTCGGGGATCCGGTCGGTGTGGCACGAGCGGGTGGATTCCACGGTGGGGCTGGTGTCGCTCGAGCATCGCGGGAGTTCGGCTGTGCTGCACCAGCTTCGGCCGCTGATCCGGGGGCGGGCGGGGGTCTCGCCGGCGGTGCCGGGCCTGGCGGGCATCGATACCGCGCACGGGCTGGCGGTGCTCGCGCTGGACACCGTGCCCGGCGATCAGCAGGGGCTGCTGGTTTCACTGGACGAGCGCTACCTGGAGGCGCTGCTGCTGCGCTCCCCCGATCTCACCGATCTGCTCGTCGCGCGCACCCTCGGCCCCGTGCTGGAACTGCCGCCCAAGGAGCGCGACATTCTGCTGCGCACACTGACCGTCTGGCTGGCCGAGAATTGCTCGGCGGCCAATGCCGCGCCGAAGTTGCACTGCCATCGCAACACGGTCATCAACCGGCTGCAGCGCATCACCCTGCTGCTCGGCCGCCCGCTCGAGGGGCAGCGGGCCTACCTGGAGCTTTCCCTCGCCCTGGCCGCCCTGGGACTGGCCGGCGCCGACCGCGACTGAGCCACCGAAAGCCCGCTACTCACGGGTACGAATTGTGCTCTGCGCCCAGCCCCGCCGTGTCATATATGGGCTTCCAGTGCATTGATTGTGCATTTGGTGACCGACAGACTCGATCGGAATGACTCGCATCACAACCGATGGCGGGTTACGACAGCAATCGAGAACGAGGAGCACCACGAGTGCCGGAATTCGATCTTCTGGTGATCGGCGGCGGTCCGGGCGGTTACGTCGCCGCCATCCGCGCCGCCCAGCGGGGCCTGACAGTGGCCCTGGCCGAAAAGGAACGCCCGGGCGGCGTCTGCCTGAACTGGGGCTGCATCCCGACCAAGGCCATGCTGCGCTCCGCCGAGGTCTTCCACACCATCGCGCACGCCGCCGATTTCGGCATCTACGCCGATAACCTGCGCTTCGACTACGCCGCGGTGCGGCAGCGCAAGGACGGCATCGTCAAGGAGCTGACCGACGGTGTCGCGGGCCTGCTGAAGGCCAATGGCGTGACCGTCATCGAGGGCCATGCGCGCTTCACCTCGCCGACCACGGTCGAGGTCGTGGAGGCCGGGCCGTCGCCGATCTTCGAGGGCGGCCCGCGCTACGCCGCCGCCCCGACCGCGAACGCCGTCCGGACCGTGAGCGCGAAGGATGTCATCGTCGCCACCGGTTCGATCCCGGCCGTACTCCCGATCCCGGGCGCGGATCTGCCGGGCGTGATCACCTCCGACGGCGCGTTCGGCCTCACCGAGGTGCCCAAGCGCCTGGTCGTTATCGGCGGCAGCGCGGTGGGCGCGGAGTGGGCCAACCTGTTCCACGAGTTCGGCAGCGATGTCACCGTGGTCGAGATGCAGGATCGCCTGGTTCCGTTGGAGGACAAGGAGATCGGCACCGCCCTGGGGCGCTCGTTCACCAAGCGCGGCATCAAGGTGCTGACCGGTGCGACGGTCACGGCCATTGCCCAGGGCGGCACCGGCCTCACCGTCACCGTCGCCGGCCCGCAGGCGCAGGAGCTCGCCGCGGACGTGGTGCTGGTCGGCGTCGGCCGCCGCCCCAATACCGCCGGGCTGGGCCTGGAGGTCGCCGGAATCGACACCGACGCACGGGGTTTCATCCCCGTCGACGCGCAGCTGCGCACCGCCGTCGAGCACGTCTACGCCATTGGCGATGTCACCGGTAAGGCGCTGCTCGCGCACGTCGCCTCGCATCAGGGTCTGGTCGCGTCCGACACCATCGCCGGCCACGACGCCCACATCGACTACAACGTCATCCCCGCCGCGACCTTCACCCACCCGGAGATCGCCAGCGTCGGCCTCACCGAGGACGCCGCGAAGGCCGCGGGCCACGACGTCGTCACCGCCAAGTTCCCGTTCGCGGCACTGGGCCGGGCCAAGTCGTTCGGCGATCAAGAAGGCTTCATGAAGATCGTCGCGGGCCGGCAGCACCAGGAGGTGCTGGGCGTGCACATCATCGGCCCGTCGGCCAGCGATCTGATTACCGAAGGGGCCCTGGCGATCTCGCTGGAGGCGACCCTCGACGAGCTCGCCGACACCATTCACGCCCACCCCACCCTCGGCGAGATCGGCATGGAGGCCGCCCTGGTCGGGCTGGGCCTGCCGGTTCACGTCGCGCCGCCCCGGAAGCGTTGAGGAGTTCCGTCATGACCACGACCACCGCCGCGCCGCGCAAGACGGCGCGCAAGGCGACCCGCCCGGCCGACCAGGCCGCCGACGTAGCCGTATCGGAAAACCTGCTCGGCGGAGCCGATTTCGGCGGCGCGGATGCCGACACGCTGCGCGAGCTGTACACCGACATGCTGTTCATCCGCCGCTTCGAGGAGCGCACCGCGCAGGCGTACCAGCAGGCCAAGATCGGCGGCTACTGCCACCTCAACCTGGGCGAGGAAGCCACCGTCGTCGGCGTCGGAAAGGCCATGCGCCCCACCGACTATCTGTTCACCAACTACCGTGAGCACGGCTACGCGCTGGCCAAGGGCATCGAGCCCGGCCGCGTCATGGCCGAGCTGTACGGCCGCTCCACCGGCACCTCCAAGGGCTGGGGCGGATCGATGCACATGTACGACACCGAAACTCGCCTGCTCGGCGGCTACGCCATTGTCGGCGGACAGGTTCCGCTCGCCATCGGCGCGGCGCTGGCCATCGACTACCGTGGCGGCGACGACGTCGTGGTGTGCCAGATGGGTGAGGGCACCACCAATATCGGCGCCTTCCACGAGTCGCTGAACATCGCGGCGCTGTGGAACCTGCCCGTCGTGTTCCTGGTCATCAACAACCAGACCGGCATGGGCACCACCGTCGAGAAGTCCTCCGCCGAACCGGATCTGTGGAAGCGGGCGTCGTCCTACCGCATGCGGGGTGAGCGTGTGGACGGCACCGATGTACTGGCCGTGCGCGAGGTCGCGAGCGACCTCATCGAGACCGCGCGTCGCGAGGGCAAGCCCGCGCTGCTCGAGGCCGTCTCCTACCGGCTCAAGGGCCACTCCGTCGTCGACCCGGCCAAGTACCGCACCGACGACGCCGTCTCCACCGCCGTCGAGCACGACCCGATCGTGCTGTGGCACAACCGTCTTCTCGACGCGGGCGTGCTGAGCGAGGACTCCGCCGCCGCCATCGAGGCCGATGTCAAGGAACGCGTCCGCGCCGCGGTCGATTTCGCCGATCAGTCCCCGCATCCGGACCCGGCCACCCTGTTCGATTACAACTACGCGACCCCGGTCGCGGGCGATTCCCGTCGCCTGCCCGGCGATCCGCTCTTCACCGCCTAAGGACATCACCGTGGCTGTCATGACCTACCGTGAAGCGCTGCGCGAGACCCTCCGCGAGGAGATGCGGCGCGACGACGACGTCCTCCTCATCGGGGAGGAGATCGGCGTCTTCGAGGGCTCCTACAAGATCACCGCCGGCCTGCTGGCCGAGTTCGGCGAGAAGCGGGTGCGCGACACCCCTATCGCCGAAGAGGGTTTCGTCGGCGCGGCCATCGGCGCCGCCATGCTGGGCCTGCGCCCGGTCGTCGAGATCATGACGATCAACTTCTCGCTGCTGGCGCTGGACCAGATCGTCAATCACGCCGCCAAGATCTACGGCATGTTCGGCGGGCAGACGTCGGTGCCGATGGTCATCCGCACCCCCGGTGGCGGCGGCCAGCAGCTCGGTGCGACGCACTCGCAGAACATCGAGCTGTACTACGCGTTCGTGCCGGGCTTGAAGGTGGTCGCGCCGAGCACCCCCGCCGATGCGAAGGCGCTGCTCAAGGCCGCCATCGACGACGACGATCCGGTGCTGTTCCTGGAGAACCTCTCGCTCTACAACACCAAGGGCGAGGTGCCGGACGACCTGCCGCCCGCCGAGATCGGCAAGGCCGCGGTCACCCGCGAGGGCACCGACATCACGCTCATCGGCTACTCGCGCATGGCCACCGTGTGCACCCAGGTCGCGGAAAAGCTTGCCGCGGACGGCATCTCGGCGGAGGTCGTCGACCTGCGCAGCCTGCGGCCGCTGGATCGCGACACCATTGTCGCCTCGGTCAAGAAGACCGGTTGCGCCGTCATCGGCGAGGACGACTGGCTGACCTACGGCATCGGCGCGGAGGTCGCGGCCTCCATCTCCGAGGGCGCGTTCGACTACCTCGACGCCCCCGTGCGCCGGGTGGCCATGGCCGAGGTGCCGCTGCCCTACGCCAAGCCCCTGGAGAAGCTGGCGCTCCCGTCGCCGGACTCCCTCTACAGGGCCGCCCTCGAAACCCTTGCCGCCGTGGGCAAGCGACGCTGAGAACCGGAAGGAATCATGCCTGAAGTAACCATGCCCCGGCTCTCCGACACCATGGAGGAGGGCATCGTCTCGGCCTGGCTCAAGCAGGTCGGCGACCAGGTCAAGGCCGGCGAGATCCTCGCCGAGATCGAGACCGACAAGGCGCTGATGGAGCTCGAGGCCTACGAGGACGGCGTGCTCGAGCAGATCATCGCCGCGCCCGGCACCACGGTCGCCATCGGCGAGCCGATCGCGATTCTCGGTGACGGCAGCGGGGCGTCCGCTCCGGCTCCTGCCGTGGCTCCCGCCGCTGCGGCTCCGGCTCCCACCGCCACGACCGATAGCGCGCAGGCGAATTCGGCTCCGACTGCCGGAAATGGCAGTGCCCCTGCGATTCCGGCCGAGTCCGGTGAGCGCAAGAAGTCGTCACCGCTGGCCCGCAAGGTCGCCAAGGAACTCGGCGTCGACATCGCCGCCGTGACCGGCACCGGCCCCGGCGGCCGCGTCACCAAGCAGGACGTCGAAAACGCGAGCAGCACAGCCGCTCCGGTCGCGCCCGCCGCTGCCGCCCCGGCTCCCGCCGCCCCGGCTCCCGCGATCGCTCCGGCCACCGGCGACTACGAAGAGATCCCGCTGACCACCATCCAGCGCGTCTCGGCCCAGCGTCTCACCGAGTCCAAGCAGCAGGCCCCGCACATCTATCTGACCAGTGCGATCGATGTGACCGAGCTGCTCGCCTTCCGCGCGCAGATCAACAAGACCCTGGAGGAGACCGGCTCCGGCAAGGTCAGCGTGAACGACCTGCTGGTGAAGGCGGTCGCCTCCGCGCTGCGCCTGGATCCGGCGGTGAACGTCTCCTTCGCGGGTGACAAGCTGTTGCGGCACAACGCGATCAATATCGGTATCGCTGTCGCCACCGAGGCGGGCCTGCTGGTCCCGGTCATCCACGACGCCGACCACAAGAGCGTGTCCGCCATCGCCGCCGAGGGCCGCGACAAGGCCGCCCGGGCGCGCGACCGCAAGCTGCGCGGCGAGGACATGTCCGGCGGCACCTTCACCATCTCCAACCTGGGCATGTTCGGCATCGAGCAGTTCACCGCGGTCATCAACCCGCCGGAGTCCGCGATCCTCGCGGTCGGCGCGGCCCAGGACGAGCTGAAGCTGGACGGCGAGAAGGTGGTGGCGCGCAAGATCCTTCGCGTCACGCTGTCGGCCGATCACCGTTCCATCGACGGCGCCGTCGCGGCCCGCTTCCTGCAGCAGTTGAAGGAGCTCATCGAGCATCCGCTGCGCATCGTGACCTAGTCACGCCCCGATCGCCGTCCGATTCCCGATCCAGGATCGGACGACGTCCCCGCCACCCGGCGCGTGCGGTTACCCATGCCACACCGCGCGACCGGCAGCCGTACTCACCCGGCGGCGGGCAGTGAACGCCGGATGGCGTGGACCGGGTTTACCCGGCCGGTCCCGCCATCCGGCTTTTCGCGTCTCTACGGCCGGTGGCGATTGCCACGCTCGCGACATGATGAGAAGCTTTGTTAGTAACTCTCTCATCCTGTCGGTGTGTGGCGCTCCGGCAGGAGTGATCAAAGGAGATCAGCATGACCGCCGCCGTCGCGCTCGACCACGAGCCCAAAGACCGTCCCGAACGCCGCCCGTTCCAACCCGGCAGCCGGATGTGGGATGACGTCGGCCTGCTCACCTTCTCCCTCACCGCCGGGTCCGCCTTCCTGCTGCAGACCATGGAACCGACCATCGCCGCGGTGGTCGACGAACACTCGACCTTCCGCACCGACCCAATGGGCCGGGCCACCCGCAGCATCGCCTCGGTCATGATGTGGATCTACGGCGGCGACGAGGCGCTCGCCGAGGCCGACCGGCTGCGGCGGATGCATGCCACCCTGAACTCCACCGACGCCCAGGGCATCAAGCGCCAGGCCCTCGCGTCCGCGCCCTGGGCATGGGTCCTGCACACCGGCGTGTTCGCCTTCACCGAGGGCAACAAGTACTTCTCCAGCCGGAAGCTCACCGATGCCGACAAGGAGTCCTACTACCAGGAAACGGTGCAGCTCATGCGCAATTTCTCGGTAGCCCCCAAGGAGATTCCCGCGACCTACGCGGAATGGGAGCCCTGGTTCCAGGTTCAGGTCGAAAACCACCTCGTCGCAACGAATGTCGCCTACGACTATCTGAACGTGATCCGGAACATCGCCCCGCCCAAGCAGATCCCCGCTCCCCTGCACCCCGTCTGGCGTGCCGTCGCCAACCCGGTCGGCCGACTCCAGCACTTCTTCACCGTTGGCACCACCCCCGAGCTGATCCGCGACAAGCTCGGTCTGGAGTGGACCGCGAAAGACGAACGCGCCCTGCGCGTCCTGGGCCGGGTCATCGGCCGCACCGTCCCCCTCCTCCCCGAGCGCGTCCGCTACTTCCCCATCGCCTACGAGGCCCGCCGCCTCGAACGCGACCGCGCCCGCCTCCGCAAGATGATCAACCTCCGTCCCGTGTGATCACCGGGATCGGGGAAGCACTCAACGTGGCGAATCGGGCGAAATGGCACGGTGAGCGCTCCCTCGTCAGGACAGGGGCCGGACGGGGTGGCGGAGCAGGGTGCGCATGGCGGCGTCCTGGGTGCGGCGCGGGTCCGAGAGGTAGATCTCATGGTGGCGGCCGTTCATGGTGAGGTGGTGTTCGGCCATGAAGGCTTCCATGCGGGCGAGGGTCTCGGGCTCGGTGGCGTACGGGCCGCGGTGCATGACCTGGATGGCGTCGCCCTCGGTGAGCTGATCGAACGTGGCTCCGGAGACCATGTCCGGCGTCACCGGGTCGGGCATGCGGATCATCATGGTCCAGTGCCATTCGTCACGCGGCACCTCCAGGGCGGGGCGGTCCGATTCGACCCACCACAGGCCCTCCAGCTTGGGGACCACGAAGTCGTTGCCCTCGGCCTTGGCGATCTTCTTGGCGCCGTAGGCGGCTCGGTACAGGGTCGAGACGGCCTCGGTGTAGGCGTCGCCGAGGGGTGCGCCGACACCGCTGACCGTGGCGTAGTTGCAGGTCCGGAAGGTGCGCAGGACGGGTTCGGTGGGGGCGCCGTAGTAGTGCCTGTCGGTCTTGGCCAGGTCCAGTTTCATGGGTGCTCCTTCCTCGGGGTCGATTCGAGGATGCGGTCTCCCGTCGCGGGAGGGTCAAACCCGGCGTGGCGTGGCGACCGGGAAGCGGACCGCGCACCCCGGTTCCTGGGGCTGGATCGCGGCCGTCGCAAGCACCAAGGTCACTATGGTGAGCATGCGGATGGTGTTGTGGCGCGCGTTGATCGGCGTGCTGCTACTGGTGGTGGGGGTTGTGGCGGTGCCGGGGCGGGCGGGGGCCCAGGCGCAGTATCAATGGCACGAGGAGTTCATCACCGCACCGGACGGGACGCGATTGCACGCGGACGTGCTGCGACCCGTCGGAATCGCCGACGATGTGCGCACACCGGTGATCATGACCGTCAGCCCGTACCGGGCGCACCTCATGCGGTTGAGCGAACCGCGGCTCAAAGGCGGGCCGTCCACCGATGATCTGCCGGCGTCGATGTTCCTGCAGGCCGGATACACCTACGTGATCGTGGATCTGCGCGGGTTCGGCGGCTCCAACGGCTGTCCCGATTTCGGCGGGCCGGGCGAGCGGTCGGATGTGAAGACCGCGGTGGAATGGGCTGCGGGACAGCCGTGGTCGACCGGCCGGGTCGGGCTGGCCGGCACCTCCTACGAGGGCTGGACCGGGCTCATGGGACTGGCCGAGCAGCCCGCGGGCCTGGCGGCGGTGGCTTCCTTCGAACCGGTCGTGGATCCCAACACCTACCTCTACATGCAGGGCATCGCCTGGAAGTTCTCGCTCAAGCCGATCAGTGAGAACGGCTTCCGGCCCGGCGATCTCGCGGGCTTCGAGCACCTGATGATCGCCTCCACGCCCGCGTATCCGACCGATTCGGCCGAGTACAAGGCGAATGCTTCGAGCGTCGATCCGGCCTGCTATCAGCACTACCTCGCCGAAACCACCAACCACGACGCGAATTCCGCATTCTGGCGGGACCGGGATCTGGTGGAGAAGGTGCGGGGCAACACCATTCCGCTGTTTCTCAGCCAGGGCTTCGTCGACTACAACACCCGCCCCGACCGGGTCTTCCCGCTGTGGAACGCGCTCGGCCCGGGCGAGCACCGGGCCTGGTTCGGGCAGTGGGGTCACCGCGACTGCACCGAGAAATGCGGTTCACCCGACTTCGCCGCCGAGCTGCTGGCGTTCTTCGACCGGCACGTGGCAGGCAAGGACGTGACGGTGCCCGGGCCCCGGATCACCGTCGGCCAGTTCGACGGCCGGTGGCGTTCGGAGACCGCGTGGCCGCCCGCCGACAGCCGCGCCGTCGACATCGATCTGCGCACCGGACGCTACAACGACCGTGGCCTTGTCCCGGGCGCGGACCGCGAGATCTGGACCGTGACCCAGCCGCTCGACCAGGACCAGCACCTGTCCGGTCAGGCGACGGCCACCCTCGGCCTGGATGGGCCAGCCGCGGCGGCCGTCACCGTCGAGGTCTACGACATCGACCCGACCAACCGGGCGACCGTCATCACCCGCGGCATCGCCCCGGTCACCCACACCGCCCAGGTCCGGCTGCTCGCCCAGGACTGGCCCATTGCCGCCGGCCACCGGATCGGCATTCGAGTCACCGATGTGGTCGACGACGTGTGGGCACACCCGCCGGCCTTCGCACCGGTCACCGTCACCACGGCCCAGATCCACCTGCCGCTGCTCGCCGCCATCCGCACCCCCGACCTGCCCGGCGATATGAGCGAGGCCATTCCGAAGTGGCGGAACGAGAAGTCGGTCTCGCTGGCCCCCGATGTGGTGAACAATGCCAGTGTGACCGTGAACTTCCCGCCCAGGGCCGGCAGCTAGGCCCATGACCAGCGCCGCGCCGACCGACGCCCGCACCGTCGACGATGCCACCGCCGAGCGGCTGGCCGCGGCGCTACGCTGCCGAACCGTCTCCTACGAGAACCGCGACCGCATCGACCGCGCCGAATTCGACAGCCTCACCGCCCACCTCGAACAGTCCTTCCCACTGGTCCACACCCACCTCACCTGGGAGACCTTCGGCCACAGCCGCCTGTACCGCTGGGCGGCCGCCGACAGGCCGGATGACACTGTGGCGGCGATTCTGCTGGCGCATATGGATGTCGTGCCGGTGGACGATCTGGAGGCATGGACGCATCCGCCGTTCGACGGCGTGGTGGATGACGAATTCATCTGGGGGCGTGGGGCTATCGATGACAAGAGCCGGGTGCTGGCGATTCTGGAAGCGGTCGAGCGGGCGCTGGGTGCGGGTGTACGCCCCAGGGAGACTGTCTATCTCGCGTTCGGGCACGACGAGGAGATCTTCGGCGCCGAGGGCGCGGGACGGATGGCGCGGCGGTTGCGTGACGCCGGTGTCCGGGCCCGGTTGCTGGTCGACGAGGGCGGCGTGATCACCACGGGCGTGGCCGACGGGATCGACGCGCCGGTGGCCACGATCATGGTGGGCGAGAAGGGGTTCGCGACGGTGCGGCTGTCGGTGACCGATGTGGGCGGACATTCGTCCATGCCGGGACGGCAGACCGCGGTGGGGCGGCTGGCGCGGGCGGTGGCGCGGATTCAGGATCACCCGTTCCCCTTGCGGTTGACGCCGGTCGCGGTCGACATGCTCACGCGGGTGCGGGAATTCATGTCCGAACCGCGCCGGACGCTGCTCGGGCTGGTGCACGTGGCCGGGGCCATCGCGGCGCGGGTGCTGGCGGCCCGGCCGCAGACCGAGGCGCTGGTGCGGACCACCACCGCGCCGACCATGATCAGCGGCGGAGTGAAGCCCAATGTGCTGCCGCAGCGGGCCGAGGCGTTCGTGAACTTCCGTATCCTGCCGGGCGATTCGGTGGCCGATGTGCTGGCCCATTGCCGGAAGGTGGTGCGGGACAATGGCGTATCCATCGAACTCGACGGCACCACCTCCGAGCCCTCGGCCGACCCGGCGGCGGGCCCGGACTTCGATCTCGTCGCCGCTGTCGCGCGCGAGGTGGCGCCGGGCATCGCCGTCACGGTCGGCATCGTCCCGGGCGCCACCGACTCCCGCTATTACGACGATCTCGCCGGCACCCGCTGTAATTTCGCGCCGATCATCCTGACCGCCACCGATCTGGAGCGCATCCACGGCACGGACGAACGCATCTCCCGCGCCGATTACGCCCGATTGATCCGATTCAACCGGCTGCTGCTCGACCGCCTCGTCGGCTGACCCCGCAACCGCCACTCCCACCGCACGGATTCCCCCGTCCGGCCCCGCCACGCGCCGGATGCGCGAGAATGACTCCGCCGGTACTCGACATTTCGGGCGCACCGTGTTGGGCGGGCGCACCCTCCGGCAGCGTGACGACCTGAAGGGAGCGGCGAATGACCCGCACGGAAACCGGTGAATTCCAGGGAGCGGAGGGCCGTGTGTTCTGGCAGGCCTGGCTGCCCGACGGCGAACCCCGCGCCGTCGCCGAGATCGTGCACGGGTACGCCGAGCACTCCGGCCGGTACGCGCATGTCGCGCGGCGGCTCACCGAGTCCGGGTTCGCGGTCTACGCGCTCGACCACACCGGGCACGGCAGATCGGAGGGCCCGCGGGCGAATGTCGTCTCGCTGGATACCGCGGCCGACAATGTGCGCACCATGCTCACCACCGCCACCGGACGCCATCCCGGACTGCCGAGCTTCCTCATCGGCCACAGCATGGGCGGCCTCACCACCGCATACCTGGCCACCCGCGACCAGCCGGAGGTGACCGGCATCGTCCTGTCGGCCCCGGCCATCGATATCGAGGCGGGCAATGCGGTGCAGCGCCTGGCCGCGCCGCTGGTGTCGAAGTACCTGCCGAATCTGCCGGTGGTGAAGCTGGATTCGAAGCTGGTGAGCCGCGATCCCGATGTGGTGCGTGCCTATGACGAGGATCCGCTGGTGCACCACGGCGGCGTCCCGGCCCGCACCGCCGGTGAGATGCTGCGCGCGGGCGAGTACGTCAAGTCCCACCTGGACCGCCTGACCGCCCCGCTGCTGGTCCAGCACGGCACCTCCGACGGCCTCGCCTCGCCCACCGGCACCGACCTGCTGGAGCGGAGCGCGGCGTCGAAGGACAAGACGGTCATCCGCTACGACGGGCTCTACCACGAGATCTACAACGAGGCCGAACAGGACAAGGTGCTCACCGACCTGGTGAACTGGCTCGAAGCGCACCTGCCGCAGAACTGAGCACGCGGCCGTAACCGGCCGGAATCCACTGCGCCACTCCGGATTCCGGCCATTGGTCCGCTACCGGTAAGCCTTCAGGCAGGCCTCCTCGCCGTCCAGCACCAGGGTGCCGCGATCCCAGCCGATGGTCTGGTCGACGCTGCAGTAGGCGGCATTGACCTCCGGCGCGCCGCTCGCGACACGCATCCGGAAAATCAGCTGAGACGGCCGCCGCATCCATGGCACAGTCGAGCATCATGAGCGACTACCGCCGCCTGAACCGGGCCAACTGGGACGATCGCGCTCCGTTGCACGCCGGTTCCGGCGACTACGCCCTCGACAAATTCCGGACCGATCCGTCGTTCCTGAGCCACGTGGTCCGCTTCGACCTGCCGCGCCTCGGCGACATCCGCGGTCTGGACGCGGTGCACCTGCAATGCCACATCGGCACCGACACACTCTCCCTCGCCCGGCTGGGCGCCACCATGACCGGCCTCGACTTCTCCCCCGCCTCCCTGGCCGAGGCTCGCAGGCTCGCCGAATCCAGCGCCACACCAATCGATTTCGTCGAGGCCGACGTCTACGACGCGGTAACCGTGCTCGGCGCAGCACGATTCGATCTGGTGTACACCGGCATCGGGGCGCTGTGCTGGCTGCCCGACATCCGCCGGTGGGCCGAGACGGTAGCCGGGCTGCTGCGGCCGGGCGGGCGGCTGTTCATCCGCGACGACCATCCGGTCCGGATGGCCGTGGACGAGGCCCGCACCGACGCGCTCACCCTCGGCTACCCGTACTTCGAGACGCCGGAGCCCATGGTGTTCGACGACGGAACCACCTATGTGGACACCGATCTGGCGGTCGCGCACAGCACCACCCACGAGTGGAATCACGGCCTCGGCGAGATCGTGGAGGCCGTCCTGCAGGCCGACCTGACCCTCACCCAGCTCGTCGAGCACCACAGCGTGCCGTGGGAGGCGCTCCCCGGTCGCATGGTGTGCGGCGAGGACTCCGAATGGCGGCTCGCCGAACACCCCGAACGACTACCCCTCAGCTTCACCCTGCAGGCGCGCAAACTCTGACATCGAAAGATATTCGCGCACATCCGGTTCCGCCCCGGATACGATCCCGGAAACTCTCAGTGCCGCGGGTAGGGGTCCATGTTGCGTAGCTGTTGCCGGTGGGTTCGTTGCAGTTCGCCCGCCCGGGTGAGAAAGCCCGCGATCATCTCCAGTTCCGCGGGATCGAACCAGCTCAGCATCATCTGGTAGCCCTCGTCGACCAATGGTGAGATGAGTTCCTGCATGCGACGGGCGGCGAGATCGGTGGCAACCACGATCACACGGCGACGATCGGTGGGGTCCAGCGAGCGGGCGATATAGCCCTGTTTCTCCAGCCGGTTGAGCATGACCGTGGCACCTGCGGCGGTGAGGCCCAGCCGCTCGGCGAGCATTCCAGGTGTCGTGGACTTCCCTTCCCCGAGGACGATTTCCAGCGCACGCCGATCGGTCTCGTTCACGCCCAGCAATCTGATCGATTCCCGGGCCAGATCCTCGATGGTTCCGTGATAGAACTCCAGGGCCTTTCTGAGCGCTACCGCGATCCGAGCGGGTTCGATTGACATCGGACGCACAGGCTCCCACCCTCGAACACTTGAAACACGAAACCTCTCAACCAAATTCATCGAGGTCGTGCCGGACATGTACTGCACGACGACACCGAAGCCGATACGATAGTCGGTATTGCACACCCCGGCCAGAGTGGCTTTCGCCGCACGAAAGCCGAAGCGCGCGAACACCATCCGGGGCGGCGAGTGTCCGATCCGATCGGACGGAACCCGGACTGGGCTGCTGGTAACAGCCCAGTCCGGGCACATTCACCACATTTCACCGGCGCGGATGCTGCGCGTCACGCTGCTCCGCCTACCCTCCGATCAGCTGACAGCCGTGGTGGTGAGGGTCGGGGATGGATTCGGGTAGCACGCGGTCGCGACACCGCCGATCCATTGCACGTTGGTCGTCATGGTCATACCGGGATTGGCATAACTGGTCCCCGCATACTTGCTGGTGATCGGCGTTCCGGGAGTACCGGCGGTCACATTGATGGTCACCGCCGGCGGCGTGAAGCTCGAGCCGCCGGCAATCGGACCCGGCACGGTGAGAACGACATTCCCACCCGAGGTGGTGACGGTGCCGGCCACGCTGCCGCCGGAAGCGGTGGCCGAGACCAGCGTCGAATTCGCCGGAGTCGGGAAGATCATCTTCAGATTGCTGATGCTCGTCACCGTGAAGCCCGAGGCCGAACTGGGAACCGTGGATACCCCGGGGGTGAGGGTAATGGCCACCGCGGAGCCGGATGCCGCCGAACCCGGCGCGGCACCGTCGACCGATGTGGTCATGCTCGAGGTTTGGCCTATCCCGAAGATCGTGCCCTGGCAACTCCAGTTCACGCTCACGGGAGCGGCATTTGCGGGTGCGGCTAAACAGAAGGCAGTGGCCAGCGCCAGTGGCGTAACAACTCCAGCGCGAAGCAGCACGGATGCGGTCGATCTCATAACTATCTCCATAAAGGTGAAGCAACAGCACGGGCGAGATGTCGCGCCGTAACCGTAAGGGATCTAAAATATAACCTGTTCTCATCCGGCCGTGATCGAGATCCAAAATAACGTTTTGGCATCGATGGCTCCCCGGACGGCGCTTCCGGCAGATCCTTATCTGCTATTAAATATTCAGCTTGGAAAGTTAATTCCACTAAAACTTCGGCCGCAGCCGACCGACGCCATGTCGCACATCGGGGTTCCGATCACGGGACGAGTCCGCGGAGCATTCGATCAAATACGAGCCCTGACCTGGTATTACATCCGATGCCAATCACCGCCTTCATCGCATGCGGTCAGCGAGCCTCAGGATTCCTTATTACAGAACCCGGTTTCTTGAAAACTCCGGCTACCAACTCGCCCGACCAGAAGTGGCGGTATATCAGATCGGAGATTTCTTCCATCAAGAGACTATTATGCGTATTCAAGGGTATTTTGCCGTGCGTTCACTCGGCGACGGAGCACCGCTAGAGCCGCTGGTGCCCTATTCGGCTCCGAAGTTGCCGACGACGCCAGGTGAACGACCCTCCTCGGCTCACCCGGCAACATCGTGAAGTAGTCTCGCCCGGCGAATATCATTTTTCAGGCATTTCTATACCCGCGACCAGCCATGCAGTCGAAACGGCCGAGCGAGCGACGAAAGAATTCGGCTGGTGTGGCCGTCCGAATCGGCGAATCGCTCGCGGCGGAACCGATACCCCGCCCCGGGCGTCGAAGTGGAAGAGACCGGATGATGGGAGGACGCTGATGGAACCGGAAGCCCTGCGGCGCAGGGCCCGATTGAGTCAATCGGGGGCCGAGCATGAGCAGTCGCGCATCGCGATACGCGGACTCGACCCGGATTACATCCGGCAGCTGGAGCACTTCCCCCGGTTCACGCATGAGCAGATCCATTCCCGGATCCAGGCCATGAACCCCGGCGACATGCACACTGCCGCCCAGGTCTGGGTGAGCATCGCCGACAGCATGTTCGGCGCCCTGAGCACCCTGCACGCCACCGTCCAGACCACCCTCGCCGCCGCTATGTCCGGCCATCTCGCCGACGCCGCCGAGACCGCTGCCCGGCAATTCGTCCGCGACGCCACGGATGTCGCCGAAATCGCGCACAGCACCGGCCACCGCGTGATCGCTGCCGCCTACGGCGCCGAAGCCGTCCGGAAAACCGTGCCACCACCTGTACCCGACGCCCCCGCCGGCACCAAAGACGAGCAGTACCACCTCGCACTGGCCGCCCTGGACGCCAACTACGTGCCGATCTACCCACCCGCCGGCACGGCCGTCCCCGCCTTCTTCGCACTCAGGTCTCCCGGCGATACCGCATCCGAAAACCTCGGCGGCACAGCCGATGCCACCCAAGACACAGGCCAGCGCACCACCCCGCTCTCGGATGCCTGGAGCGGCCCGGGTGGCAGTCACGATCCCGGATCTCGGCCTCCCGGCACCACGGCCGCCGCAACCGATCCGGGCGATTCCCAACACTTTCCGGCCTCCGGGACAGAAGCCGACGCGCAAGATCCGGCATACCGGAGTCCCGACCGCCGAACCTCCGGCGATCAGCCCTCGACCGCCCCTCCTCGGACCGATCCCGAAACCCATCCCGCCACCACCACCCCACCCACTTCCCCGTTCACCCCGACCCCCGGCGGCCACCCGGCCGTCCCGCTCTCCCCCACCCCCGCTACCCCCGATCCGGGTCGCAGCTTCCCCGGCCCGCCCAGCCCCGAACCCCTCACCCAGCCCAGACAACTCAACTCCCCCAACCTCGCCGCCCCACCCGGCTCAGCACCTTCCGGCATGTTCGCCCCCGGCGGCCGCCCCACCACCGACCCGGATTCGTCCCATCGCACCCCACCCTGGCTGATCCGCGACCGCCAGGACGAACTCCTCGGTAGCCCCCTCCCCCACGTCCCGCCCACAATCGGTGCCGAATTCCCCGCAGCCCGAAACGATCTCATGCAACCCGACATCGACAACCCGGGCTGATCCCTCGGCCGAACGAGCGCCCCGAGCCAGCGATGGAGGGTCTCCGCCGCTGCCTCGCGCGGCACACCTGCGGCCTTGAACAGGTCCATCACCGCGACCGCCCCCGGCAGACGAGAAGAACCTCACCGTCGCACTGTCGATGTGCGCCTACTGACGGCGACTGGCCAACGTCGCAAACAGGCAGGGCGTGAGGAGGATTCGTGCTGCCGGCGAGGCTCCTACTCGCCGCCGAAGACGCGTTCCACGACCGTTTTGGCGCGGCGGGTGACGCGCATGTAGTGGTCGAGGAATTCGCTGCCGTCGTCGTTGGGCCAGCCGGCGACTCGGGCCACGGCGGAGAGCAGGGTGCCGGGGCCGGGGAGTTGGTCGGCGGGTTTGCCGCGGACCAGGACGAGGGCATTGCGGGCCTTGGTGGCGGTGAGCCAGGCCTCGCGGAGGAGGGCGGCGTCGGCGGTGTCGATCAGCTCGGCGCGCTCGATGGCGTCGAGGGATTCGAGGGTGGAGGTGTTGTGGAGTTCGGGGACCTCGTGGGCGTGCAGGAGCTGCAGGAGCTGGACGGTCCATTCGATGTCGGCGAGGCCGCCGCGGCCCAGTTTGGTGTGGGTGGCAGGGTTGGCGCCGCGCGGCAGGCGTTCGGAGTCGACGCGGGCCTTGATGCGGCGGATCTCGCGCACGCCCTCGGGGGACATGCCGCCCTCCGGATAGCGGATGGGATCCATGGTGCGCAGGAAACGGATTCCGAGTTCGCGGTCGCCGGCGACCTGGTGGGCGCGCAGCAGGGCCTGCACCTCCCAGGGCTGCGCCCACTGCGTGTAATAGGCGGAGTAGGCGGCGAGTGTGCGGACCAGGGCACCGTTGCGGCCTTCGGGCCGCAGCCCGGCGTCGACCTGGAGCGGCGGGTCGGTGCTCGGCGCGCCGAGCAGTCGCTGCACCTGTTCGGCGACGCTGATCGCCCATTTCACCGCGACGGTCTCGTCCTCGCCGGGCCGCGGATCGCATACGAACAGCACGTCGGCGTCGGAGCCGTAGCCGAGTTCCATCCCGCCCAGCCGGCCCATGCCGATGACGGCGAAGTCGGCGGGCGCGGGCCTGCCGAGTTCGGCCTCACTGGCCCGGATCACGGCCTGCAGCGCCGCCTCCAGGGTGGCGATCCACACCGAGGACAGCGCCTCGCACACCTGCGGGACGTCGAGCATGCCCAGCACATCGGCCGAGGCCACGCGGGCCAGCTCGTGCCGGCGCAGCGAGCGCGCGGTCGCGACCGCCCGCCTCGGGTCGTCGTAACGCCGTGCGCCGGAAAGGATTCCGCGCGCCACATCCGAGGGCTTGGTGGCCAGCAGCAGCGGCCCGTCCGGCCCGTCGGCGTACATGCGGATGGTCTCGGGCGCATTGATCAGCAGATCCGGCAGGTACGCCGAGGACCCGAGCACGATCATCAGCCGCTGCGCGATGGCGCCCTCGTCGCGCAGTTCGCGCAGGAACCAGATCTCGTTGTCGAGTCCCTCCGACACCCGCCGGTAGGCCAGCAGGCCCGCGTCGGGATTCGGTGTCTCACCGAGCCATTCGAGCAGGGTCGGCAGCAGCAGCGCCTGGATCCGTCCCTTGCGCCCGACCTCCCCGGTCAGCGCCTTCAGATGCCCGAGCGCGTTCTCCGGCGCCACATAGCCGAGCGCGGCCAGCTGCCGCACCGCCGCCTCGGGACTGAGCCGCAGACTGGCGGCGTCCAGGCGCGCAACCGATTCCAGCAGCGGCCGGTAGAACAGTTTGGCGTGCAGCCGCCGCACCCGCACCGCATTGCGTTTGATCTCGCTGGTGAGCACCCCGACCGCGTCCTGCCGCCCGTCGGGACGCATGTGCGCGGCGCGGGCCAGCCAGCGGATGCCCTCCTCGTCCTCGGGGGCGGGCAGGGTGTGGGTGCGCTTGAGTCGCTGCAGCTGCAGGCGGTGTTCGAGCAGGCGCAGGAATTCGTAGGAGGCGGTCAGGTTGGCGGCGTCGTCGCGGCCCACATAGCCGCCCGCGGCCAGCGCGGTCAGCGCCTCCACCGTGCCCTGCACGTGCAGCGATTCGTCGGCCTTGCCGTGCACCAATTGCAGTAGCTGGACAGCGAATTCGACGTCGCGCAGACTGCCGTGCCCCAGTTTCAGTTCGCGTTCGCGCAGGTCCGCAGGCACCAGGTCCTCGACGCGCCGCCGCATGGCCTGCACATCCGCCACGAAGTCCGGCCGCTCGTTGGCCGCCCACACCATGGGCATCAGCGCGTCGCGGTAGGCGGCGCCGAGTGCGAGATCGCCGGTGGCGGGCCGCATCTTGAGCAGCGCCTGGAATTCCCAGGTGCGCGCCCAGCGCTTGTAGTAGGCGATGTGCGAGTCCAGGGTGCGCACCAGTGCGCCGGCCTTGCCCTCCGGCCGCAACGCCGCATCGATCTCGAAGAAGGCCGCGCTGCCGACGCTCATCATCTCGGCGGCGAGCCGGGTGGCGGTGGTGTCGGCCGGTTCGGCGACGAAGACGACGTCCACATCGGAGACGTAATTCAGTTCCCGCGCACCGCATTTGCCCATGGCGATGACGGCCAGCCGGACCGGTGTCTCCCGGTCGGGGCACACCCGGGCGATCGCCACCGACAGCGCCGCGGTGAGCGCCGCGTCGGCCAGATCGGTGAGGTGCCGGCCGACCTGCTGGTACGGCAGCACCGGTTCGTTCTCCACGGTGGCGGCCAGGTCGATGGCGGCCAGCAGCATGAGCTGATCGCGATACCGCTTGCGCAGCAAGGCGATCGCCTCCGGCCCGGCCACGCCGGCCCGGTGCATCATGGGCCCGGCGTTCTCCCCGGTCTCCGGGGTGGCGCACACGGCGTCCAGCAGATCCGTGAGCAACTCCGCACGATCGGGCAGCGTCTTCCGCTTCAGCAGCTGCCAGGAGCCCGGATCCGCCACCAGGTGATCGGCGAAGGCGCTCGACGAGCCGATGAGGGCCAGCAGCCGCCCGCGCAGCGCGGTGTCCCGGCGCAGCTCGTAATCCAAAGCGGCCCAGTCGCTCCCGAGTTGCTCGCGCAGCCGGATGAGCGTCAGCAGCGCCAGATCGGCGTCGGGGGACCGCGACAGCGCCCACAGCAGTGGCACGCTGTCCACGTTGTCCCACGCCAACTCTCGCAGAGAGGTGGCGGCCGACGGCTCGAGCAGACCGAGCCGTCCGACACCGGGTACAGCGGAGCGAGCAGTCGGTGGCCGAACCATGCCCTTCAAATTACATGTCACGCTGATCGGACGTGCAGCCCATCCCTCTCAAACGGGACATCGTTGCCCGCTCGCAGCCGGTTCGACTCCTGAATGCACCCGCCCCGGTCCCGAAAATCCCGAGAGCACTCCACCCAGAGTTCGCGGCCCGCCTCGGCCTCGAGGGCAAAATGTCACAGCCCGAGGTATTCCTTCAGCTCGTAGGGCGTCACCTGGGCACGGTAGCCCGCCCACTCGCGGCGCTTGTTGCGCAGGAAGAAGTCGAAGACGTGCTCGCCCAGCGTCTCGGCGACCAGCTCGGACTTCTCCATGGCCTTGAGCGCCTCGTCCAGCGACGCCGGCAGTTCGCGGAAGCCCATGGCGCGACGCTCGGCGCTGGTCAGCGACCACACGTCGTCCTCGGCCTCCGGCGGCAGCGTGTAGCCCTTCTCGATGCCGCGCAGACCCGCGGCCAGCAGCACCGCGAAGGCCAGGTACGGATTGCAGGCGCTGTCGGGGCTGCGGATCTCGACGCGGCGCGAGGCCGACTTGTTCGGCGTGTACATCGGAACCCGCACCAGCGCAGAGCGATTCGACCGGCCCCAGGAGGCGGCCGTCGGCGCCTCGCCGCCGTGGATCAGGCGCTTGTAGGAGTTCACCCACTGGTTGGTGACCGCGGAGATCTCGTGCGCGTGCTCGAGAATGCCCGCGATGAACGCGCGCGCGGTCTCCGACAGGTTGTCCGGGTCGTCCGGGTCGGCGAAGGCGTTCTGCTCACCCTCGAACAGCGACATGTGGGTGTGCATGGCCGAACCCGGGTGGTCGGCGAAGGGCTTGGGCATGAAGCTGGCCCGCACGCCCTCGTCGATGGCCACTTCCTTGATCAGGTAGCGGAAGGTCATGACGTTGTCGGCCATGGACAGCGCGTCCGCGTAGCGCAGGTCGATCTCCTGCTGGCCCGGCGCGCCCTCGTGGTGGCTGAATTCCACGGAGATGCCCATGGATTCCAGCGAGTCGATGGCGTGGCGGCGGAAGTTCGGGGCCTCGTCGTGCACGGCCTGGTCGAAGAAGCCGCCATTGTCGGCCGGGACGGGCATCGTGCCGTCGTGCGGACCCGGCTTCAGCAGGAAGAACTCGATCTCGGGGTGCACGTAGCAGCTGAATCCGAGGTCACCGGCCTTGTTCAGCTGGCGGCGCAGCACGTGCCGGGGATCGGCCCAGGACGGCGAACCGTCCGGCATGGCGATATCGCAGAACATGCGCGCCGAGTGCTGGTGTCCCTTCGACGTGGACCACGGCAGCACCTGGAAGGTGGACGGATCCGGCTTGGCCACCATGTCCGCCTCGGAGACCCGGGCAAACCCCTCGATGGCCGAACCGTCGAATCCGATGCCTTCCTCGAAAGCGCCCTCCAGTTCGGCGGGCGCGATCGCGACAGACTTGAGATACCCCAGGACATCGGTGAACCACAGTCGCACGAATCGGATATCCCGTTCTTCGAGCGTCCGGAGCACGAATTCCTTCTGACGGTCCATGACCGCGAGCGTAGGGTCCTGGAGTTAAATCCGTGTTACATGAACGTCAGGAGGCGCGGCGAGTCGTTGCCACTCAACACGTGAGGCCCGCCGCAGGCTCTTTCAGATCAACGAGATACGAAATCACCGGGTCGTCGACGCACTGAACTCCGGAGAGCGACACGGTGTGTCGGGTGCCCTTGTAGGTGATCAGCGACGCGCCGAGCTGCTGCGCCAGGTTGACGCCGGCCTGGTAGGGGGTGGCCGGGTCCTCGGTCGTGGAGATCACCACGGTCTTCGGCAGTCCCTGGATCGAAAGCTTGTGCGGCGCGCTGGTATTCGGGACCGGCCAGATGGCGCACAGTTCCAGCGGCGCGGCATTGCCGCCGTGGCCGTCGTCGAGGAAGGGGGCGACGCGGCGGTAGTCGGCGTCCTGCTTGGCCGCTATGGATCGGTCGGTAATGGCCGGGTCGTCGACGCAGCGAATGGCATTGAACGCGTCGGAACTGTTGTCGTAGGTGCCGTCGTCGTGGCGGCCGTCGTACATGTCGGCGAGGGCGAGCAGCGTGTCGCCGCTGCCCTGGGCCAGTTCCCGTAGGCCCTTGGTGAGCGCGGGCCACAGGCGGTTGGAGTAGAGGGTCTGCTGCACACCGGTGATGGCGTCGCCGTAGTGCAGACCGCGCGGGTCCTGGGTGGGAACCGGCTTGTCCCACAGCGGATCCACCAGCGAGCGGAACTTCTTGGTGGCCTGCCCCGGATCATCGCCGAGCGGGCAGTTGGTCTTCTCCTTGGCCGCGCAGTCCACGGCGTAGGCGTCGAAGGCCTTCTGGAAGCTGGCAGCCTGCGCCACCGACTCCTTGACCGGATCCTGCTCGGGGTCCAGCGCGCCGTCGAGCACCAGCGCGCGCACGTGGTCGGGGAACTTCTCGGCGTAGGCGTAACCGAGGCGGGTGCCGTAGGAGTAGCCCAGGTAGGTCAGCTTCTGATCACCCAGCGCCGCCCGGATCACGTCCATGTCCTGCACGACCTCCCGGGTGCCGACATGGGCCAGGAAGTCCTTGCCGGTGCGCTCGACGCACTTGCCGGCGAAGTCCTTGTTCTCGGTCTCCGCGGCCGCGATGCCCGCGGGCGAGTTGTCCTTGTTGGGCTCGGCGCGCTGGGCGTCGTCCTCGGCCGCGGTCATGCACTTGATGGCGGGCTGCGACGCGCCGATGCCACGCGGATCGAAGCCGATGCGGTCGAACCGTTCGGCCAGCTGGGTGCTGTCACCGAGGGTGACCATGTTCAGTCCCGTCACGCCGGGACCGCCGGGGTTGAGCAGCAGTGAGCCGATCTTGTTGCCGGTGGCCCGGACCCGCGAGATCGCGATCTTGGCGGTCGCACCGTTGGGATTGGCGTAGTCGACCGGCACCGTGACCCGCGTGCACTCGGAGTTCTTGGGCATCTCGTCTTCGCTGTAATCGGCACAGCTGCCCCAGGTCAGGGTCTGGTTGTAGAAGGAATCCATCCCCACCGGTGTGCTCGAGGTGGGCTTGCCGTCCACCACGCTGGTGCACGCAGCCGCGGTCATCGCCAACGCCGTCACCAGGAGCACGACCCGGCCGGTTCGCATCAACGCCATCCCACGATCGTGCCATCCCGCCGAAATCACCCTCGCACCCCTCGTCCGGTCCATATATCTCTCTGTTTACCTTCCGGCCGCCACCGTTGTTCGCGTTGCGGCCGTCACCGCTGTGTACATCGCGCCCGCCGCCGCTGTGCGAAACGTCATGCATGGCACGGATTCGGCAACGGTAGAGGTTCGGAGCCGAGAACGCCGAGAACGTGGGCGTTCACACGGTAAGTCCCCAGTCCGCTCTCAGAAACGGCATGCTTAATGGGAGGTGACCTGGGGGCTCTACTGATGAGGGATGCCATGACCGTGCAACCACATTCGCAGAACCGGTCCGCCGAGGCCGGATCCGGTTCATCGCGTTCACGCACCATCCGGGCCGCGGCCGCCGCGGCAGTCGCGCTGGCCGCCACCCTGGGCCTGGTGGCCTGCGGGCCGTCGACGCTGCCGGGCAGTCCGATCGCACACTCGCCGGGTGGCGTCACCCAGAGCCAGCCGATCGACTTCACCACGCCCCCGGCCGATCTCGACTCCGCCGTACAGGGCGTGGTGCCGGGCATCGTGGACGTGAACACCGAGCTCGGGCTGCAGAACGGGGAGGGCGCGGGCACCGGCATCGTGATCGGTCCGGACGGGTACGTGCTCACCAACAACCACGTGGTCGAGGGCGCGACCAAGATCTCGGTCACCGATCTGGGCAATGGCCGGACCTACGACGCCACCGTGGTCGGCTTCGACCGCAGTGAGGACATGGCGGTCATCAAACTGACCGGTGCGTCCGGTCTGCGGACCGCGCCGCTCGGCGACTCGGACAAGGTGGCGGTCGGCGACACGGTGGCCGGCGTCGGCAATGCGGGTGGACGCGGCACGCCCACCGCCGCCGCGGGCACGGTGACCGCCCTGAACCGGACCATCACCGCCAGCGACGACTCCACCGGCAGCTCGGAGCAGCTGACCGGGCTCATCCAGGTCGCCGCCAATATCGAACCGGGGGATTCGGGCGGCCCGCTGGTCGATGCGGCCGGACAGGTCATCGGCATGGACACCGCCGCCTCCAAGGGCTTCCGCTTCAGCATCGGTGGCGGCGAGGGCTTCGCCATCCCGATCAACAAGGCGCTGTCGGTGGCCAAGCAGATCGAGGCCGGCCAGGCCTCGGATCGCGTGCACATCGGCGACACCGCGTTCATCGGCGTCTCGGTCAGCTCGGTCTCCGGCGGCGCGCAGATCCGGGGCGTGGTCCAGGGCGGCCCGGCGGACCAGCTCGGCCTCGAGGCCCGCGACGTCATCACCGGCGTCGACGACCATGCGGTGACCTCGGCCAACGACCTCATCTCGACCATGGATCAGCACCACCCGGGCGACACCGTCACCCTGAAGTGGACCGACCAGACCGGCCAGTCCCGGTCGGCCCAGGTCCAATTGGGCAAGGGCCCGATCGGCTAGCGAGTAGCGGGGAGAAGAGGCGAGGGGCGCCCCCTCGCCTCTTTTTCTGCGCGATGCCTCTTCATCTGCGCGTGGTGTGAGGAATTGCATCCCTGCCGGGAGCGGCCGGAATGGCAGACTGACATTCGTCAGAACAACCCGGGGACCCGGTCATGGGCCTCGAGGAACGACGAAAGGGACGATGATGTCCGTATCCGATGCGGAAACACCTGTGTACGGGTCTGCGGCGCCGAAGACTCCCACGCGGCGGAAGACGCGAGTGCAGCACCTGCAGCAGATGAAGCAGGCCGGTGAGCGCTGGTCCATGCTCACCGCATACGACTACTCCACCGCCCGGCTCTTCGAAGAGGCCGAGATTCCGGTCCTGCTGGTCGGCGATTCGGCCGCCAATGTGGTGTATGGCTACGACACCACGGTCGCGATCACCGTCGACGAGCTCATCCCGCTGGTCCGCGGCGTGGTGCGCGGTGCGCCGCACGCGCTGGTGGTGGCGGATCTGCCGTTCGGCAGCTACGAGTCCTCCCCCGAGCAGGCCCTGGCCACGGCCGTCCGCTTCATGAAGGAGGGCGGTGCGCACGCGGTGAAGCTGGAGGGCGGCGAGCGGGTGGCCGACACCATCCACAAGCTGACCGCCGCCGGCATTCCGGTGATGGCGCACATCGGGTTCACCCCGCAGAGCGTCAACACCCTCGGCGGGTTCCGGGTGCAGGGTCGCGGTGACGGGGCCGAGCAGCTCGTCGCCGACGCCATCGCGGTGCAGGAGGCCGGAGCCTTCTCGGTGGTCATGGAGATGGTGCCCGCCGAGCTGGCCGGGCAGGTCACCCGCAAGCTGACCATTCCGACCGTCGGCATCGGCGCCGGCGCGGAATGCGATGCGCAGGTGCTGGTCTGGCAGGACATGGTCGGCTACACCGGCGGCAAGACCGCCAAGTTCGTCAAGCAGTTCGCGGACGTGGGCGGTCAATTGCGTACCGCCGCAGCCACTTACGCCGACGAGGTGCGGCGCGGCGTGTTCCCGGGTCCGGAGCACAGCTACTGAGCCGCCCGGCCGCGCAGTGACCGAGGACGCCCCCGCGAGGACCGCGGGGGCGTTTTTTCATAGCAGTCGGCTATTGGAATCTATTCGCCGCCGATCATCTCGATCCACTGCGAACTTTTGGTGGCAGACTCGGAAGCCAACGAGCTGGATCGACCAAAGGGAAGTTCATGGATCGTGGAACGAGTCGCTGGATTCGGCGGGCGCCACTACTGGTCGCGGCGGTGGCCACCGTCGCATTGACCGCGGCCTGCGGGGGCAACTCCTCGACGGGCTCGACGCAGCCGCAAGGCTCCTCCTCGTCGCTCTCCTCGACGCCGGGCAAGCCGACCACCACGGGCGGACCGACCACATCGGCGGGCAGTGGCTCGGGGCTGACCGTCTCCGACGAGGCGGCCAAGCAGCTGTGCGACCTGATCCGGCCGCAGCTGTCGGACTGGCGGGTGCAGACCCCGACCATGGACAAGATCTCGCTCAACGCGACCGTGATCCAGTGGGCGACCCAGAACGGCTTGCTGCTGCAGTTGCCGAGCAATCGGGGCCTGGTCGACCAGGTCACCACCAAGGCCTGTCCGGATGTGCGCGATCAGGCCCTCTCCGCGATCGAGATCCCGGACCTGGCCTCGGGCCTGGCGGCCGGCTGATGCGCACCCTCTACCCGCCGATCGAGCCCTATGAGCAGGGCATGCTGGACGTCGGCGACGGCCAGCGGCTCTACTACGAGGTGAGCGGGAATCCGGACGGCAAGCCGGCGGTCTTCCTGCACGGCGGCCCCGGCGGCGGCACGTCGCCGTATCACCGGCAGTTCTTCGATCCCGAGGCGTACCGCATCGTGCTGTTCGATCAGCGGGGTTGCGGCCGGTCCACGCCGCACATCGCGGACGGGGCGAGCCTCGAGCACAACACCACCGGGCATCTGGTCGCCGATATCGAAAGGCTGCGAACGCATCTCGGCATCGATCGGTGGCTGGTGTTCGGCGGTTCCTGGGGTTCGACGCTGGCGCTGAGCTACGCGCAGACCCATCCGGACCGGGTCACCGAACTGGTGCTGCGCGGGATATTCCTGTTGCGGCGCAAGGAAATCGATTGGTACTACAATGGCTCCGCGGGGTACGTGTACCCCGATGAGTGGGAGAAGTTCCTGGCGCCGGTGCCGGAAGCCGAACGCGGGCGGGACCTGATCGAGGTCTACCATCGCCTGCTGCACTCCCCCGATGCCGCCCTTGCCACCGACGCGGCCGTCGCGTGGTCCACCTGGGAGGGTGCCACGAGTTCCCTGCTGCCCCAGCCGGAACGGGTCGCCGAAACCGCCGACCCGCGCTTCGCGCTGGCCTTCGCGCGCATCGAGAACCACTATTTCGTCAATCACGGCTTCCTCGACGAGGGGCAGCTGCTGCGCGACATCGGGCGCATCGCCCACATTCCCGGCGTCATCGTGCAGGGCCGCCACGACGTGGTGTGCCCGGCCACCAGCGCCTGGGATCTCCATCGGGCCTGGCCCGGTTCGGAATTGCACCTGGTGCCCGACGCCGGCCACGCCGCCCTCGAACCCGGCATCACCCACCATCTGGTGGAGGCCACGGACAAGTACAGGATGTAGATGAGTACCGCAGCCGGTCCCGCATTGGTCGACGCCGTAGCCGCCGATGTGGACCGGCTGTGTACCGCCGAACCCGATGTGCGCCAGGATCTTCCGGATTCGGTGCACAAGATGCGGGTCGCTACCCGGCGACTGCGCAGCGTCCTCAAGTCCTACCGCCGGGTGCTGCGGCGCAAGCCGGTCGGCGAGATCACCGACGAATTGCGCTGGCTGGCCGGACTACTCGGGGTGGCGCGCGACGCCGAGGTGCGGGCCGAACGTTTCGCCACGCTGCTCGGCGACACCGGGGTGCCGTTCGACGAGCAGACCGTGCCGCTGGATGAGAAGTCCACTCCCCGAAAGGATTTCGGCGCACGGTTGGTCGCCGACGAGCAGCGGATCTACGCCGGTGCGCACCGGGCTGTGGTCGAGGCTTTCGGCGGCCGCCGCTATCACGCCCTCGTCGACCGGCTCCACGGTCTGATCGCCGATCCCCCGCTACGCGCCGCGCACGCCGACGAGCCCGCCAAGCAGGTCTTCGCCGCAGTCCTGCGCCATGACTTCCGCGACCTGCACCGTCTGGTGCGCACGGAACCGGGCCTGTCCGGGGACGAACGCGTCAGCCATCTGCACGACATCCGCAAAGCCGCCAAGCGGCTGCGCTATTCGGCCGAAGCCGCGACCGCGGTGCTGGGCGAACCGGCCGACGAGCTCGGCAAGAAGGCCAAACGCTTGCAGACGGTGCTCGGCGATCACCGGGACGCGGTGGAAGCCCTCCAAACCTTGCGCACGTATGCCACCGACGCCGGCGAGTCCGGCTATCAGCGGCTCTGCGACGCCGAGGAGGCGGCGGCAGCCAAGGCGCTCGAGGAGTACCCCGACGCCGCCGAATTCCTGCGGCATCGCCCGCTCGGCTGAGCGCTGCCCCCGGGCGGATCCCGGTCGCGCGCAGGCGGAACGACCGGCGGTGTCGTCCGTGCCTAGTTGCTGCGGAAGGCCGCGTGATCCTCGTGCGCCCACCCGCCGGCAGGCGCGCTCTGGGCCGCGGCGGCCGACTCCCCGTGAGAGTGCTCCTTGTGCGCGGCGTGCGGCATGATGCGGTCGATCCAGGCCAGCAGTACCGCCGAGACCACGAACGCGAGATGGATGATCACCGGCCACAGGTAGCGCGCACTGTGCGCGCCCGGATCGGTGTCGGTGGTGATGGAGATGAACGTCTTCAGCAGATGGATCGAGGAGATGCCGACAATGGACATGGCCAGCTTCACCTTCAGCACATTGGCGTTCACCTGTGCCAGCCACTCCGGCTGATCTGGGTGCCCGTCGATGCGCAGGCGCGACACGAAGGTCTCGTAGCCGCCGACGATCACCATGATCAGCAGGTTGGAGATCATGACCACGTCGATCAGCCCGAGCACCGACAGCATGATGCTGGTCTCGACATTGCCGTCGGCGAACAGCCCGTGCACCAGATCCCACAGCTCGCGCAGGAACTGCCACACGTACGCGGCCTGGGCCACGATCAGACCCAGGTACAGGGGTAGCTGCAGCCAGCGGCTGAGGAAGATGAAATAGCCCAGACTGCGCTGCTGGGCGGCCTCGGGGGAATTCGCGTTCGGATATGGAAAAGCCATGGGACTCAATACAGCACGCGCGAAATCAAGCACCGATCAGTAATCGATCACGGCCGCGAACGCCGCTCGGGAATTGATGTCTTCCTGATCGATCGTTGATGTGCGCGCCGATAGGTTCGCCGCGTGCAACACGGAATTCAGCAGAAACGCCGCGGCCCGCTGTGGCTGGTCGCGATCGCGGCGGCGCTCATCGTGGGCCTGGTGCTCGCGCTGTCCACCTACGAGGTGGGCCGGACGCGGGCGGAGGCCTCGCATCCCTTCGGCAATACAGCGGTCAGAGATCGGGTGGACCTGGGCATCTGGGTCGCCAAGATCGACCCGGTCACCCAGACCACCACCGTCGAGGTACTGGCCACCCCGCGTGGCGCGCTGGCGGACAAGAACGGCAATTTCGCCGCCGACACCCTCATCTACACCTCGGCGCTCAAGGCCGATCCGATCAAAATCAAGGCGGGCGAACCGATTTCCGCGGCCGAGGTGAAGGTCGTGGTGGAGGGCACGCTCACCGACTACCCGTTCGACACCTATGACGCGGTGCTGGCCTTCGACGTGTTCAGCGGCGACCGGCGCCTGCCCACCGCCGCTACCGTGGCCAGCGGGGACACGCTGTTCGCGGTGAGCGAGCAACCGGAATCCGGCGCCGACAACGGCATCGATCTCGGCTTGCACGCTGGCCGGTCCGTCCCGTCGCTGACCTTCGCCCTGTTCATCATGATCCTCATGCTGGGTCTGGCCCTGGCCGCGGCCATCGCCTGCTATTACGTCCTGGCCGGTAAGCGCGGTCTGATGTTCCCGGCCGTATCCATGATGGGCGCACTGCTTTTCGCGCTGGTGCCATTGCGCAATGCGGTGCCGGGCGGCGCACCGATCGGGTCGATCATCGATTTCACATCGTTCTTCATCGCGGAGGGCATTATCTCGGCGGCCCTGGTGGGCACCGTGATCGTCGGCTACCGCGTCGAAGTGGCGAAGGAACGCGAGGAGAAAACGGCCACCCGGCATCCGACCGAGCAATTCCGAATGCTCACGCCGCAGCGGTGATTCACCATTCGGCGAGCGAACCGTCCCTGCGGTGCCAGATCGGATTGCGCCAGCGGTGCCCGGTCTCGGCGGCGCGGGCGACGGCACGCTCATCGATGCGGAGGCCGAGGCCGGGTTCGCGCGGCAGGCCGGCGTAGCCGTCGCGGTAGTCGAAAACCGTTGGGTCGATCAGGTAGTCGAGCAGGTCGGAGCCCGTGTTGTAGTGGATGCCCAGGCTCTGCTCCTGGATGAGCAGATTCGGGGTGGCGAAGCCGACCTGCAGGCAGGCGGCCAGAGCGATCGGACCGAGCGGGCAGTGCGGGGCCAGGGCGACATCGCGGGCCTCCGCCAGTGCGGCGATGCGCCGGACCTCGGAGATACCGCCCGCGTGGGACAGGTCCGGCTGCACCACGGCCACACCGCGATCCAGCACCGGGAGGAAGTCCCACCGCGAGTACAACCGCTCGCCGGTCGCGATGGGAATGCTGGTGCCGCTGGTGATCTCGCCGAGGCGGTCACCGGCCTCCGGCACCAGTGGTTCCTCGACGAAGAACGGCAGGTACGGCTCCAGCAGGGGCAGCACGCGCCGTGCCATGGCGACGGACAGGCGGCCGTGGAAGTCGACGGCGATATCGAAGTCGTCGCCGGTCGCCTCCCGCACGGCGGCCACCCGGTCGACGATGTCCAGGGTCGCGCGGGGCGTGTCGATCGGCTCCAGTTCGGCCGAGGCGTTCATCTTGATCGCGGTGAAGCCCTGGGCCTTTCGCTCCAGCGCGGTGGCCGCGACATCGGCGGGGCGATCGCCGCCGATCCAGCTGTAGACACGGATCCGGTCGCGCACCGCACCGCCGAGCAGCTGCCACACCGGTACACCGAGCGCCTTGCCGGTGATGTCCCACAGGGCCTGGTCGATGCCCGCGACCGCGCTCGACAGGATGGGTCCGCCGCGGTAGAAGCCGCCCTTGGTGAGGGCCTGCCAATGTGCCTCGATGCTCATCGGGTCCTTGCCGACGAGATAGTCGGACAGTTCTTCGACGGCGGCGGCCACGGTGTGGGCGCGACCCTCGATCACGGGCTCGCCCCAGCCGGTGACGCCTTCATCGGTGTCGATGCGCAGGAAGCACCAGCGCGGCGCGACCAGGTAGGTGGTGAGTGCGGTGATCTTCACCGGGATTCCTTTCGCACGCTCCAGCCACCGTCGACGACCAGGTTCGCGCCGGTGATGAAGGAGGCATCGTCGGAGGCGAGGAAGGCGACCGCGGCCGCCACCTCCTCCGGCGCGCCCAGCCGATCCAGCACCGTTGCCCGAGCGGATAATTCGCGCCCCTCGGCGTCCACGTCGTCCCATACGGGCGTCAGGATGGGTCCGGGCAGCACGGCATTCACCCGCACCCGGTCCTGCCCGTACTCGACCGCCAGCTGCCGCACCAGCGCGGTCAGCCCGCCCTTGGCCGCGGCATAGACCGGATACCCCGGCAGCCCGAACTGGGCGTGCACGCTGGACACCGCGACCACATTGCCGCGCCGGGCGCGCAGGTCGTCGATGAATGCCCGCACACCCAGGAACAGCGGCGTCAGATTGACCGCGAGCCCGTCGTCCCACTGCCGCCTGCTCAATTCGTGCGCCGGCACGATCGCCTGCCGAGAAGCATTGCTGCACAGGAAATCCAGGGGCCCGAACCGATCGTTCACCCGCGCCCGCAACGCGTCCCACGACTCCTCGAGCGTCACATCGCACCACTGGAATTCGGCCTGCGCCCCCATCGCCCGAATCTTCTCCGCCACCTCACGCCCACCGACCTGATCGATATCCGCGACGACGACCGCCGCTCCCTCGGCCGCCAGCCGCCGCGCCGTGGCCGCCCCGATCCCCGAGGCCGCCCCGGTAACGACCGCGACCCGGTCCATCAGACGACACATGCTCTTCCCCTTCATCCTCATCGCTGAACATCGGCCCCATCGAGCAGCCCGAGCTCGTCCCGATAGGGCAGCCCCGCCCAATCACCCGGCACCGAGACCGCGAACGCGCCGCAGATGGACGCCAATCGCAAACGCTCCGAGACAGATCCGCCGTCCAGCAGCCCGGCCAGATACCCGGCGACGAACGCGTCCCCGGCACCGATGGGATCGACCGCGGTCACCGGCACCGCACCCTCGCGGAGAAACGCCCCGCCGGCCCAGGCCACCGCCCCGTCGGCCCCGAGCTTGAGCACGATCTCCGAGGGGCCCCGGGCCGCAAGCGATTCGGCCGCTGACACCAAGTCCTCTGATACCTCGTCCGGGCCCGGCTGCGGCGTGGTTCGTGCGTCCACCGGGGCGTCCGGCGAAACGCGCTGGCCCAGGGTGTTTTTCACTGGAACAGTCGGCGCGTTCGAGCCTCCCGCCGGCGCCTGTAAGCCTGCTGAGCCTCCATCCCGCAGGAGCAGGGCCGCCTCGTCCAGTCCGGCGAAGAGGATGTCGGCCCGCGATACCAGCTCAGCCAGCTCGTCAGCGGCGCGGGCGGGCGTCCACAGCGCACGGCGATAGTTGACATCCAGGGACACCGGCACGCCCGCATCGACCGCGATGTCGACGGCCGAATCCACCGCGGCACGCGCCGAATCACTGAGGGCGGGAGTGATTCCTGTGATGTGCAGGACGCCCGCAGCGGCGATCCGGGCGGTGTCGATCTCGTCCACCGACACGTGGGAACCCGCCAGCCCGCGCCGGTAGTAGGTGACCCGGGTCCGGTCGGCCGTGCGGCGTTCGCGCAGCATCAGCGCGGTGGGTAGTTCCGGATCGATGCGGCAGTGTGACACGTCGACCTGCTCGGCCCGCAACCGTTCCAGGATCATCCGGCCCACGGTGTCCGCGCCGACGCTGCCGATCCAGGCGCTCTCGTGCCCCAGCCGCCGCACGCCGATGGCGACGGTGGCCTCCGCCCCGGCGAACTCCAGCCGCATGGCCGCGCCGGGGGCCAGCGGACCGGGGTCGGTCGCCGCCACCACGCCGAGCGCCTCCCCGACCGTTACCAGTCCGCCCCTCATGACAGCTGGTCCCGAACGGCGAGCACACGCTCCCGCAGCGCGTCGAGATCGCCACCGGCACAGGCGTCCCCGATGAGCGGCGATCCGATCCCCAGTGCCGCGGCCCCCGCATCCAGATACGCGCGGACCGCACCGAGCCCGATCCCACCGGTGGGCACCAGCGGAATATCGGGCAGCGGCGCACGAACAGCCTCGATGTACCCCGGCCCGCCCACGGCGGCCGGAAAGACCTTGACCATGGTGCTGCCCGCCGTCCACGCACGATGAATCTCGGTGGGCGTCAACGCGCCCGAGACCACCGGTACGCCGAGCCGACGACCCTCGGCGATCACCTCATCGATCACCGCCGGGGTGATCAGGTACGCCGCACCCGCCTCGACCGCGAGCGCCGCATCCTTAGCGGTGAGCACGGTGCCCACTCCGATCGGATGCGCGAAGCCCGCGCATTCACGAACAGCCTCCAACGCCCCCGCGGACGTCAGCGTGAATTCCACTGCGGTGATACCGGATTCGTGCAGGACGGCGGTCACCTCGGCGAACCTGCCGGCGGTCGGCGCACGTAGAATCGCGATGACCGGAATCTCCGGCCGCAACGGGTCAACGAATGCCGGATCCGCACACGGTGTCTCATCGGCCATCGGCGGAGACCAGCCTCTCGTCTGCGAACGGCGTCGACGGCAGGCCGATCACTCCGGGGACACAGGCGAACAGCCGGCCCGCGCCGGGTTCTCGTGCGGCTCCACCCTCGGCCGCGGTGGTTATCACCAGAACATCCAGGTCGGGTCCGGCGAAGGCGCAGCTCGAGACCTGGGAGGGGCCGACTTCGACTGTGGTGTGGGGGTTGCCGGAGGGATCGAAGGCGCGGACCTGGCCCGCACCCCAGACGGCGATCCAGACATTGCCCTCGGCGTCCACGGTCAGGCCGTCCGGTTCGCCGTCGGGGAAGTGCGCGAATGGCCTGCCCTCGCTGAGGGTTCCGGTGTCGAGGTCGTAGTCGAAGGCGTCCACGCGGTGGGTGGGACTGTCCGCGTAGTAGAGGGTGTGGCCGTCGGGGCTCCAGCCGAGGCCGTTGGAGATGGTCACGCCCGTGCGGAGGGTGGCCAGAGTGCCGTCCGGATCGAGGCGGTAGAGGGCGGCGCTGTCCGGCACGCCGTCTTCGGACATCGTGCCCGCGAGCAGTGTGCCGCGCGGGTCGACCTTGGCGTCGTTCAGGCGACGGCGCACTCCGTCGTCCGGTAGCGGCAGGATGACGACCGGGCTGAGTGGCTGAGCGAATGTTCCGCCCGGAGACTTCTCGAACGAGCGCTCAGCGGCGACTGGACTGTCGACGCGGAAGATGGTGTCTCCCATCGTCGCCAGCAGTCCGCCGGAGGCGCACGGCAGTACCGCGCTGACCGGCGGGTCGAGGCTGATGGTCGCCCAGGGGGCGAGGTCGGGGGTGCTGCCGGTCAGGGTGGCGCGGTGGATGTGGCCGCCGCGGATATCCACCCACAGCAGTTCCCCGGTGCGCGGGTCCCAGACGGGCCCCTCGCACAGGCGGCCGGGCGGGGGTGCGCACACGTGTGCCCTGAGAGTTCTCATGGTGAGCTCCGGCCCGCTATGTCGGCAGTCCGACGGCGCGTTCGCCGCTGCGCCGCTGTTGGATCACCACGGCCGCGACCAGCAGCGAGCCCTGGGCGACGTTCTGCCAGAACGTATTGACGCCCACCACGTTCAGGCCGTTGTCGAGCGCGCCGAGCAGGATGACCGCGAGCAGCGTGCCGCCGACCGTGCCCTTGCCGCCCTTGAGGGCGCAGCCGCCCAGCGCCGCCGCGGTGATCGCCTTGAGTTCGAGGCCCTCGCTACCGGAGACCGGCTGACCGGATCCGGTGCGGGCGGTCAGGATGATGCCCGCGATGGCCGCGACCACGCCCGCCAGCATGTACACCGCGATGAGGTACTTGTTGATGTTGATGCCGGAAAGTCGTGCGGCCGTGTCGTTTCCGCCGATGGCGTAGATATTGCGTCCGATGTCGGTGTACTTCAGCAGCACGTGCACGCCCAGCGCGACCAGGCCGAGGACGATCACCGGCACCGGCAACCCGAGGATCTTGCCGCGCGCCAGGAAGATGAACACATCGTTGTCGAGGACGAAACCCTGCGCCTTGCCGCCCGAGATCAACTGGGCCAGACCCTTGTACGCGGCCAGCGTGGCCAACGTCGCGATGACGGGGTTGACCCGGCCGTAGACGATGATGATGCCGTTCGCCAGACCCAGCACCAGTCCGACACCGATCGCGGCCAGGATCCCGGCGAAGGCGTTGCTCCCCGCCGAGGTGAAGGCCATGGCGCTGACGACCGAGGCGACACCCGCCTGCGAGCCGACCGAGATGTCCAGGGCGCCGCAGATGATCACCACGGTCTGCACGACGGCGAGCAGCCCGAAAACCGTGACCGCGTCACCGATTCCGGCGATATTGCGCGGATCCAGGTAGCCGTCGTTGAGCCAGGCGAAGATCGCCACGACCACCACCAGCGCGCCGATCAGGCTGAGATTGCCGGTGCCGATGAACCGGACCACCCGGCGCGGGGTGAGTGCGGTCAAACCGCCGAGATAGCGGGCGAATACGGGTGTCGGCGCGGAAGCCGCTGTCTCCGTACTCATGTCGATTCGTTGGTCGGTCATGATTTCCTAAGGTCGCTGCGCGGTCAGGTCGTCAGCCATGGCCAGGGCGAGAATCGCCTCCTCGCTGGCGTCGGCGCGGTCCAGTTCGCCGGTGACGCGGCCCTGCTGCATGACGACGATGCGGTCGGCGAGGCCGAGGACTTCGGGGAGTTCCGAGGAGATGACCAGCACCGCTACACCGGATTCGGCCAGTTCCTCGATGATGTGGTAGATCTCGATCTTCGCGCCCACGTCGACGCCGCGCGTGGGTTCGTCCAGGATGAGCACGCTGGGTTTGCGGGCCAGCCAGCGCGCCAGCACCACCTTCTGCTGATTGCCGCCGGAGAGCTTGCGCACCTCCTGCTCGATCGAGGGCGTCCGCACCCGCAGCGACTCGACGTACCGGAGTGCCAGCGCGCGTTCCGCACCGCGGCGCACGAAACGCCAGTGCCGCAGGCGATCCAGCATGGCGAGCGAAATATTGTCGCGCACACCGCGATGCAGCAGCAGCGCCTGCGCCTTGCGTTCCTCGGGCGCGTATCCCATTCCGGCCCTGACCGCGTCGCGCGGCTGGCGCAGCCGCACCCGGGTGCCATCGATCCGCACCTCCCCGGACCGGATCGGCAGGTCCCCGGCCAGCGCGCCCGCCAGCTCGGAGCGACCCGCGCCGACCAGCCCGGCCAGCGCCACCACCTCACCCGCGCGCACCCGCAGGCTCACGTCACGCACATCGTCGGTGGTCACGTGGTCCACCTCGAGCAGCACCCGCCCGAGTTCGGAATGCTTGCGCGCGAACACCGTCGACAGATCGCGGCCGACCATCATCCGCACGATCTCCTGATCGTCGGTGCCGGCGGTGTCGCGCACGCCGACCAGCGCGCCGTCCCGCAGCACGGCCACCCGGTCGGCCAGCTGGAAGATCTCCCGCATCCGGTGCGATACGTAGATCACCGCGAGGCCGCGGTCGCGCAGGCGGCCGATCAGCGCGAACAGTGATTCGGTCTCGTGATCGGACAACGAGGAGGTCGGTTCGTCGAAGGCGATGACCTTGGCGTCGGTGGTCAGCGCCCGCATGATCTCCACCAACTGCCGTTGTGCCGCGGTCAGTTTCGAGCCGAGGGTGTCGGGATCCAGATCCCGGTAGAAGCCGAGCCGGGCGAGATCGGCGCGCACGCGGGCCCGCAGTGCCGCGCGATCCAGCAGCCGGCCCGCGCGGCGTGGCAGCGCGCCGAGGTAGACGTTCTCGGCGACCGAGACGTGCGGCACGATCTCCGGTTCCTGGCCGATCACCCGGATGCCCGCGGCGCGCGCTGCCGCGGGACTCGCCAATTCCAGTGGCACACCATCGAGTTCGAGGGTGCCGCTGTCGGGACGATGGTCACCGCCGAGGATCTTGATGAGCGTGGATTTCCCCGCGCCGTTCTCCCCCATCAGCGCGGTCACCATTCCGGCGGGGAAGTCCAGGCTCACCTCGCGCAGCGCGGGCACGCCCGCGAAGCCCTTGGTGAGCCCGGAGACCCGCAGTCCCGTCAGCTGCACGTGACGCCTGCCTGCTGCCAATTGGTGGCGTCCACCATCTTGGTCGGAGCGAAGGCCTCGGCGGGCATGGACTTTCCGTTCTTCAGGTAGTCGTACATGGTCTGCACGGCCAGCGCGCCGACGTCCTTGCCATTGATGAACAGGGCCGCCTTGAAACCGGTGGGCTTGCCGCCGCGCCATTCCTTGCAGGCCAGATACGCGCCGAGGCCGACGCCGAGCACATTGTCTGCGGAGTAGCCCGCGTTCTGGATGGCCGCGACACCGCCGCTGACGTTCTCGTCGTTGCAGCCCATGACGATCCAGTTCTTGACCGAGCGATTGCCCGCGACGGTGGCGGAGATCTTGTTCTGCGCGTCCGACGGGGTGTTGTCGGTGCCGACCTCGATCACCTTGACGTCGGCGCCCGAAGCGTCCTTGAAGGCTTTCTGATTCGCCTTCACCCGGTCGGTGCAGACCGTCACGTCCTGCTTCCAGGCGTCGACGATCGCGGTGTCCTCCGCCTTCCAGCCCGCTTTCTTGAAGTCCTCGCCCGCGCGGGTGCCGACCTCGGTTCCCATTTGCGTGCCACTGAATCCGACGCGCGGCACCAGATTGTCCTTGGTGCAGGAGGCCGGATCCGGGCCATTGCTGCAGACCTGGTCGTCGGAGGTGAGCAGGGCGACGCCACCCGACTTGGCCAGCTGCGCGACCTGCGGACCGACCGAGGGATCCGGGACGACCACGATGACGCCATTGGCCTTCTGGTTCACCGCGTTCTGCACCTCGGTGACCGCCTTGTTGGCGTCATTGCCGAGGTTCACCACCTTCAGGTCGACGCCGAGTTCCTTGGCCTTGGCCTTGGCGCCGTCGGCCTCGCCGATGAAGTACTCCTGGTCGCCTTGCTTCTGGGCGTAGACGAGATTGATCGTGCCCGAAGTGTGCTGCGGGCCTGCGTCGTTCGAGCCGGAATCCTTGCCCGACGAGCAGGCGGTCGCGGCCAGGGCCAGAGCGGCTCCGCAGACCAGCGCGCTGGTCCATCGGCGTCGGTGGGTCCAGGACATGAGCACTCCTAGGTGATCTGCCACACAGTAGGCATCGGTAGTGATGCCGGTTACAGTAGGACTTCGGATAACTGTTGTAAATAGTGTTGGCAGAAGTAGTCTCGCGAAGGGCTCGGGTATCTTCGCGAGCAGTAGCGAAAGGAGAGGGCGAGGCCGTGTACCAGTTGACCGCGCGGGATATCAGGCGCCGCAACAGGTTCTGCGTACTGCAGGCGGTGTACGCCGCGGCGGGGCACACCAGCCGGCAGGAGATCGCACAGGCCACCGGGCTGTCGTTCGCGACGATCGGCAATCTGATCGCCGAACTCCTGGACGTGGGGGTGCTCGCCGAACTCGGCTACGAGGCAGCGGGAATCGGACGGCCGCGCGCCCAGCTCGCCATCAATCCGGACCGCGGCAGGCTGATCGGCGTCGATATCGCCGAAACCAGTATCCACGTGGACGTTTTCGACCTCGCCATGTCGGTGCTGCGGTCGAGTGAGATCCCGGTCGATCGCGCGGCGACCACGCCCGGCGACATCGTCGAGCTCATCGCGGAGGGCATCGAGGCGGTCATGGCAGGCGATGCCGACAAGGTGCTCGGCATCGGCCTGAGCGTGCCCGGCCTGGTCGAACCCGAGACCGGGAAGTCGGTGTTCTCACCGTACTGGCACTGGCACGACGTCCCACTCAAAAGCCTGCTCGAACAGCGGCTACCGTATCCCCTCTACCTGGACAATCCGCTCAAAGCCAGTACCGCGGCGCAACTCTGGTTCGGCGCCGGCCGCGATGTCGACGACCTCATCGTCGTCACCCTCCGCGCGGGCGTCGGCATCGGCGTCGTCATCGACGGCATGCTCTACCGCGGCGTCACCAACAGCGCCGGCGAATGGGGCCACACCAACCTGGTCCTCGACGGCCGCTCCTGCACCTGCGGCCGCAACGGCTGCGTCGAAGCCTATGTGAGCGCCCCCGGAATCGCCGCGACCCTGCGCGAAATCGATTCCGCGAGTGACATTCTCGACGACGACGCCGCCACCACCGTCGCGGCCGTGGCCGCAGCCGCCGCCCGCGGCGACGAAACCGCCCACGCCGTAATCGAAAAGACCGGCCACTACCTGGGCGTGGCCATAGCCAACCTGGTCAACCTCTTCAACCCCCGCCGCATGGTCTTCGGCGACCTGGTCGCCCGCCACCTCGGCACCCCACTACTGGAAGCAACCCGCCGCGCCGCCGCCCACCACGCCATGTCCGACCCCTTCGCGGCAGTCACCCTCGAACTCGACACTCTCCCCCACAACCCCTCCAGCCTCGGCGCGGCAACCTTCGCCCTCGAGGGATTCCTCGCCGACCGGGAAACTTTCGGCTCGGTGGCCGCCCGCCGCGCCCGCCGCACCGACACCCCACCCCTGACCCCGGCCTGACCAAGGCCGCACCTGCCGTTGGTTACCCCCTCACGCCGCAGGTCGAGGCACGGTCAAAGGTGGTCGATCTCGGTGAGATCGATGTCGATCTCGAACGGCACGGTCAGCTGAAGCCGATCGTGATGAATTCCGGTGAGCGCGTATGTACTTGTGGCCGGATCGAGCTCATAGACGTACACCACTGGGCGTCCGTCGGCATTTTCGACGCGCCAGAAATGCGATATCCCCGCTCTGGCATACAGCTGCGGTTTGCGCTCTCGATCTCGTGTTCGCGATTCCGGCGAGACGATTTCGACGACCAGCACCACATCGTCGGCCTGGTATCCGGTGAGGCCGTAATCGCCGTCGCGATCTGCATGTACGACGATCACGTCCGGCTCAGGGCGTTGGTCTCGGTCCAGGGTCACGGTCATCTCACCTCGGACCCGCATATCAGCTGGGACGTACCGGCGCAGCCCTGCGTCGAGGAGGATATTCGCCAAGCGGTGGAACTTCGCTTGCGGGCTCACGAAGACGAGGCTCCCGTCGATCAGCTCGGTGTGCGGCGGCAGGTCGGGCAAGCGGTCCAGATCCTCAGCGACGAATCCGCCCGGCGGCGGGCGCAACCACTGCGGAAACGGTTCGACGGTCATGTGTTCGAGTATGGCATCGAAAGCGCTGGTCCGGCGGGGTAGCCGAACATGACCGTGCGGGTCGTGGGGTCGGCCTCGGCGAGTCGCACTCGCACCGTCCCGCCCTCCGGGGGTGTGCCGGTGCACTTGGCGAGGACGGGTGGGTGGGCGATGAAGATTTCGGCGGGGCGGGTGGCGTTGGCTTCGCGGAGGACCACGGCGTCGAAGTCGGTGCCGAGGCGGGGGGACAGGACGGTGGCCTCGGTGAGGTCTACGCAGGCGCGTTCCACCTTGCCGGCCATGGCGTCGGTGCGGCGCATGGTGTCGGCGACGGCGGTGAGGTCGTCGCGGACCCAGTGCGGGACTTCGGTTTTCGCACAGCGGGCCAGGCAGATCTCGGTGGCGTAGCGGTCGCCCAGGCGGCGCAGGGGGGCGGTCACGTGGGCGTAGGGCGCGCCGATAGCGCTGTGCTGTAAGGCTTCCGGGGCCTGGCCGTTCAGGACGGTGTAGGTCGCGCCGCGCAGCAGGCCGGTGGCCTCGGACATGAGCACCAGGGCGGCGGGAGTATTGCAGTCCAGGGTGGCCAGCATGCGTCCCGCGGACTCGTTCCGCGGCCAGGACACCCCGACCGCGGCGGCGGTGTGGCGCATCGACTCGATGGCGGCCGGGGCGGGCGGTGGCATGGTACGCAGCAAACCCACCTGATCGGAGTTGCCGGACCCGTTCGACTTATAGCCATCGAGCATGATTCGGGCCGCGCACATGCCGGCCAGCAGGGAGACCTGTTCGTTCCAATCGTCGACGGCGGTGCGCGGTTCGACGGCGAGCTGCCAATGATCGATTCCGGTTTGCTCGCCGTCGCGCACCACGATCTGCGCGGGCAGCCGCAGGGTGATCGCGCCGCGCTCGATTCCGGCGGCGATGCGCAGGCGGCCGAACTCCGGAAGCGCCGCGAGGGACGGGTGCAGGCGGCCGGTGTCGGCATCGGCCTGCACACCCCGATAGTCGAGGCGGGCACGGGAGCGCACCAGGGCGCGCGTCACTGTGTAGCGCACGGGCACGGCGCGTGCGTCGCACTCGATGGTCCAGAGCGCGACCGGGCGGTCCACGGCGGGCAGCAGGCTGGCGCGGCCCTCGGACAGCACCGGCGGATGCAGCGGGACGGTGCCATCGGGAAAGTAGAAGGTCTGGCCACGAGCCAGGGATTCGCGGGCCAGTTGCCCGCCGGGAACAACCATCGCGGCCACATCGGCGATGGCGTAGTAGAGCAGGAATCCGCCGGCCGGGGTGCGCTCCAGATACAGCGCCTGATCCAGATCCATGGCGCCGGGGGGATCAATGGTGACCAGCGGAATCTCCCGCCGATCGACCCGGGCGCCCGCGAACGCGTCCACCGCGTCGCGGGCCTCCGAGACGGCCCCGGACGGGTAGTCCGAGGCCAATCCGAACTCAGCTCGGACGACGCCGAAGTCCACCGGCGCCGACACGATCCGCTGATGCAGTTCCACTGCGGAGACTGTCCCTACTGCAGGGCCAGCATGGTGCCGTTCAGCTCGTTGAACGGACCGTACACGGTGAACACCACGCGACCACCCGGGTACTGGGACGACATCGCGGCCGCCGAGTCCAGAGCCTCCCCGAAGGACGCGGCCGAGGGATGCGGCAGGCCCGCGATCGCCTGCCCGATGTGGGTCTGCGCCACCCACACCGTGTCCGCGGGGGTGAGATCGACCTGCACCCCACCCGGCAGCGGGGTCACGGTGGCCGCCGAGGCGGAACCGGCACCCAGCACAGCGGTAGCGGCGGCAGCGAGAAGCGCACCGACTGCCAGTTTGCGAGCAATTCGCATGTAGACGAGACCTGCTTTCCGACGTTTGTTGAGCCCTTCGCCCCGTTGCGGACCGCAACGGAACTTTCCAACGCGCAACACTTTATGACGTCGATCACGTTCGGTGCCAGTTCGGAGCAGATAACCCGCTCGACACGCCGAGCCGCGCCGCTACACGCCGTGTGGCGCGTCGCAATTCTCATCCAACCCGTCGGTCCGTGCACGCAAACGGGAGAGCGGCGTCGCTCACTCCGCTCTCCCGCCGGCCATTTCCCCGCCCGTGGTCGCGGGGTCTACTTTCCGCGCAGACCGTCCGGGAACTTGGCGCTGAAGAGTTTGAATGCGTATGCGATACCGAACAGCACCACGATGGCCGCCGGCTGAATCAGACCCGACATGATTGTTTCCTCACCTCTCGCCGCCGGACGCGCTCGGACCCGGTGCCCGCGCTACGCCGACTCCTCACCGCGGCCGGGGCCCCCGGCCGCGTTCGTCTTCGCCTGCGCACCGGGCTGTTCCAGCGCCGCCAGGGCCTCCCGGAGGCCGGGCTGGGCGAGCGCGGCCATCAGCTCGCCGAGGGCGGCGGGCTCCAGGGCCGACGGCTCGGCGGCCGGTTGCTCGGGCGCCGCTTCCGACCCGGCTGCCGGGGCCGGCGCGTGCCCGCTGCGTTCCAGGAAGCGCAGCAGTTCCACCGGGAACGGCAGCACCAGGGTCGAATTCTTTTCCGCCGCAACCTGAACCACGGTTTCGAGGAAACGCAATTGCAGGGCTGCCGGGGCGTGGGCCATATTGGCCGCGGCGGCCGCCAGCTTCTCCGACGCCTGCAGCTCGCCCTCGGCGGAGATGATGCGGGCGCGGCGTTCGCGTTCGGCCTCGGCCTGACGAGACATGGAGCGCTTCAAGGCATCCGGCAGCGCGACGTCCTTGATCTCGACGCGATCGATGTGCACGCCCCAGTTGATGGCCGGGCTGTCGATCATGAGCTCCAGGCCCTTGTTGAGCTGTTCGCGATTGGACAGCAGATCATCCAGTTCGCTCTTGCCGATGATGGAGCGCAGCGACGTCTGCGCCACCTGCGCGACCGCGAACAGATAATCCTGCACCTCGATCAGCGCCCGCATGGGATCGATGACCCGGAAGTAGACGACCGCATCCACCCGGACCGTCACATTGTCACGCGTGATCCCCTCCTGCGCGGGCACGGGCATGGTGATCACCTGCATGGAGACCTTCTGCATCTTGTCCACGCCCGGAATCAGCAGCCGCATTCCCGGCTCCCGCACCGCTCGCACCCGCCCCAGCCGGAATACCACCCCTTTTTCGTACTGCGTGACCACCCGCACCCCGGCTGCGAGTCCGATCCCGGCGATCACCGCAAAGGCGGCCAGCCAACCTACCAACAGATACAGAACATCCATTGTTCGCTCCGCGAAATTATCTCCGCTCCACCGGAAGTCCGATGGCGTGCCTCCATCATTGCACCGGAAGATCGCCCCTGCGACGAGATAACAACCCTGCAACATCGGGACATTCGTCATCACGTTCGCGCGTCGATTTCGAGGGACGCCCACCCCCAGCCCTGGGCACGGGGGTTGCGGAGGCGGACGAGTCGGTCTGTAAGCCGGATCCTGTACCCGGTGGTTACCCACCGGGTGGCGACCATCCATCTGGACACACCGTTGCCGGGTGCCTCGAGCGGTCCACCCGCAGGCTCGGGCGAGCAGCCCTCGAACACCTGCGCAGCCGCACTCTCGCGAGTGCGGCCTTCGACCTTGCTCCGGGCGGGGTTTACCTAGCCGCGCCGGTCACCCGGCACGCTGGTGCGCTCTTACCGCACCGTTTCACCCTTACCGGCGGTGCACTTCTCGCGAAGTGCGGCCCACCGGCGGTCTGTTTTCTGTGGCACTGTCCCGCGGGTTGCCCCGGGTTGCCGTTAACAACCGCCCTGCTCTCCGGAGTCCGGACTTTCCTCGGCGAAGGGCGGCGGCACATGCGTGCCCGTTCCCTTCGCCGCGGCCGCCCGACCGACTCGTCCGCGGCCACCAGGGTACGGTAGGGCCCCATGGAGCGTGTGGAGGTGGGGTTCCCTTCGGGTGGCGAGCAGTGCGCCGCATGGCTGTATCTCCCGGATGGACCGCCCAAGCCGCGCCCGCTGGTGGTCATGGGTCACGGGCTGGGGGCGGACCGGGAAATGGGGTTGGACCGGTATGCCCGGCGGTTCGCGTCGGCGGGAATCGCGGCCCTGGCCTTCGACTATCGGCATTTCGGGGCCAGCGGCGGTGAGCCCCGGCAGGTGATCAATATCGCCCGGCAGCGCGCGGACTGGCATGCGGCCATCGCCTTCGCGCGCACCGTCCGGGGGATCGACGCCACGCGAATCGCACTGTGGGGCAGTTCATTCGGTGGCGGGCACGTGCTGGCGGTCGCGCCCGACGATCACTACATCGCGGCCGTGGTGGCGCAGTGCCCGTTCACCAGCGGCCGGTCCTCGGCATTGGCGAAGGGGCCGATCAGCCTGATCAAGACCGGCACGCTGGCGGTCACGGATCAGGTTGTGGGACCGATCATCCGGCGCCCGATCAATGCCCGGCTGGCGGGCAAGAAGCATTCCGCTGCGCTGATGAGCGCCGCCGACGTGCCGGCCGGTTTCGGCCGCCTGGCCGAGGAGAGCGGGCAGTACCGGCCGAAGGTGGCGGCCCGCGTCGCCCTGTCGACGCTGTTCGACAATCCCACCCGGCACGTCAAGGACATCAAAGCGCCGGTGCTGTACGCCATCTGCGACAACGACTCGGTGGCCCCGGCCGGCCCGACACTCAAGGCCGCGGAGCGCACCAAGCACGCCACCGTGAAGCGCTACCCCATCGGGCATTTCGAGATCTACTTCGACGACTGGTTCGAGAAGGCCGTCCACGACCAGACCGAGTTCCTGATGGCCACGCTGCGTCCCTGAACCCCGGCGGGGCGCAGGGCTTCAGAGGTACGAGGTGTCGTTGAC
Source organism: Nocardia sp. NPDC051981 (assembly GCF_040680715.1). Taxonomy (NCBI): domain Bacteria; kingdom Bacillati; phylum Actinomycetota; class Actinomycetes; order Mycobacteriales; family Nocardiaceae; genus Nocardia; species Nocardia sp. NPDC051981. The sequence continues at coordinate 194,066 of NZ_JBFAXK010000010.1, read as the reverse complement.
CAGGCGCACCGACGAACCGCCATCCGGATAGAACTCGGCGATGGACAGCGACGCCAGATCCAGGTGCAGCCGGTACAGCAGCGAGGGCCCTACCCCGAGCGCCAGCTGCAGCAGCGTCTTGATCGGCGTGACATGGCTGACCACAAGCACATTCGCGCCCGGATACAGTGCCACCAGATCCCGCCGCACCCCCTCGACCCGCTCCCGCACCTGATCGAAGCTCTCGCCGCCGGGCGCCGGAATCGACGGATCCCCCAGCCAGCGGCCGTGCAGCTCCGGATCCCGCTCGCGGGCCTCCCGGAAGGTCATCCCTTCCCACGCACCGAAATCCGTCTCGGTCAACCCGTCCAGCACCCGCACCGGCAGTCCGAGCGACCGGCCGGCCGCCTCGGCGGTCTCCTTGGCCCGCCCCAGCGGGGAGCTCACGATCGCCTCGATCCCGCCCTTGCGCGCCAGCATGGCCGCCGCGTTGGCCGCCTGTTCCTGCCCGAGCTCGGTCAGCGGCGGATTCCCCCGCCCCGAATACCGCCGCTGCACAGAGAGTTCCGTCTGCCCGTGACGGAGCAGCAGCAGCCGCGTCGGCCGTCCCACGGCACCGGTCCATCCGGGCGAGTGCGCGGTGCCCCCCGCGGTTTCGGGTACTTCGACGACGCCACCCGCGACCGCCGCGGCGATTTCCCCTACTGCCGAACCGCCTTCGACCGCCGCGGGACGGGCGACCCGATCGTTCGCCAGCGCGGTGCGGACGTCGGCGACCGTATCGGCGTCGTCCATCGCCTCATTGGCCAGGCGGTCGGCGTGCGGGTTCTCCTTGCGCGGAATCCAGGTGAAGCTCACCCGATCGAACCCGGCGACCAGCCGCCGCGCCCGATCGGCCAGCGGAATCATGGCCTCGTGCTTGACCTTCCACCGCCCGGACATCTGCTCCACGACCAGCTTGGAGTCCATCCGCACGGAAACCTCACGCGCGCCGAGTTCGACCGCGGCTTCCAAACCCGCTATCAGCCCGCGATATTCGGCGACATTGTTGGTGGTGACTCCGAGGAACTGCTTGCGCTCGGCCAGCACCCGCACGTGATCGGCATCCCATACCACCGCACCGTAACCGGCAGGCCCCGGGTTACCGCGCGACCCGCCGTCGGCCTCGACGATCACCAAGTCCACCAACGCTTCTCACCCTTCATGTCGTCCGTCATCGCGCTTGCGGCGTGCTACCCGCGGCCATTCGTCCACGGCGGACCAGCTCGGCCGGAGACACCTGCCGCACCCGCGCCGGTTGCGGCCGCCGCCTCGACGAGCTGCCGCACCATGGATCCTCACGGTCGCCGACCGAGCTCATCACATCGGGCCGGCGGAACGCCCTCGAGGCATTCCGGCACCGCCGCGCGCAGCGATCAGCGGCGCGCGGCGGGTTGTCACAGGCCGGACTGCTTGGTGCGCACCAGGATCGCGCCGCATTCGGGGCAGCGGACCACCACGTCGGGGGCGGTCTGGGAGATGCGGGAGATCTCGCCGCGGTCGAGTTCGATGCGGCAGGCGCCGCAGCGGCGGGCCTGGAGCAGGGCGGCGCCGACGCCGTAGGTGGTGCGCTGCTTGTCGTAGGCGGTGAGCAGCTCGGCGGGGAAGGAGTTGACGAGGGCGGCGCGGTCGGAGTCGCAGCGCTGCTGGGCGACATCCAGGTCGGCGACCGCGTCGTCGCGACGGCGCTCGGCGTCGACCAGGTCGGCCTCGGCCTGGTCCAGGTTGGCGCCGGCGTGATCGTGGTCGGCGGCGGCGGCCTCGCGGCGCTCCATCACCTCGATGAGATCGTCCTCGAGGACCGTGCGGCGGCGTTCCAGGCTGCCCAGTTCGTGCTGCAGTTCGGAGAGCTGCTTGGCCCCGACCGACCCGGCGGTGAGCATGCCGCGGTCGCGGTCCTCGCGCTTGCGGACGGCCTCGATCTCGCCCTCCAGCTTGCGGATGTCGCGGTCCAGGTCGTCGATGAGGATCTCGACCTTCACCGCCGCGTCCTTGCGGGTGGTGCGCTCCCCTTCCAGCCGCGCCACCTCCTGCTGCTCGGGCAGCACCTTGCGGCGATGCTCGATCCGTGTCAGCTCGGCATCGACAGCGGCGAGGTCGAGCAGCTTGGCCTGGATCGATGGTTCGACATTCAACGCGAAGGTCTCCTGGACGCTATGGACGAGTAAGACTCCCACCGTACCCGCCCGCGCGGGTCCGAACCGCCAACACCGCCTGGAGCTGGACAAACGATCCCGTCGCGGGGTCAGCAGCCGGCCGCGCCGAGGGTCCACGGGTCGGTGCGGAGCGTCGAGACGCGGGTCTCGAGGCCGGGCAGTGCGGCGCGCACCACACCTTCCGCCTGCGCGCACCAGGGGAACTCGGTGGCCCAGTGGGCGGCGTCGATCAGGGCCGGGCCGCCCGCGCGCAGGTGCTCGTCGGCCGGATGGTGGCGCAGGTCGGAGGTCACGTAGGCATCGACGCCGAGGCGAGAAACCTTGCCCAGGAACGAATCTCCCGCGCCGCCGCACACCGCGACGGTGCGGATGACGCGGTCCGGGTCCCCCGCGGCGCGCACCCCCCAGGTGGTGGCGGGCAGGCCGGCACGGACGCGAGCGGTGAACTCGCGCAGGGTTTCCGGGGCGGGCAGCTCGCCGACGCGGCCGATGCCCAGGCCGGAGGGCAGCGCGGCGCGCTCGGTCACGTGATAGAAGGGTTCCTCGTACGGATGCGCGGCCCGGAGGGCGGCCAGCATGGCAGCGCGGCGGGACGGCGGGGCGACCACCTCGAGGCGGTCCTCGGTGACCTCGTGCAGCTCACCGACCGCACCCAGGGCCGGATTCGCGCCGTCGAGGGGCCGGAACTGTCCGGTGCCCGAGACCGTCCACGCGGCATCCGAGTAGGTCCCGCTGCTGCCCGCGCCCGCGGCGAACAGGGCGTCGAGCACCTCGTCGCGATGCGTGACGGGCACCGCCACCACCCACTTGTCCAGGGCGGTCCAGGGTTTCGGATCCAGCGGACCGGTCACGGTCAGCCCGATGGCGTGCGCCAGCGCGTCCGAGACCCCGGGGTCGGCGGCGTCGGCATTGGTGTGGGCGGTGAACAGCGCGCATCCGGAGCGGATGAGCCGGTGCAGCAGCGCACCTTTCGGCGTGCTGGCCGCGACCGTGTCCACGCCGCGCAGCAGCAGCGGATGGTGCACGACCAGCGCCTGCGCACCCCACTCGATCGCCTCGTCCACGACCGCGCCGGTGGCGTCGACCGCGAACAGCACGCGCGACACCGGCTCGTCCGGATCACCGGCCACCAGCCCCACCGAATCCCAGGATTCGGCCAGCCCGGGCGGGTACGCCGCATCCAGCGCCGCCATGAGATCCGCCAGCCGCACCGTCGTCACCACAACCGAACCTCCTGTTCGCTCACCAGCCTGCGCTCACTCACAAACCCACTGCGTCCCGCTCACAGACCCACGTCGCGAATCGCGGCGACCAGCCGATCCACCTCGGCGGCGGGCCGCACCGCGACTCGCAGGAACGCTGTTTCCAGCCCCGGGAACGTATCACCACGGCGCACCGCGATTCCCTTGTCCGCGAGCTTCTTTCGCAACAATTCCGCATCCGGCACGCGGAGCAGCAGAAACGGCCCGTGCGCGGGCTCGTGCACCTCGACGCCGAGTTCCCGCAACCGCGGAATCATGGCGGCCCGATCGGCCGCGACGGTCCCGGCCCGGCGCTGCGCCTCGGCCACCGCCGCCGGTTCGCTCACCGCCGCAATGGCTTCCAGTTGCAGAGTGCCCAGCGGCCAGTGCGGGCGCCCGTGATTCAGCCGCGCCAGCACCGGCGGCGCACCGAGCACATAGCCGCAGCGCAGCCCGGCCAGCGCCCAGGTCTTGGTGAGGCTCCGGAAGACGAGCACATCCGGATAGCTCTCTCCGGCAAGCGATTCCGGCTCGCCCGGTACCGCGTCGGCGAATGCCTCGTCCACCACCACGATGCGGCCGGGCCGCCGCAGCGCGCGAATACTGTCCGCCGGGTGCAGCACCGAGGTCGGATTGGTGGGATTGCCCACCACCACCAGATCCGCGTCCTCCGGCACCGCGTCGCCGTCGAGGGTGTACGGCGGCGCGAGCATCACCCGCGCGACCGATACCCCCGCCTCCCGCAGCGCCAGCTCCGGTTCGGTGAACGAGGGATGGATCACCGCCGCCAGCCGCGACCCCAGCCGCGGCAGCATGGCGAACCCTTCGGCCACCCCCGCCAGCAGCAGCACCTCGTCGATCGCCCGCCCGTGCCGGGCGGCCACCGCGGCGCGCGCCGCCCGCTCGTCCGCCTCGCCCGGATACCGCCCGAGCTCTCCCAGCCGTCCCGCCAGCCGCTCACGCAACCATTCCGGCGGCGCGCTCCCCTGGACGTTCACCGCGAAATCGACCATGCCGGGCCGCGCCTCCACGTCCCCGTGGTGCCGCAGCCTGGCATGGTCGAAATCGGGAAACTCCGTGTCGTCCGGCACAGCCGTCCACCCTACGTGGCCGCCTCCCACGCCCACCGGACAGAATGGCTGTCGTGGGCGAGCTGCATGTGACCTTCATCTGCACCGGCAATATCTGCCGGTCCCCGATGGCCGAGAAGATTTTCGCCGCGCACCTGGAACGTGCGGGGCTGGCGGATCGGGTGCGGGTGAGCAGTGCCGGGACCGGCAGCTGGCATGTGGGGAACGAAGCCGACTACCGGACGAATCGGGAGCTGGAGGCGCACGGGTATCCGACCGGGCATCGGGCCGCGCTGATCGGGCCGGATCATCGGGCGGCCGATCTGCTGGTGGCGCTCGACACCGGGCACGAGTGGGAGCTGGCCCGGCTGGGGGTGCCGTCGGATCAGCGGCGGCTGCTGCGGAGTTTCGATCCGCACGCGGACGGGCGATCGGTGCCGGATCCGTACTACGGCGATCAGGCCGATTTCGCGCTGGTCCGCGAACAGATCGAGGCGGCGGTGCCGGGCCTGCTGGACTGGGTGCGCGAACAGCTGGGTGAGGTCGCATGAGCTCGGTAACCTCGCTGCTGCGGCGCTTCACCTTCCTGCTGCGGCCCAGCTGGCTGATTCTCGCCGTGGTGGTCGCCGGTTTCGCCTACCTGTGCTTCACCGTGCTGGCCCCCTGGCAGCTCGGCAAGAACACCCGCACCTCCGAACGCAACGACCGCATCGCGAATTCGGTGCACGCCGACCCGGTCGACATCACCGGCATGCTGTCGGGCAGCGGCAAGAACACGGAGTGGCGGCGGGTCACCGCGAACGGCGTCTACGTGCCGGATTCGACCGTGCTGGTGCGGCTGCGCCACCTCGACGGCCAGCCCGCCTACACGGTGCTGGCCGCCTTCCGCCTCGACGACGGCCGCACCCTGCTGGTGGACCGCGGCCAGGTGGCAGCGGCCGAGGGCGGTACTCATCCGCCGGTCGTCGCCGCCCCGCCTTCCGGCACCCAGCAGCTGGCGGCCCGCATCCGCGCCTCCGAGGGCGTGATCGAGAAGAAGCCCCCGACCACCGAAGACGGCTACCGCCAGGTCTATACGACCGACACCCAGCAGGAAGCCGCGGTCCTCGGCATCCCCCTGACCCCCATCCCCACCGACGGCCTGGGCGGCTACCTCCAGCTCGAGTCCGGCCAGCCCGGCGCCTTCACCCCCGACCCGCTCCCCCAGCTGGACTCGGGCCCCTACCTCTCCTACGGCCTGCAGTGGCTGGCCTTCGGCGTCATGGCCCCCCTCGGCCTCGGCTACTTCGTCTGGGCCGAGATCCGCGCCCGCCGCCGCGAGAAGTTCGAAGCCGCAGCCCAACCGAGCACTACCGGCGAGCCCGCCACCCCTGCCATGCCGACCGACACCCCTGAGTCGACCGGTGCGGCTACACCCGAATCGACCACTCCCGCACGCGCGGCGAAACCCAATGACCCGGCACCCAAGCCGAAACCCACGACAAATGAAGCTCGCCTCGCCGACCGCTACGGCGGCAGGCGCCGGTAGACCCGGGCTACACCGTCGCGGCGCATTCCGCATGTGCACAGCCGTTCTCCGCGCCGCGGCTGAAGTCGGCCGGGCCTGTCGCCTCCGCTAACCTCGCCGGGTGCGAACGGGAATTGCCATTGCGGCGGGACTGCTGCTCGGGTTCGGGTTGGACCGGGCGCTGGGGGATCCGCGGCGCGGGCATCCGGTGGCCGGATTCGGTTCGGCCGCAATGAAGGTGGAACGGCTCACCTATCGGGACAGCCGCGTGGCCGGGGTTGTGCACGAGATCGTGCTGGTCGGTGCGGTTTCGGGGCTGGGGATCGGATTACGGCGGGCGGTGGCCGGACGAGCGCTCGGTGCGGCGGTGCTGACGGCTGCCGCGACCTGGACGGTGCTGGGCGGGACGAGCTTGGCACGGACCGGGCGGGACATGGCGGATCGGCTCGAATCCGGCGATATCGACGGGGCGCGGGCACTGCTGCCGTCGCTGTGCGGGCGGGATCCCGAGGTGCTCGACGCGGACGGGCTGGCGCGGGCGGCGCTCGAATCCATCGCGGAGAACACCTCCGATGCGACTGTGGCCCCGCTGTTCTGGGGTGCGGTGGCGGGTGTTCCCGGCTTGCTGGCGTATCGGGCGATCAACACTCTCGACGCCATGATCGGCTACCGCAATGACCGCTACCGCAACTTCGGCTGGGCGGCGGCCCGCACGGACGATGTCGCGAATCTCGCACCCGCCCGCGTCAGCGGTCTCATCACCACCGCGCTGGCTCCGGTCGTCGGCGGTCGCCCGGCCGATGCGTGGCGGGCGTGGCGGCGCGATGCGGCCAAGCATCCGAGCCCGAATGCCGGTGTGGCGGAGGCGTCCATGGCGGGCGCGCTGGGCGTAACCCTCGGCGGTCGCACCGAGTATCGGCACGGCGCCGAGCTGCGGCCGACGCTCGGTGACGGTCCGATCCCCCGGGTGCGCGATCTGCGCCGGGCGGTGCGGCTCTCGGAAGCGGTGCAGGTGGCGACCGTGGTCGCCGCCGCGACGGCCGCCTACCTGCGGCGACGCTGATCCAGCCGCGCGAATTCACGAACCGTTCGGTCGCCTTCGCTAGATTTCCGGAAGGAATGTCACAGTCCGCCGACCTGTTTCGTCGATGCTGTGGACGGTTCGCCCCACCGGGGCGGACGTGAGTGAAGGGCGAGGGTGCGATGAGTGACGGACGGCCGGACGGGCCCGATCAGGTCGAGCTGGCGCGACGGTTCGAGGAGCATCGGGGCTATCTGCGGCGGGTCGCGTACAGCACGCTCGGCAGTCTCAGCGACGCCGACGACGTGGTGCAGGAGGCGTGGCTTCGGCTGGTGCGCTACTACGAGACCAGCCCCGAGGGCGCGGATATCGAAAACCTGCGCGCGTGGCTGACCACCGTCACCGGCCGCCTGGCCCTCGACCATCTGGGTTCGGCGCGGTCCCGGCGCGAACAGTATGTGGGAGAATGGCTTCCGGAGCCGGAGATCACCACCTGGGACGATCCGGCCGACCGCATCTCGCAGGACGAGCGCGTCACCACCGCCCTGCTGGTGGTGCTGGAATCCCTCTCCCCCGCCGAGCGCACCGCCTTCGTCCTGCAGGACGTCTTCGGCATGTCCGGCCCCGAGGTCGCCGAGGTGGTCGGCCGCACCCCCGCCGCCGTGCGCCAATTGGCCTCGCGCGCCCGCAAACACGTGGAGGACGGCACGCCCCGCTTCCCCGCCAGCGCGGACGAGCACGAGAAGGTGGTCTCGGCGTTCGCGGTGGCCTGGCGTTCCGGTGATCTGAGCGCCCTGCTCGGCGTGCTGGATTCCAATGTCACCTTCACCTCCGACGGCGGCGGCAAGGTGCAGGCGTTCCTGCACCCCATGCACGGCGCGGAGAAGGTCGCCAAGACGCTGCTCGGCTTCCTCGATGTCGCATCGAAGGTCGGTGGCGCGTGGGGCCGTTCGGTGCTGGTCAACGGCCGCCCGGGCCTGGTGGTGTTCGACGGCAAGTACACCGGCGTCTTCGCGTTCACCATCGACGACGGCCGGATCACCAAGATCGACGTGGTCCGCAACCCGGACAAGCTGCACGGCATCCCGGCCGAAGGCGCGGAGCCCGACTGGCCACTCGGCGACACCAGCCGAGACAGCGACTCCTGAACCACGGAAGCCGCGGGCCCGCAACCGGATTCATCCGGTGGCGGGCCCGTCGTCGTCCGTCAGGACGCGACCCGCGTCACCGGTCCGAGCCCGTGCGCGGCGGCCACCTCCGGCGAGTAGAGCCGGCCCGCGTCGGCCGTGAGCCCCTGGGCCAGGCCGGGATCGGTGGCGCAGGCGCCGGACCAGCCGAGATTCGCGATGGCGCCGACATACGGCAGGGTGACATTGGTGAGCGCCACAGTGGAGGTGTGCGGAACCGCGCCCGGCATATTGGTCACGCAGTAGAACAGCGAATCCGCCACCTGGAACGTCGGTTTCGCGTGGGTGGTGGGATGCGAGCTCTGGAAGCATCCGCCCTGATCGATGGCGATATCGACCAGCACCGAGCCCGGGCGCATGTGGGCGACCAGACTGTCGGGCACCAGTTTCGGAGCCCGCGCGCCCGGCACCAGGACCGAGCCGATCACCAGGTCCGCCGCCAGCACCGCCTTCTCGACCTCGGCCGCGTTGGAGCCGATCGTGGTGACGCGCCCACCGAACCGGGCGTCGAGTTCCCGCAGTCGCGCGATATTGGTGTCCAGCACGGTGACTCGCGCCCCCATGCCGACCGCGACAGCCGCCGCATTGCTACCGGCCACCCCGCCCCCGAGGACCGTCACGTCCGCCGGCACCACCCCCGGCACTCCGCCGAGCAGCAGGCCCGCCCCGCCCTGCGGCGACATCAGGTGATAGGCCCCGACCTGGCTGGCCAGCTTGCCCGCCACCTCGCTCATGGGCGCGAGCAGCGGCAGCGACCCGTCGGCGGCCCGGACTGTCTCGTAGGCGATGGCGGTGATGCCGGAGCGCAGGATCGCGTCCGTGCAGTCCCGCGAAGCGGCGAGGTGCAGGAAGGTGAACAGCACCTGCCCCTCCCGCATGCGCGAATATTCCTCGGCGATCGGCTCTTTCACCTTGAGCACCAGTTCCGCCCCGCCCCAGACCTCGTCCGGGCCCGGCAGGACCCGCGCGCCCGCCGCGATGTAGTCGGCGTCGGCGAACCCGGACCCCACCCCCGCCCCGGCCTCGACCAGCGCCTCGTGCCCGTGCCGCACCAGTTCCCCGGCGCCGGCCGGGGTGAGGGCGACGCGATACTCCTGCTCCTTGACCTCCCGCGGTACCCCGATTCTCATACCGCCATCGTTCACCCGCTGGAGCCGCGCCGCCATGAGCGCCACGGCCCGATTTCAGGAGGCGATCGCGGCGACGGCCAAGACCTCACCGGGGGTCGGAATGCGCAGCCGGTCCGCGCGACCGGCGAGGGTGAAGCGGTGGGTCAGGTAGTCGAGGTGTTCGGAGAAGTGCGCCCAACCCTCGGCGTGGACCGGCACGATCACCGCGTCACCCAGCGCCTCCGAGGCGTGGACCGCGGTGCGGCCGTTGAGGGTCAGGTCGTGATCGCCGAAGCGGTCGGTATTGGCCGCCCCGACATTGAGGACGGCGATATCGATGCGCCCGAAGCGTTCTGCGATCCGCCGCACGTAGTCGACCGAGGCGTTGTCCCCGGAGACATAGACCGTCGGCAGCCCGTCGGCCTGCAGCACGAACCCGGTGACCACTCCGGTGAACGGCTCGCAACCCTCGGGACCGTGCAGTGCGGGCACCGCGGTGACGGTGACCGCCCCAATCTGCACCGACTCCCACTCTGCCAGTCCGCGAACACCTTCCATGCGCCCGGCGGCGTCCGGCGTGGACAGCACCGTCTCGACCCCCGCCAGGAATTCCCGCCCGGACCGGTCGAGATTGTCCGCGTGCTGATCGTGCGAGAGCAGCACCACATCGACCCGCCCGATCTCGGCGACGGGCACGGCCGGCCCGCTCAGCTTGTAGAGCGTGACACCGCCCGGGTACTCACCCGGCTCGTCGAAGGTGGGGTCGGTCAGCCAGACCAGGTCGCTGTAGCCGAATCGCACTGTGGGGCCGCCGATGTGGAGGAGCTCGAGGGTGGAGGTGGCCGCTGCGGTGTCGATCGTGTTCGTCATGCCGACGAGTCTCGTCGCGGACCGTGGGTGGCGACAGTGGCCCGAAGGCCGCGCATCGATAAAATCGGGCCATGACTGCTGAATCTCGCGCAGCCGACGCCGCCGAGTCCCTGCATACGGTGGCCATCGTGGTGTACGACGGGATCAGCCCGTTCCATCTGGCGGTGCCGACCCTGGTGTTCGGCCACATCGGCGCGGGCGGTCCCGCCGGCAGCCCCTACCGCGTGGTGGTGTGCGCCGAACGCCCCGGAACCATCACCACCCCAGCGGGTTTCGATATCGTCGTCGCCCATGGCCTGGAGGCGACCGAGACCGCCGACACCCTGGTCATCCCCAGCTGGGAGCGCGGACTCCCACTGCCCGAACCCATCCGGGACGCCCTGCACCGGGCCCACGCCCGCGGCGCCCGCATTGTCGGCCTGTGCCTGGGCGCGTGGGCGGTGGCGGCGAGCGGCCTGGCCGACGGACGGGAGATCACCACGCACTGGTCGGCGGCGGTCGAGCTGGCCCGCGCGTATCCGGCGGTCCGGGTGCGCGCGGACACCCTGTGGTCCGATGACGGCGACCTCATCACCTCCGCCGGCACCGCCGCGGCCCTCGACTGCTGTCTGCACCTGGTGCGCACCGACCACGGCAGCCGGGTCGCCGCCGAGCTGGCCCGCCGGCTGGTGCTGGCCCCGCACCGCAGCGGCTCACAGGCCCAGTACATCCCGGTCGCCGTGCCCGAGGCGGACGACCAGGACCCGATCGAGCACGCGATGGTCTGGGCCAGAACACATTTCGACCAGCCGGTGGATCTGGACGGCTGGGCCCGGACGGCCCTCATGTCGCGGCGCACGTTCACCCGCCGCTTCCGTGATCGCACCGGCACCAGTCCGCAGCAGTGGCTGCTGCAGCAACGCGTGGACCATGCCCGGCTGCTGCTGGAATCCACCGACGACACCATGGACCGCATCGCCGCCGATTCCGGGCTGGGCACCGGCGTCAATCTCCGCCATCACTTCCACCGACTGCTCGGCACCACGCCCGCGGCCCATCGGGCCCTCTTCCGCCGGGTTTGACCGAGCCGAGTCCGCCGCCGCGGCTCCCCGCGGCGGCCCGGCACCCGGCGGGGGCTAAGTTCGGGGCTATGAGGATTCAGCTGGGTGAGCACGTGCCGCAGATCGACGAGAGCGCGTGGGTCGCGCCGAACGCTACCGTGGCCGGGCGGGTACGGCTGGAAGCCGAAGTGAGCGTCTGGTATTCGGCGGTGCTGCGCGGTGACATGGATCAGATCACCGTCGGTGCGCGCAGCAATATTCAGGACGGCTGTGTGCTGCACGCCGATCCGGGCTTCCCGTGCACGGTCGGCGAGGGAGTCTCGGTGGGGCACAACGCGATTCTGCACGGCTGCACGGTCGGCGACGATGTGCTGATCGGCATGGGCGCGACGGTGCTGAACGGCGCGGTCATCGGGGCGGGCAGCCTGATCGCGGCCAACGCGCTGGTTCCGGAGGGCGCCCAGATTCCGCCGGGCTCGCTGGTGGCGGGGGTACCGGGCAAGGTGCGCCGGGAGCTGAGCGAGGCCGAGCGTGATCACATTCGCCTGAATGCGACCGCCTACCTGCACAACACAACCATGCACCGCCAGGGTCAAGAGGCGTGACTGAAGGGGGCATGTGAGAATCCCCACACTGAACAAGTGACCATAAAGGCCGCTGTTAGCATCGTTCGAAGCGTACCCGGCGGCCCGGGCTGTGCCGCTGTTAGCCGGGTGCGCGCTCGGGGCTAGCAGGAGGTTTCAACGGTGTCGTACGAGCACGACGGTATGCACCGACAGCGCATCAGCGTGGCCGATATCGCCGCGCAGCCAGGGGGAATCGAGGCGCTCCAGCGCCGGGTGCACGAACTGCGTTCCAATGGCATCGATTTCGCCGCCAATGCGATAGAGAGCGAAATGGCCGCGCTCGACGTCCGCTGATCGGGCGCGGCGTTCGCTGATCGGACGGGGTTGCGACCGCAACCCTCCGGCGATGCGATAATGCGGCTCGACCTGTGCGCCACTGCGCGCCTTGGCCGTTCACCGCAATGTCGCGGTCGCCAACCGATCGACTGGAGACTCGATGCCGTCCGTGCCCACCATCCTGCAACGCATCCTGGAGAAGCCGCGGGCCGAAGGCGAACAGCTGCTGGAGAGCGCGCTGTCGGCATTCCTCGACTTCGGGATCAAGCGAACCAGTATGGGGGAGATCGCGCGTCGCGCCGGCATCAGCCCGGCCACCCTGTACCGCCGCTTCGAGTCCAAGAACGATCTGGTCGAAGCGGTGGGCGTGCGCGAGGCGCAGTTGTTCATCGCCGAGATCGACAAGCGGGTGCAGGAGGCCACGGCCACCGGCGAATCCGGGGACGATCAGCTGGTCGAGGTCTTCGTCGCGTTCATTACCCAGCTGGCGAGCAACAAACTGCTGCAACGGCTGCTGCGCACCGAGCCCGACACCATCCTGCCGCGCCTGACCACCGAGGCCGGGCCCATTCTCGCACTCGGGCGCACCTACCTGGCCGAGAAACTGCGCGTGCTGCAGGCTTCCGCCGACGTGCCCGCCTTCGATGCCGACCTGGTCGCCGAAGTGCTTGCCCGCCTGGGCCAGTCGCTGGTGCTGACCCCGGACGGCCTGATCCCGCTGACCGACGAGACGGCCGCACGCGAGTTCGCCCGCCGCACCGTGCTGCCCATGGTCGGCGTGCAGCCGGCCTGACCCGCTCCGGAAACTCACTCCGCGCACCATCGCCCTGTAGCCCGCGGCAAGGATCAGAGCAACCATTTCATGACCTTTCGGCCGTGTACTTCGAAGACGCATCGAAAGTTACTGCCGCTCAATACCTCTGGACGAGACCCGAACCCGAACTCTGGGCGGACTCCATGGCGACACCCAGCACCCTCACAGTTCACTATCCGGTGGCGGTGTGATATGCCCGGCGCGAACCCGCGGCACGGCGACCGACCACTCGATACCGACGAGTCTATTCCAAATCGGCTGGCGCACAAGGAAACTCACGGTTCCCGAATCGTTCACAGCAACTCCGCGACCGGCGTAACATCGACGGTATTCGGGGATTGGCAAAGGCCTTCCAGCCCTGAATGATTCGCGAATTCCCTGGACCGTTGCACGGCGACGACTCGCGTCGGCCGGATTTCCACTCCGGGAGGTCTATCGCACGCTGCCTCGAAAGTTGTTCGGAATACCGAGGATCGAAGGGATTTGTCATGTCGCAAGCTCACCCGGGTCAACTGCGCCTTTTGGCCCCGGACCAGGAATCCGTCGGGAGAAGGTCGGGATGGCGGGCATCTCCTACGGCTCGGGCATCAGCCAGCTGGTCGCCAATGCCCACCCGGCCGTCAAGGCCGTGGTCGCGCTGAGCACCTGGGCGGATCTGGGTAAGGCCCTCTACGACAACGGAACCCGGCACATCATGGCCGCCGAAGCCCTCGCCGGCATCAGCGACCGTCCCAGCGAGGACTTGCAGAAAGTGCTCGAATCCTTCCGGGCCAATACGGATATCGACAAGGTGCTCGACTACGCCCGACCTCGCTCCCCCGCCGAGGCCGACCAGATCCGCCCGGTGCCAACGTTCTTCACCAGCTTCTGGCACGAGACCATCTTCCCGCAGAATCAGCTGATCGATTACTTCGACCGCTTCCCCGGACCGAAGCGACTGGATCTGGCGATCGGCGACCATGGCGCGGTGGAGATTCCCGGCTTGTTGCTGGGCGTCTACACCCGCACCACCGAGGCGGCCTACGACTGGTTCGACCACTATCTGCTCGGCGTCGACAACGGCATCGACAGCGACGGGGTCGTACACACGGAGACCATGTACAGCTTCACGATGGCCTCGTCGAACGACCTGTCCGCGTGGTCGAATCCCGTGCGCCGCTACCACCTCGCCGCGCCGTCCGGCGCGTCCCCCGACGGCACCCTGGTCACGGATCAGCCGGCGACCATGAGCCAGAGCTTCCAGGCCGGAACCGAACAGGTCCGGGCCGCCACCGAACTGGTGATGGACGGCTTCCGCGAACGCCTGCTGATGCCCAACCGCCAGCCGCTGGCCGAGGTGGACCGCACACGGGCGGCGGTCTGGCACACACGGGTCTTCCTCCGGCCCCGCCACATCGCGGGCATCCCCGAGATCGCGCTGACCGTCACCCCGTCCAGCACGACGGCCACGCTGATCACGTATCTGTTCGACCACAACCCGGTGACCGGGGCGCTGCGGATCATCACCCGTGCCGCGGCGACCATCGCCAACCGCGGCCCGGAGCAGACCAAGACCATCCGAGTTCCCCTGCAGGCCACCGACTATCGGGTCCCCGGCGGCCATCGGGTCGTACTGATCGTCGACACGAACGACCACTTCTACGGTGACGAGACCGAACCCGGGAGCGTCATCACCCTGTCCAGCGATCACGGGCCCTGCTACATCGATCTTCCGATGGTGCCCTGACCGGACCTACCCGCGGGGCGGCCGTTGCATGGCGATAGCACGGCCGCACCGCGGTCACAATGCCTTGAACCAACACAAACGGGATATTCCGACCGGCTCCTCGGCATCGCACCCATGTGGCAGCATCCGTAATCGGGTTGCTCGTCGGTGACTGCGAGCGGGAACGGCGACGAGCGGGTGTTGGGAAGGCAGGTCTTCGGTGTCCGGAGACAGGGAAAGCGGTTGGTTTGCTGAGGATATCGCGGTGCCGACCTTCGGCCAGGCGCTACGGCGGCTACGCGACGAACGCGGCTTCTCCCGCGAGCACCTGGCCTACACGGCAGGCGTGAGCGCCAGCTACATCACGGCCCTGGAGAAGGGCGAACGGGGAAACCCGACGCGATCGGTGGTCGATTCTCTGATGCGCTGCCTGAACCTGATGTCCCCGCTGACCCCCACCGACCGCCGGCATCTGCACGAACTGGCCGGGCTGCGCATACCCGAAACCGCCGGCCCGGAGGAACTGCACGCCGCGATCACCCCGGATCAGCAGCGCGCCCTGGCCCTGTTGGAACCGGCCCTCGCCGCCTACCTGGACCCGTGCGGAAACGTCCTCGACTCCAATGACTCCTGGAACGCGGCCCTGCCCGGCCTCCGCGAGGAGGGCAATGTCTTCCGCTGGATGTTCGGCAACGAACAGGCGAAAGTCATCGAGGTGGACTGGGAATCCGAAGCCCGCCAATACGTCCAATGGCTGCGCATGACGGTCGGCCGCGCCCCCGACGACTCCGTCTTCACCACCTTCGTCACCGACCTGGCCCGCTTCCCCGACTTCCGCCGCTTCTGGTCCGAGGGCGGCGTCGACTTCAGCCCACCCGTCCGCACCCAACGCCTCCGCAACCCCGGCTCCGGCGAAATCCGCGAATACAGCGTCCAAGCCGGCCCGGTCCACAACGAAAAGTACCCCGACCGAATAACCCTGTTGCTGTGCCTGCCACTGTGATTCGATCCAGTCCTGAAACAGCAGCGGAGTTCGTGCCGATTCGGCACGAACTCCGCTCGTAGAACTTCTTGTCCTACCGGAAATTACGCGGGGACTTCGCTGCGGTCGCCGCTCCACAGGGTGTGGTACTTGCCCTCGGCGTCGATGCGCTCGTAGGTGTGCGCGCCGAAGAAGTCGCGCTGGCCCTGGGTGAGAGCGGCCGGGAGACGCTCGGCGCGCAGGGCGTCGTAGTACGACAGCGAGGAGGCGAAGGCCGGGACCGGGATGCCGAGCTGGGTGGCGGTCACGACGACACGACGCCAGCTGTCGACGGCGTTCTCGATGGCCTCGCGGAAGTACGGGGCGAGGATCAGGCTCGGCAGGGCCGGGTCCGCTTCGTACGCCTCCTTGATGCGGTTGAGGAAGCGGGCGCGGATGATGCAGCCGCCGCGCCAGATGGTGGCCAGGTCACCGGGGTGCAGGTCCCAGTTGTATTCGGCGGAGCCCGCGGCGATCTGGTCGAAGCCCTGGGCGTAGGCGACGATCTTGGAGGCGTAGAGGGCCTGGCGGATGTCCTCGGTGAATTGGGCGACATCCGTGGGCTTTTCGCCGAGGGCGCCGGAGGCGAGGCCCTTGGCGGCGGCGCGCTGGGCGCGGGAGCCGGACAGGGCGCGGGCGAAGACGGCCTCGGCGATACCCGTCACCGGGATGCCCAGATCGAGGGCGGACTTGACGGTCCAGCGGCCGGTGCCCTTCTGCTCGGCGGCGTCCACGATCACGTCGACCAGCGGCTTGCCGGTCTTGGCATCGACCTGCTCGAGCACCTCGGCGGTGATCTCCACCAGGTAACTCTCCAGCTCACCGGAGTTCCACTGGGTGAACACGTCCGCGATCTGCTTGGCGTCGAAGCCCAGCGCGTCCCGGAACAGGTTGTAGGCCTCGCCGATGAGCTGCATGTCGGCGTACTCGATGCCGTTGTGCACCATCTTCACGAAGTGGCCGGACCCGTCGGGGCCGATGTGGGTGCAGCAGGGGGTGCCGTCGACCTGCGCCGCAATGGATTCCAGCAGCGGACCCAGCGACTCGTAGGACTCCTTCGGGCCGCCCGGCATGATGGCGGGCCCGTTCAGCGCGCCCTCCTCACCGCCGGAGATGCCCGCGCCGACGAAGTTCAGGCCGCGCGCCTTCATGGCCGCCTCGCGGCGGATGGTGTCGGTGTAGAGGGCGTTGCCGCCGTCGATGATGATGTCGCCGGGTTCCATGGCCGCGGCCAGCTCCTCGATCACGGCGTCGGTGGCGTCACCGGCCTTGACCATGATGAGCACGCGGCGCGGCTTCTCCAGCGCGGCCACGAACTCCTCGATGGTCTCGGTGCGCACGAAATCACCCTCGCTGCCGTGCGCCTCGAGCAGCGCGTCGGTCTTGCCGATGCTGCGGTTGTGCAGGGCCACGGTGTACCCGTGCCGTGCGAAGTTGCGGGCGATATTGCTACCCATGACCGCCAGGCCGGTCACGCCGATCTGAGCGCGCGCTTCCGAGGTCGCCATGAAACAGCCTCTCCGTTCGAAGATTGTGATGACCGCACGAAGTCTCCTCGGCGGCGGCATCGACGGATGCGCTCCACGACGCCATACCTTTTCTACCCGGTCGGGCCTCCGCCGCACCGAGGGACCCCGGCCACGCGGCCGGGCTCAGCCCGCCAGGCGGCCGGTGACGGGCGAGACCGCGGCCACCTCGGGTTCGCGGCGGGACGTCCAGCCGAGCCGCTCGCCCAGTACCCGCGCACAGCAGCGGATGGAGCGCACGGCCTCGGTCTCACCGCTCGCGCGCCACAGCAACGACCACGGATAGTAGGCGGGCTCGGCGATCGCGATCCAGCGCAGGCCCGGCAGCGGCGCACAGGACCGGGGCACGCACACCAGCGCGTGACCGTCGCGGACCAGCCGGCCCGCGCCCAGCACGCTGTGCACCGTGCCCGGGTAGGACTTGGCCGCGAATCCCGCTGTGCGGCACAGCTCCCGGATGTACTCGTTGAATTCCGGCGCGCGGGATTCGTCGGCGAACACCAGCGTCTCCCCGGCCAGTTCGGCGAGCGGCACCGCGTGCCGGTGCGCCCAGGGATGCTCCGCGGCGACCAGCACACCCAGCCGATCCAACCGGATCACCTCCGACGCCACCCCCTCCGGCAGCTGTGTCGCGCGCCCGATGCCGACATCGAGCCGCCCCTGGGCGAGCAACCGGCACTGCTCGGGCACCCCGGCCTCGACCTGATGCACCTCGACCAGTTCCGGATGATGATGCCGGACCGCGGCCAGCACCACCGGCATGGTGTCGAAACTGGCGTCCCCCTGCGCAACCCGCAGGACGGCATCGGTCCCGGTCATGGTGCGCGCCGCGGCCGCGGCCCGGTCGACGTGGCTGAGGATCAGCCGGGCCTCGCCCAGCAGCAGCGTGCCCGCGGCGGTGAGGCGCACGTGGTGGGTGCTGCGCTCCACCAGCGGGACCCGTAGCTCGCGTTCCAGTCGCTGAATCTGCTGACTCAGCGCCGACTGGACGATGTGCTCGCGCGCCGCGGCGCGCCCGAAGTGCAGTTCCTCCGACAGCGTCACGAAGTAACGCAGTTGCCGCAGCTCCACGACCGACCCCCTCGCGCCGTTCGGCACCGGTGGTCGATGACCGGTTGCCGCCGGCAGTTTCTCTCCTTCTCGTGCCCATCGAATATCGCGCGCCCGGCCGTCCGGGTAACGAGTGGTGGGCTACCCGATTTTCGGGGACATACCCCCATCAGTTCGAGTGAAGATGTTTTCGGATTTCGCTGGTTTCCGATCGCGGCGGCCCGGGCTGCACTGGAGGGCATCAGAACTCGCCCCGCCGGGCGGATTCACCGTTTCCATCGAAGGACCGCCCGTCATGAAAGCAATCAGCATCAAGCAGAACAAAGGGCTCGGCTGGCTTCCGGACCTGCCCGACCAGCGCGATCACCTCTATGCCGCGCCGGCCGCGACGATCGCCCAGCTGCCGCCGTCCGTGGACCTGACCTCGAAGTTCGCCCCCGTCTACGACCAGGGCAAGCTCGGCTCCTGCACCGGCAACGGCATTGCGGGGGCACTGCAGTTCGACGCCATGAAAGAGCAACTGGCCGACGTATCCGTGCCGTCCCGGCTGTTCATCTACTACAACGAACGCGTCATGGAGGGCACGGTCGGTCAGGACGCGGGCGCGATGATCCGCGACGGCATCAAGAGCGTGGCCACCGTGGGCGCCTGCCCGGAATCCGAATGGCCCTACGATATTTCGGAATTCGCGACCGAACCGCCGCAGAAGTGCTTCACCGATGCGGCCGGGCATCGGGCCATCCAGTATTCCCGGGTGGCGCGCACGCTCTCCCAGATGCAGGGGTGCCTGGCCGACGGATATCCGTTCGTCTTCGGCTTCACCGTCTACGAGAGCATCTTCACCCCGCAGGTCGACAAGACCGGCGACATCCCCCTGCCCGCCCCCAATGAACAGGTGGTGGGCGGACATTGCGTGGTCGCGGTCGGATACGACGACTCCCGATCGGTATTCCGGATCCGCAATTCCTGGGGTACCGCCTGGGGCCGGAACGGATACGGCACCCTGCCCTACGCGTACATGCTCTCGGTCAACGCGTCCGACCTCTGGACCATCCGCACTGTCGCCGGCTAGCCGCCACGGACAGGCCGAAACCGCGTGTCCGCCAAGCCGGATGCCCATCGCAGCGACCGCCGAAAACCGGTGGTCGCTGCCGCGTGCGCACCGATACAGTGCCGGAATGACACGTTTGAATCAGATTGTCGCCGTCGAGAAAGGGATCAAGTCCCGGACCTTCTCCGACCTCACCGAGGCCCATCACAAACTGGCCAAGAACCCGCTGCTGAGCGGTATTTCGCGCACCTACCGCCCCAAGGACGAGGAGGGCGAGCAGCTGCCGCCCGAGTCGACGCGCGTCCAGGTGAGATCCGAGGAGGTCCTGCAGGCCACGGCGGAGATCCTGACCAAACTGTTCGACGTGGTGGCCACCAAGGACTGGGCGAACTGCACCGCCACCGCCGATGTGGTGGTGGACGGCCGCACCCTGGTGCAGGGCGCGCCCATCACCTACCTGCTGTTCCTGGAGAAGCAGCTGGTGGACCTGCACACCTTCGTCCGCAAACTGCCGGTGCTGGATGCCGCGGAGTCGTGGGAATACGATGCCGCCGCAGACTGCTACGCCACCGAGCCGGTACAGACGGTGCGCACCAAGAAGATTCCGCGCAACCACGTGAAAGCCGAAGCGACGGAGAAGCACCCGGCGCAGGTCGAGGTGTATCACGAGGATGTGGTGGTCGGCTACTGGCGCACCATCAGGTTCTCCGGCGCGCTGCCCGCCAAGCGCGTCAACGAACTCACCGAGCGCGTCGAAAAGCTCCAGCACGCGGTCAAGTTCGCGCGCGAGGAGGCCAACAATGCCGAGATCACCCAGCGCAAGCTGGGCGCTGAGATCTTCGGATATCTATTCGGCTGATCCCCGCGCCGTTCATGGCCGGAGTCACCGGCGGAGCGGGCCGGGGACCGGTTCGAGATCGCCGGCAAGCTGGGCCGGGTGGGTGAGCTGGGGATAGTGCCCGGCGCGTACGCCCCCAGCCCGCCGATGTCGACCCCCTTGGCGACGAGCCACGGAGCGAGGGTGTCGTTCCGCACCGCCGCCACCACCCGCTGTCCCCTGCCGAGCAACTCGGCGACCAGCGAACGGCCGATGAATAATCGCTTGGCCGACCGCCGTGGCGCCGTCTACAGTCGGCGGTGCGCAAGGAGCGCAAGCTGAAACCGAAGTTCCCTGTGACGGGCACAGCGGCCCAGTGGAGGTTCGAATCCTCCTCCCGCCATCCACGGCGGGATAGCCCAATTGGCAGAGGCACCGCGCCCTCAAACTCACACTCTCGCTCCAGTTTCAGCATTCGCCGCCGAACGCCGAATCGAGGGAACGGATTGTCAGCGTGAAGGTTGCGGGTTCAACTCCCGCCGGCTCAGCCACCAATGGGCCGTAGCTCAATCGCAGAGCGTCACGTTAACTTCAGACTCAACCCGTTCTTAAACGTGTCGGCGTGCCGCAAATGGGCGGACACCGAAACCCCGGGGCAGGCTAGGCCCCGGGGTTTCCCATCCCGCTACCCCGGCGCGGCTAATGCTCATGTGTCCCGGGTAGCGCGGGCCCGGCTGTGGCCCCGGCTCGTCGAGGCGTACGCCGACTTCGACACCTATCAGGCCTGGACCGAACGGGAGATTCCGGTCGTGATCCTCCGGCCGGCCGGCTAGTCGCCGCGCCGCCTCAGACGGCCAGCGCGACCGTGGCGACGATGTGGCCCGGATAGAGCTCGGTGTTCAGCACGCCGACCTGCACCCGGAAGCTCCGCACCGCGCCCGTGCTCCGATCGCGCAGCCGCATGGTGTGCACGGGGGGCGCGAATCCCACGTCGCCCGTGACCCAGAATCGCCGGAAATCCGGAAAGGCGCCGAGTTCCCGCATAATCCCGGCGAATCCGCCGGGATCCGCGGCCGACCCCACGGTCCCGCGCAGCCAGCCGACCCACTGCCGGACATCGGATTCCCAATCGGCCATCACCTCCCGGGCCATGGGATCGGTGAACATCCACCGGTAGAGATTCCCGACCTCGCGCAATCCGGGAAACGCCTGCGCCCAATCTTCGTTCCCGGCCAGCACATTCCCGCGGGTGTCGTACAGCGCGGCCAGGTTCGGCCGATGCATCGCCAGCACCCGCAGGATGTCGGCATCGATCGACTTCCGCAACTCCGCGACCGTCGGATAGCCGCCGATCTCCAGTCCCGCCAGATCGTGCAGGTAACGAAGCTCCGTGGCCGACAATGGATTCCACGACTCCAGGCACCGCACCAGCGCGTCGACCACCGCCCGGGTCGGCTTGGCCTTCCCGCCCTTCTCCAGCTGCGTGATATAGCTGGCGCTCACTCCGGCCGCGAAGGCCAGGCGTTCTCGGGAGACGCCCCGGTCGTCGCGCAACCGGCGCAGCAGTTCGCCGAACGAGGGAAGCGCGAGCGCCTGCCTCTCGTCGATACTTCCTACACGGCCCGTCATAGCCGCCCGGCTTCCTTCCCGCCCCGCCGTATCGTCGGACAACACTCCAAGATCGCGGCCGGGGCAACGCCCAGGACGGAATGCTGCCACAATTTCCACCGCCGTGTCCCGCAACAACACCGGCAATCCGCTGAGGCAAGGCCCGAATCGGCAATCCCACGGCATTTCGAGATCGACGTGCCACAGCGACAGCGTTTCGATATCGGTGCTGCCGGTCTTCGCAATTCGAGGAATTGCCGTCATCGAACTCGATACGGCGCAACCGAATTCGGGCAGAACAACGTCGAACCGGCTTCTCCGAAGGCAAGTCCGGGATATCCGATCCGTCCGGTTACCGGCGTTTCCCGCGCGATCAGCCGCTGGGCAAACCAGTTCCTTTGGTATGTTGCACCGAGCACGACCCTGCGGTGGAAAAGTCGTCCGAACGATTCGAACAAAGGGTGTGGGCCTTGTCCTTTCGAGCACTGCGAACATTCCGGGTGGCCGGCGGCGCCCTCACGGCCGTCGTGGCGGCCGCGGCCGGAATCCTGACGGTCACCGGCGCGTCCAGCGGGCAGGCCGCGCCCGCCGACTGCCCGGATCTCTCTGTCATAGCCGTCCCGGGCACCTGGGAGACCTCCATCGAGAACCCGAAGCAGGGCATGCTCTCGCAGGTCACCCGCGGGCTGCCCAGCACGGTGCACACCGACTACGTCAGTTATCCCGCCACCGCCTTCCCCTGGGACGGCGAGGTCTACGGCAGCTCCAAACGGGACGCCGTGAATGCCGCGCGGGCGCTGGTCGCGGGGACCGCGGCACGGTGCGCCGCAACGCGTTTCGCGCTCATCGGCTACAGCCAGGGCGCCGACGCCGCGGGCGACCTGGCCGCGGAGATCGGCACCGGGCTGGGAGTGATCCCGCCCGATCGAGTGGTCGCGGTCGGGCTGATTTCCGACCCGCGCCGCTCCCCCACCGATGCGCTGATCGGCCCGCAGGTCCCCGGCACCGGCGCGGGCGGAGCGCGCGCCGGCGGCTTCGGCTGGCTCAGCCCGAAGGTCCGCACCTTCTGCGCCGCGGGCGATCTCTACTGCTCGGTCCCCAACGACGATCTGGCCGGGCGCTCGGCCGGCCTGCTCACCCAGCTGACATCGCAGGATCCGGTCCAGATCCCGAGTTACGCGATGACCCTGCAATCGATTCTGAACGAGGCCCTCTGGCAGGGCGGCGCCGCCATCCTGTCCGCCCCGGCCGACGACCCCGCGAGCGAGCAGTGGCTCCGCCAGGTCCAGGATTTCCTGGCCTCCGGCGTCCACCAGTCCTACCCGCACTACGTCGTCGACGCCGACGGCACCACGGCCACCACCTGGCTCCACAACTGGCTCGCCGACACCGCCGACCAGAAGCCCTGACGACACGAAACCCACACGGGCCGCGTCGCCCCGACCTACCGGGCGACGCGGCCCGCGTCGTCATGTCCGCAAATTTCCGGAACGAGTTCATTTCAAAACAGCCCGACCGGTCCTCGCCTCGGGGTACCTTCCTGCCCGTGTCCGTCAGCGGACCGGAAGGAATTGAAAGACAGTGTTCATTGGTCAAATCGGGTCGACCGCGATCCTTGCTGCCGACTCGGCCGACTCCTCCGGCGTCTCCGCCGGCACCCTGCTGATCCCAGCGGCCGGCGTGGCCCTGCTGGTGGTGGGCCTCGTCCTGCACAATCGGGCGAAGCGGCCCGCGGACGACGCGGCCGCCTCGGCCGGGCTGCCCAAACACACCGGCACCGTCGTCGCCGTCGCGGGCGTGCTGATCCTGGCGCTCGGCATCCTCGCCACCGTCACCAAGGGCACCAGCACGACCGCCACCCACGATCCCGAACTCGCCGTGGGCAACTGCGTCACCGCCAGCGACTACCGCGGCGCCCAGATCGGCAAGATCCACGCCACCCCGTGTGACGACCACACCGCCGTCTACGAGCTGGCCGCCTCGGTCACCAACGGCGCCACCTGCCCGGACGGCAAACTCCGGGACGCGGGCTACTTCGTGCTGACCGACGGCAACCACTCGCTGTGCTTCGCCCCCAATGTCAAGGTGGGCGACTGCTATTCGATGCAGGCCGACGTCAACCAGATCACCCCGGTCGACTGCGCCAGCAAGGCCGGGCCCGGCGTCACGGTCCAGATCGGCGGCCGCTTCGACGGCACCACCGACCCCAACCAGTGCGCCATCCCCGCCGGGGCGACCGTCACGCCGCAACCCGCTCGCGTGGTGTGCTGGCAGCCGGTCAAATCCAGCTAGACCCGACATGTGAACGGGGCCGGGCAGTGTGACTGCCCGGCCCCGTTCACATCGTCAATCGGGAATTACACCGCCGCGACCACAGCGGGCACACCCTCGGCAAGGTCCTGCTCGCCCAGCCGCGGGTACGTCGGATACTCGATGCCCGAGATGTACTGCACCGTCCGCACGACCTGGCACGAATAGCCGAATTCGTTGTCGTACCAGAGGTAGAGGATCGCGGTGTCACCATCCACGATGGCGGCATTGGCATCCACGATCGACGCCGCCCGCGACCCGATGAAGTCACTCGACACCACATCGGTGGCCGCGGTGAAATCGAGATTGCGGCTCAGCGGACCCGACAGCGACACCTGCCGCAGGTACTCGAGCACCTCGGTCTTCGTGGTCTCCCGCTTCAGCTGCAGGTTCAGGATCGCGACCGAAACATCCGGCGTGGGAACGCGAATCGAGCTGCCGGTGATCTTGGCCTGGAAGTCGGGCATGGCCTTCTTCACCGCCGACTGCGCACCGGTCTCGGTCAGCACCAGGTTGAACGGCGCGGACCGGCCACGGCGATCCGACTTGTGGAAGTTGTCCAGCAGGTTCTGGTCATTGGTGAACGAGTGCACCGTCTCCACATGCCCGCGCACGATGCCGAACTCGTCGTCCATCGCCTTCAGCGGCGGCACGATCGCGTTCGTGGTGCAGGAGGCGCAGGAGAAGATCTGCTGCGACACGTCCTGGTCGCGGTGGTTGACGCCGTGCACGATGTTCGGCACGTCGCCCTTGCCGGGCGCGGTCAGCACGACCTTCGCGATACCGGGACGCAGGTGCTGCTCGAGGCCCGCGCGGTCGCGCCACTTGCCGGTGTTGTCGATCAGGATCGCGTCGTTGATCCCGTACTCGGTGTAGTCGATCTGCGCCGGGGAGTCGCTGTAGATGAACCGAATCACGTTGCCGTTGGCGATGATCGTGTTGTTCTCGGCATCGACCTTGATGGTGCCGTTGAACTGCCCGTGCACCGAGTCCCGGCGCAGCAGCGACGCGCGCTTGACCAGGTCTTCCTCGCCACCCTTGCGCACCACCACGGCCCGCAGGTTCAGCCCGTTTCCGGAGCCGGCCTTCTCGATGAGCAACCGGGCCACCAGGCGGCCGATCCGGCCGAAGCCGTACAGCACCACGTCCCGCGGGCCCGGCGCCACGGCCTTGTTCCCGTCGAGCACCTCCGCCAGCACCGTCGCGGTGAACTCGGGGATCGACAGCCCGCGGTCGTCGGCGCGGTAGGCGTGGACCAGGCGGCCGAGGTC
The DNA here is from genome assembly GCF_040680715.1 of Nocardia sp. NPDC051981. Lineage (NCBI taxonomy): Bacteria > Bacillati > Actinomycetota > Actinomycetes > Mycobacteriales > Nocardiaceae > Nocardia > Nocardia sp. NPDC051981. Next base: position 168,772 of record NZ_JBFAXK010000010.1, on the reverse strand, counting down.
GATCTTGCTCGGTCCCAGATCCAGCTCGCTGAGCACCTCGAGGAAGGGCAGCGTCTCGTCGATCGACAGTTCCTCGCCCTCGATCTGCCGCGCGAACCGGTGCGTCCGCAGAATGCTGATCACCGACTTGTTCACCAGCGACCGGCTGTGCAGGAGGATCGTCACCCCCTTGTCGCGATACAGCCTGCCGATAATCGGAATCATCGCCTCCGCGGCAGCCTCGTGAGCGTTCCAGCGGTCAAGATGGTCGGTAGTCAACACAAATCCTCGGGGTTGCCTCGATGCGTACGTGCACCGATGCTATCCAGCCCCGCGGTATCACAAACCGCGGCTACCCGCATGTGAGATCCAGGTCGCGCCGGGGGCCCGCGAGGACGGCCCAGGCGCCGGCCCAGCCGAGTCCGTCGTGATCCAGATCCGCGGCGGTGAGCACGCGCGGGCTCCGTGGAATCGAGTCGACGCCCTCGGTACCACCTGCGCCCAGGCCCGCTCCAGCCAGGCCCGGCCATCCGGTTCGGCGAGCTCGATACCCTGGTCGTCCGGAGCGAAGTTCTCGAGCCCCTCGAGCGTGCGTTCCTCGATGAGCACCGGCCACAGCCCGGTCCGTGAATGCGCGGCGCGCACCCGCTCCCACGCATCGGCCGCCGGGTACCCCGCCTCGACCTATCCCACCCAGATCGCCCGGCCCGCAACCGTTCTACCCGCGAATGTCAGCTGCGGGACCTGCACGCCCGGCGCGGCCAGCAACCCGGTCGGGCCCTCCTCCCCGACCAGCATGGCAACCGCGTCGGCAGTATCCCGATCCGCCCGGAACGGCGGTACACCAATCGAATTCAGCACTCCCGAATCCACTCAGCCCGGACCGACAATCCGCCGCTGCCGGGTTCCGAACCGGAGGCGGTCGCCGCGACGACGACCGCCCGCTGTCCGATTCGCCGCTGCGCTGGGCGCCTCAGCGCTGTGCGGAGAGGCTGCTGAGCACCCCGCCCGCGTAGCCGCCGCCGAAGGCGCTGCCGAGCGCCGCCGCCGCACTACCGGCATCGACCGACCCGGCGCCCACGGCATTGCCCAGATCGGCGGCCGAGCCCGGCGTGATGTCGACATCCGTCAGCGGGAGCCCGTCCGCCGCGGCCGTCCCGATGCCCGCTCCGAACAGAGCGCAGGCCACCGCACTCACAAGAATGGTTCGTTTCATGAAGCTGTTCCTCTTATCCACGTCGCGAAGCAGGTGCAGTCTTCCCCTGCTCCGCGCGCCAGAGCATATGAAATATTTGTAATTCAGATGAGCGTTTTGGACCGTTTGGTATGCCTACCTCGCCCGACGCTCGATCGGCCCGCGTGGATAACACTGATTTGCGAATAGATCGCCGAGGCGCGTGCCCTGCGATTCCGAGACGTGAAGACCGTGGTTCCGGCGGCACGCCCCTGACGCGGAGTCGTTGCCCTCGGCGAATACCCATAGCCGCCAGCGCATTTTGGGACGGCGGTCACATTCGTGTTGTGCCGCGCCGGCCGCCGACGATGGGGGTGTGACAGCGGACGCTTGGAAAGGCGGATAGACATGGCAGGTCGGCATCGTGTGGTGAGCAAGCCCAGCAGAGTGCTGCGCGGACTTCCGGTAGCCGTGGTCGTCCCCGCCGCGGTCGGCGTCGCCGGGGTGGGGACGGCCGCGGCCGAGCCCGCCGCCCCTCGGGTCATCGAGCCCACTGCGATGGTGAACACCGTCGCGGGCGTCGCGACCGACAGCCCGGTCGCCGAGCCGATCGCGCTCGCCGCGGCCGCCCAGCCGTCCGTGCCGGTGGCCTTCGTCCCCGACGCCGCCGCCTCCGCCCCGGTCGTCGATGCCTCCGCCCCGGTCGTCGATACCCTCGAACCCGTTGCGTCCCAGCCCATTCCGTCCGCCGCACCGATCGCCACGGCAACCCCGATCGCGAGCCCCATCGAGAACGGCACCTACATCGGCCAGACAGCGGGCCAGATCCTCGGCGGCATCTCCGGCGCGATCCTCGGCGGCACCGCGGGCAGCGCCCTCGCCACCGCCCTCACCGCCGGCGCGGCACTGCCCATCGGTGCGATCGGCGGCGGCATCATCGGCGGTGTGGCGGGCACCTACATCGGCTACTACGCAGGCTCTTTCATCGGATCCTGGGTGGCCGAACAGGCCCCGCAACTGATCCCGAACGTCCTCCCCTGACCCGGTTCACCACCGGACGCGATAGTCGTTGCGTTGGAACCGAATACCATCGCAGCCGCAGTGGAAGAACTGCCCGAGGGTTGAGCGCCGCGATCCTCTCGCCCGCTCAGCCGCGGCCCGCGCGGTCGGGTTCGGGTGGCCCGAGCAGGTCCCATCGGTTTCCGGAGATGTCGAGGAAGACGGCAACCTGACCGTAGGGCTCGGAGCGCGGCTCGGTCACGAACTTCACACCGGCACCGACCATCCGGCGATACGTCCCCGCGAAGTCGACGACCCGGAGAAAGAACCCGACTCGCCCAGCGACCTGATCTCCGACAGCGCCGCGCTGCCTGTCCCCGTCCGCTTGCGCAAGCAGGATTCCGGTAGTCCCGGCGGGTGGGCGAACGACGACCCACCGTTTCGGACGTCCGTCATTGGTGAGCGACGGGGAGTCCTCGATCAGATCGAAACCAAGTGTCTCAACGAAGAACTCGATGGCGGAGTCGTACTCCTCGACGATGATCGTGATCAGCTCCAGATGCACGCCGTGAGCCTAGATGAGTGATTCCAAGGGGTGTGGTGGATCTCCAGCTGCTAGTCAGGACAGCGGCCGTTGCGGCAGTTTGTCGGTCCATTCGCGTTGCTCGGGGGTGTCGGGGACGGTGAGTCCACGAGCTTGTTCGAGTCGATTCCATGCTGTGTCGGGGTCGGTGCCGTTGAGGACGAGGAGCGCGGCGGCCAGCAGCGATGCGCGGCCGATGCCGAATCGACAGTGGGTGAGGACGTGTGCACCGTCGTTCAGTTCCGCCGCGAGGTGCTGGAGAGTCGGCAGCACGCTGGCCCGGTCGGGGACGCCACGGTCGACGATCGGGATGGAAACGAACCGCAGGCCCGCCTCGCGTGCTGTGCGCTCTTCGGCTTCAAGGTCGCACTCGTAGAGTTCAGCGGCGGTGAGCGCGCAGACCAAGTGGTCGACGCCGGACGCCTTCAGAGCAGTCATCTCGTCTTCGAGCCACTCTCCGCCGCGTGGCTTGGCCATGATGCTCAGCCGTCCGGGACCCCGATGGTCAACGGTGTAAAAGTTGGGGTGCATGCGCATGTTCATTGCCTCAGGTTGTGGTGGGTGCTTGCGGACAAGAACTACTTCGGCGCCGGGTTCGAGACCGGGCGTTCGGGTGAAATGCGTCAGCGGAAGTACTCGAACGGCGTATCGGCTACGAGATCTGCCGTCGGCGTGGCCGGAGGCCTTCACCGAGACGACGACCAGGTCGACCTCGGGGTGCGCGGCGAGTTCGCGTGCGTCGGCGAAGGCGTGCGCCCCATGGTTGCCTGTGCGTCAAGACCGTTCAAGCCTCAGGACCCGACGCACACGCCGTACGCCAGGAGGCCACCACCGCACGAAAAGCCGCCGAGGCCGCGCTACGCAGGCGGCTCGAGCAGGCCACCGACCTGCCGTCGAGCCACGAACCGGCCACCCTGGCCGCACTCGTCCACACGATCTCCGACGGCATCGCCGTCCAGGCCGCAGCCGGGCGCAGCCGCGACGAACTGCGACAGATCGGCGACTCGGCGCTGCGCGCCCTGCTGGACGAGGCCACCTAGACCACGCCGCCAAAAGTTCCGCGGCCCGAACAGCAGCCTTTCGCTGTCTGAAACGACCACGGGCCCCACTGGAAATTCAAACAACATAGATCATCTCGGACGGCCACGGGTCAGAAGGGCGGATCCTCATCACGCTGGGTAGCCGTGCGGGTGAGTGAGGCGATGGGCTTGGATGTGCGGTGGGCGCGGATGCGTGTTCGTGCTGTCCGTCGCTGGGCAGGCGTGCAGTAGACGTGCACCAGTTCGGTCATGGCGTTGGTCACCGGGCCCGGATCGATCAACGGCTGCACGGGTTCGACGTCGGGGAAGCCGGTGGCGCTGAGCGGTGGCACACGCAGTCGCGGGAACAGGAACTTCGCGCCCTCGGGGGTGGTGGTGACGGATCCGCCTGTGGGCGTGCGCCATTCGACGGTTCGGTCGGGGTGGTGGAGGACCTGCCAGCCATTGACTCCGTTGTCGGCCAGGGTCTTGAGCCGGTGATGTCGGCGGCACCGGCAACCCAGATTGGCTTCGACTGTGCGGCCGCCGTTTTCGGGGTTCGCGTGGTCGAATCGGTCTTGGTGGTCGAGATCGGTGGCGACGGCGGGCACCGCGCAGCCGGGCGCACGGCAGCCCCCATCCAGCGCCCGCACCCGTGCGGCGACCCGTGCACCGGGGCGGTACCGCAGTTCGCTGTCGACGCTGGGCTTTTCGGCGGTTGCGGCCGGGTCGACGGGAGCGCTGGTGCCTCCATCGGCGCGGGCGTCGGCACCGGAGCCTGTGCCGGTGGCGGCGGGGAGGGTGTCGGTGTCGGTGTCGGTGTCGGTGTCGGTGTCGGTGTCGGTGATGATGGTGAAGCGGGCGTGGCGAGCGATCTGGCGTGCCAGGTCCGCGTCGATGGCCCCGAACCCGGCCAACAACGCCGGATTGTCACGCAACCCGGCCAGGGTTTCAGCCGACACACCCACCTGCACCAACGCTTTACGCGCCAAGCGCGGTGGGTCACCGGCCGAGCCGCGCGGGCAGTCGGGCTGCCCGCAGCGGCAGGTGAGTTGGCCGCTGCCGTCGGCCAAGGCCACCAACGCATCGGCACGACGCTGGCTGCTGGTCCGCGGATCACGGCCGCAGCACTGGGTGACCGCCATCTCCCGCAACCGCTCATAGAGGGCTTGCCCGCCGGCGGCGGGCAGCACCGCCTCCACCTGTGCGGTGCCGTCGTCGGCGGCGGTGACCTTCACATACCGGTCGGCTTCGGCGGCCTTACGGCGGGCGGCCTGCCCGGCCGGGTCGGCCTCGAGCAACCACCGCCGCAGCGTGCGCCGCACCCGCTGCGGCTCAGCGGTTTCCGCGTATGCGGCGATACGTGGCTCCAGCGCCGCGACCAGGTCGTCGGAGGTGTTGGTGAGAACGTCGCTGATCGCACGCACCCGCGCCAGGTCCAGGCGCCCGGCTTCGAAACCGGCCCGGGTCACCGGATACCGGTGCGCCAACCCCAGCCCCACCCCGATCAACCCGTCCGCCGAGCGCTGTGACACCCGCAGCGCGATCCCGATCTCGGTGGCCGCATCCTCCCCCGCATACCGGGCTCCGACCCCGAGCGCGAGCTGCTGCGCGCGACGCAACCGATACAGCCGTGTCATCAAGCCGATCTCCTCGGCTTGGGCCATGGCAATCATCGAGTGCACGACCTGAAGCCGCTCCACCACCTCGGCGGCAGCAAGCATGTCATCAGCGGACTCGACCATGCATTCGATCATAGTTTCGAATCAAACGACACGACAGCAAGATCTACCCAACACGCGCGGTAAATCATTGGCTAACAGAAGATTTGGTCCACTGCGCACTGATCGACCGTCCCGACATGCGCGACCCGCGCGGTCCAACGCACCCACACGGGCAGCCCGGACAGTTCCAGGCCTCAGCCCATCTCGAGACGCAGCCAGCCGTCGGCAAGGCGCCATACTGCCGTATTTCATGCGCTTGCAGCCGAGCGGGAGGTCTGAACCGCAAACCTGTCCGAACCGGCCGCTACGGTGGTCGGTACACAATCGCTCATGGGGGCCAAATATGGGTTATGACATCAGCTTTCATCCTGTGGACATGCGGCTGGTCGAGGAACGGGTCATACCGTTTCTGGCCGGCCGGGGCAGCGACGCTGATCTGGACGATCTGATCGCCGACGCAGTGCGACAGGCGAAGGTTCGGTTTCGTGCGAACGCGTGGGGACTCGGCGTTCTGAAGGCATCCGGCAGCGGCGATTTCGACAGCGGCCTCTACCTCTGGGGCCGGCCGTTCTTCGTTACCGCCGATGATCCGGCGTCCGTCGCCGAAACCGTTGTGCGCTATTGCAATTCCGCTCTCGACGAGGTCGACGACCTGGCCCGCAGTCAGATCGACCTGCTCGATCCGGCCCTGTCGAAACACGTCGAGCCCGACATGGCAGGCACCCTGCCCGCCGGCCATCAGCTGGCCAAGGGCTTCCGCTGGAAGCTCGACCTGCTGCGGGTAGCGACGTCCGCAGTCCGCGCCGGCCGCCCGACCATCCGCAATGGCGATGGCGACGAGATCTCCGCCGCGAACGCATTGACCGGCAATATCCAATTCGTCTTGATCGAATTCCTCGCCGCGCTACTTCCCGGCTGGATCGAGCGCGGCCGGGTATGGCCCACCGAACTGGCCGAACAAGCCACAACCAACGGCTATCCGCCACTGGCCGACAACACCCCGTTGTTCGGTTCCTTCCCGGCCGAATTCCCGTCGCTGGATTGGGAATCCAACTGGACCATTCCCTCCAACTACGCGATCGGCGGCTACGCCGCGCCCTCGAACATCCAGCCCTTGCGAAACTGGCTGTCCCAGAATGTCGAAGCACTCGCCGCGGTGGGCGACCAATGGGACGATCGCCCCTACGTCCGCAAGGCCCTCCGCAAGTTCGACGAAGCCTTGGCCCTGGCCGAACTGACCGGCTCCGCCTTCGTCGAAGCCGCCGAGATCTACTGCCCCGGGATGGGCACCGTCAACTGACGCCCCAGGCCGTGGCTTTGTCCGTGGCACAGCCCCCACCCGCAGGTCACTGCGGGATACGCGCGACGCTGCCCTGCTGGCGGGCGATGGCCGGGTGTACACGAGCAGGTGCCTCACCGGAAACTGCGGCGTGGCACTTCCCAGATCACCGCGCTCGCAACCGTGAGCAACGACCACCGGTGGGAGATGCTGTTCCAGCTGCACCGTGAGAACCTGCGCGCCGTCGTGGTTCTCGACGGCGCGCTCGTCACACTCGCGGAGCTGCTCCCGATGCGGTGGCAGGAGCTTTGGGACGACTGATCCACCGCTCGCTCACATCCGATGGTCCTCGGGTAGAACGCCGCACCTCAGGCGGTCGCGAGGCGGGTGGGCAGGGGTGCGAGGGAGAAGTTCTGCCAGATGTAGGTGTCCATCTGGTGCTGGTCGAGGGTCAGGTTGTCGACGCGGTCCACCTTGCCGTCGGAGTCGAAATGCCACACCAGCGCCCACAGGGTGTCGACCCGGCCCTCGCCTTCGGTCGAGTAGCCGCGATGGATATCGACGACGTATTCGGCGTTGGCTTCGAGGAAGAACGTCTCGGCCTTCATGCCCGCCTTGGCCAGCTGGGCGAAGAAGGCCAGGACCTCGTCGAGTCCGTGCTTGGTTCCCGAGAGCGCGTGGTGCCCGGGCACCGTCCAGGCGATGTCGTCGGCGAGTACCGCCCTCATGCCGTCCAAGTCGTAGCGTGCATACGCCTCGAAGAAGTCGCTGATCGCCTGGATCTTCGGGTCCTGCTGTGTCACCGCGTGATTCCTTTCGGAGAGGGGAATCCGCAGTCTGCGTCCGGTCGCTGACAGAACACTGTCAGGGGTTGACAGCGACGGACACCCACATCACGACCCGAGCGGCGGCCCTCGAATGAAAAACCGGCAGATACCGTGCGGTACCTGCCGGTTCAGCGTCAGTGCGACGAGTCGACCCGGATGCCTTCGAGGTCAGCGAGTGGCGATGATCGCCGAGCCGTGACCGAACAGACCCTGGTTCACCGCGATACCCGCGCGCGCGTTCTCCACCTGCCGCCCGTCGGCCTGGCCCCGCAACTGCCAGGTGAGCTCGCAGATCTGAGCGATGGCCTGTGCGGGGATGGCCTCACCGAAACAGGCCAGGCCACCACTGGGGTTCACCGGGACCCGCCCGCCCAACGTGGTTGCGCCACTGCGCAACAGCGCCTCGGCGCCGCCGGTTTCGCAGAGCCCGATGTCCTCGTACCAGTCCAGTTCCAGCGCGGTGGACAGGTCGTAGACCTCCGCGAAGGACAGTTCGTCGGGCCCGAGCCCGGCCTCCTCGTACGCGGCCTGCGCGATGGCGGAGCGGAACGCGTGCGGCGGGGCCTCGACCGCCACCGCGGAATCGGTGGCGAAATCCGGCAGATCGATGACGGTCTTCGGGAACGTCGGTGTGACCGTCGACAGCGCCCGAATGCGGACCGGGTCGGCGATGCCGTGCCGGCGCGCGTAGTCCATCGACGTCAGCACCAGCGCGGCGCCGCCGTCACTGGTCGCGCAGATGTCGAGCAGCCGCAAGGGATCCGACACGATCGCCGAGGCCGCGACCTCCTCGGCCGCCACCTCCTTGCGATACCGGGCATACGGGTTGTTCAGGCCGTGGCGGGCGTTCTTCACCTTGACCGCGGCGAAATCCTCGAGCGTGGCACCGTGCAGCGCCATCCGGCGGCGGGCGTAGAGCGCGAAGTAGATCGGGTTGGTCGCGCCGAGCAGGTGGAAGCGCAGCCAGTCGGGATCATCGCGGCGTTCACCGCCGACCGGCTGGAAGAAGCCCTTCGGGGTGGTGTCGGCGCCGATCACCAGCGCCACATCGGTCAATCCGGCCAGGATCTGCGCACGCGCATTGGCAATGGCCTGCGCACCCGAGGCGCAGGCGGCGTAACTGCTCGAGATCCGCGCACCCGACCAGCCCAGTGCCTGAGCGAAAGTCGCGCCCGCGACGAAGCCGGGGTACCCGTTGCGGATGGTGTCCGCGCCGGCGATGTACCCGACATCGAGGTGGTCCACCCCGGCATCGGCCAGCGCCGCACGCGCCGCGACCAGCCCGTACTCGACGAAGTTCCGCCCCCACTTGCCCCACGGGTGCATGCCCGCGCCGAGGACGGCGATGTCCCGATCGTTCGTGTCAGTCATTGACCGGCCTCCACATCCACACCGTGTGCTCTGCCTCGTCGTCCTCGTACAGCGTGCCCACGGCCAATTCCACCGGCATGCCCACGGCCAGATCGTCCACGGTGAACCCGCGCACGACCTGTCCGAGAATCACCATCTGCTCGACCTCGAGCTCCACCGCCGCAACGACGTACGGCTCGAACGGATCCGCCGAGACATAGGGCGCGGGCGGCTTGTACCGGGCGTCCGCGTACGACCAGATCCGGCCACGCGTGGAAAACAGGTATTCGGCCAGCTCGGAGCCGTCCTTCGCACCGGCACAGCGCGGGTTGCGACAGGCCAGCGTGTTCCGCGGGAAGTACGGTGTGCCGCAATCCTTGCACCGGCTCCCCTTGAGCCGCACCACACCGTCGTCCGCAGTGAACCAGTCAGCCACAGCGGGGCGTTGTTCTTTCTGCACAACCCCGACGGTATAGGAACACGTTCTACTTTGGGGCCGAATTCCACTCCGCGAATCCGCGCCCGGAGGTACGGTGACTCCAGATGGAGGATGCCCCGACACCCTCGAGTCGATCTGGAGTACCACAACGCGATGGGCACCAAAGCCATTGACCCACAGTCGATCCGCAACGTCACCCTCCTCGGCGACCCCGCCGACACGGCCCGACTGGCCCACCACCTGCGCCGCGGTTCCGGCAACCCCACCTCCAGCCCCGCGACCACGCTCCACTGGGCAACAGACGGCATCGAGCACACGATCCGCCTCGCTGAACTGTCCACCCAAGCCCCCATCGCAGCCCTGCAGCGCTCCATCCGAGTAGCCGACGGCGTGATCGCCGTGGTCGACGCCGCCGCAAACCTCGCCCCGCGCCTCGAAACCATGCTCCGAATAGCGGACGACCACCAGGTCGCCCGCCTCTGCCTCATCACCGGCCTGGACCACCCCGACGCCGACTTCGATCGCTGCGTCCGCACCATCGCCGACACCCGCGGCGCGGTCCCGCTGCCCCTGCAACTCCCCATCGGCACCGGCACCCACTCCGAAGGCGTCATCGACCTGATCTCGCTCTGGGCCCTGGCACCGCTGGCCGCCGACATCTACGGCCCCCAATGGCAACTCGCCGAACAGCAATACCGCACCCTCGTGGCCACCGTGATCGAACCGAACGCCACCCTCGGCCCGCACGAGTTCCCGCTCGAATACCTGCATCACCGCATCCGCCACCTCACCCGCATAGGCGACATCGCACCCATCCTGTGCAGCCCCACCCCCACCAATGACCCCGCCCATCTCCTCGACGCCATAACCCGCTACCTCCCTTCTCCACTGACCGTCTGCCAGCCGGAACACGCCCTCGACTACTGACCGGGGCGGGCCTGTCGGGTCAGCCGACGCTCATCCGGGCCGGGCACGGTCGGGTGAGTTCACGCAGGGTCCGGTGGCAGGCCGACGCCGCCGCACATGACGGCGGCACGGTTCGTCGCCCACCCTCTGCCCGACCGAAGATTGCCACACGAAAAACATTGGCCGACATGCGTTTTCAAGAGGCATCCCAACAGATCTCGGCTCCGATCCCGCCGTCGAGATCGGGCTCGCCCACATAGCCATCGAGCGCAAACTCGAGGCCCCCACACGGGCTCGGGATTTCCGGGAGCGCACGCGTGGTTGATCCCGATTCATGCGTCATCGCAGGCGGACTGTTCGCGGGGCTGTACAGCGCATCCAGCCGACAACTGGGCACAAGTGCTTTACAGATCCCAATCGGTTACACCCAGGACGGCAACATTCTTACCCGACTCGAACAGGCCACCTCTCCATCAAGCCCTTTCAGCACCTCGGCGGCCAATCACCGCGTGCCGAATTCTCAATATCGCGTAGGCTGAAAGCGACGCGCCGTACTGGTCACGCGGCGCCCGGAAACTACTCGCATCGAGGTGAAAGAAGCATGGCCTCCGATGTTTTACTACGGCCCAGGTGAACCTGGTCCAGCTAATTGTTTCGCCGGCAGACGAAAACGCCAGTAGTTTCTGGTTATATCCTGCTCGGGCCGGGCCGAACCCGGAGGTAAGAACAAAGAAGAAAGTACGATCATGCGTAGAGCAACGGCGCTCTTCGCCGCATTACTGTTGGCCATCCTCTTTTCCATCACGTACGCGATCAGCCCGACGACCCGGGCCGCCGGCTGCACCGGCAACTGGGCCATAGGAATCGGCGGCTCAGGTGATCCGTCGGTGTTCGCTCCGTACGTCGATCAGTCCGTCGGCTACGATTTCGCCGATCCGATGTCGGCGTTGAACGAAATCGACCGGCTCTTCTGGTCACACCGCAACGAATGTCCACGCGACCATATCCGGTTGATCGGGCACAGCGAGGGTGCGGGCATACTCCATGCCTGGGTCACCGCCCACCAGAATGTCGGCAATGCGAACGCCATCTTGTTGTCGGATCCCAAGCGCGCTCCGGGACCCGGTTCGGGTGGACTGTCGTCGACTCCTTGGAATTGGATCGTCGGTTATCCACTGGCCGGCGTCGACGATTGGTTCGGCAACACCCCGGTGCTCACCGTCTGCAACCACGACGACCAGATCTGTGACACATCAGCTGGTTGGGTGGGCTACGCGTTCGCGGGTGCGCACGATCGCTACGATTTCAACGTCTGGGACTACGGCGATCAGGATTCCGGCGTCTGGTACCGGTAGTCGCTCATTCGCGATATCGGAATCGCCAGATGCATCCGGTGGCTTAAATGGAACGAAATTCGCTATCCGCAAATTGAATTGATTTCAGCGCCCATCGCCCCACGACGCGCTCCGCAGGGACACGAATGTCCGGTGATGCGGTCAAGGAAGTGACAAGCGAGTTGCGGCGGGGCTGATACCCCGCCGGCACCAGCCGTCGTGGTGACGACACCGGTCGCCGAGGCAGGCGCACCTGGACTCGGCGAGCTGTCCACAGTGGTGCCGCAGCCCGCGACCAGCATGACGGCTCCACATGCGATGGCCGCGAGATATCGCCCGGGCGCAAACCTATCCCGCATCGAGAGCTGTTGAACCTTCTGGGTTTTCGGACTCATGGTCTGTTCGTCGGATGATTCCCCGGACTCCATTAGCGAAACTAACTGCCCCCAAAAGTCGGGGCTTTGACCGTGGGAGCCGAGCCCCGGCCGAGCAGAGTGGGCAGCCACCCGGGCGGTGCTGATCCCAGGAGACCCTCGCCCACGGATGGACGATCAGTATCGGCGGCGGTTCGTCCATGGTGTCCAGGCTCCCGACCATCAACGGGCGAGCCTGGACCACCGTTCGCGTGCGAATTGGCGGGTCATGCACGCATGTCCGGAAGGCGGTGTCCGAAAGATGGGCGCCGGCAGGCGCTTCGACCCCACGAGTGATGGAGCCGGCAGGTATGCAGTTGCTTGTCCGACACACCCTGCACAAGCCGCTCGGTCGAGGGAAGCTCCTCGAACATCGAGGGGACCGCCGATGGAACGGATGGCGACTTCGGTCACCCGATCCAACTCCCGGGTGGAGGGCCAGCAGCGATAAAGTCGCGCTTACTGTAGCGGTTATCCGCGCATGACGTGATCGTGATGTGCCCGTATGTATGGTCCGGGCCATGCACAAGATTGCGGTGGGGATTGCCTTCCTGATCCTGATTTCGGGTTGCGACAGATCCGATGATGCGCAGAATCTGCCGGTAACGGCATCCCATAAACCCATCAAGCCGGTCATCCCCACCATTGTCGATCTTCTTCCGGACGGCCCTGAATCGGAGAATCTCTATATATCCACCCTACAAAAGGACGGAATCCAGTTCCAGGACAGGACCAAAACGGTGTCCATGGGCCGAACGGTATGCGCCGCACTGCAAACGAACACGGTCCTGGGCGTGACCGCCGACCGGCGATCGCTGGATCACATTTCCGATCGAATCATAAAGGGCACGGATTACACGCTCGACCAGTCCGCCCTCATCATCGGCGCATCCATCGGCGCATTCTGCCCGGAGTTCTCCTATCTGGGGAATTAGCGCCTTTCCCGGCGATTACTGTAGCGCCGGATTTCACTCCTCTGGCCGTCACGCCCCTACCCCGACAGGGACGACCACCGGCAACTGAATGCCGTGCGGAAGTGCCGTCGACGACTACCTGTTTTCGCGCGACGCTGAGACGCAAACCTTTTCGTAGAGTTACCGGCGAGAATTCCCCTTCCCACCGGTAACCGGGGTCGGCCACTCCACGGTGAGCCGCAGATGGCCGTATCGGGCTCGGGCGGCGCCGGCGGTCAAGGGGTTGAGGGACAAATCTGCGAAAAATCACGCTGAGCAGCCATCTGAACAAGAACTCCGTCGGTGGGCGGCCCTGTGCTGCCAAACCCGCCGCCTCACCGACCTGAAAGCTACTTTGCGGCTGGGATGGCTTCCAGAGTCCTGGGCCTCGTCGCCGGTCCCCTTTACCGACAGCGTGTTTCCCGGCGCCCTCCGCCGATGAAATTCATCGTCTGGCCACATGGCGCCGCGGCTGGGCGCGCTCGCCCCGGCGGCAAATGCCACAGACCTGGCCGAAGGGGTGTCGTGCAACGATCGCAGTTGCCGCAACGACACCGACGACATCTACCGCGTGCAGGCCCGGGTGCGGTGCACGGACACCGTTGGCCCACACGAGATCTCGGTCTTCGTCAACAGCCACTCCACCCAACATGTCAGTGCCTCATGCCCGGATGAGCGGCCCGGGACCGGCGGAATCATCGATTGGAACGACGTGAGGGGTATCGACTACTCGAGCGCCACGGTCGACAACAGCAGCCGTCGCCCGCTCCAGCACCCACCGGGCCCTGATGCCTCCCCCATCGCATCCGATGGAGGAGGCCCGGAGTTGTCTGTACGAATCGCTCCGGGCCGCCCGCACTGCGGCGACGTCTCGGCGGTCATGAACACGCGGCCAGCTCCCGCGCTGGACTGATTCACGGGTTTGGCGGTGGTGATGAAGGTTTCGAGCTTCTCGCGGACCCACTGCACATCAACATCAACAAGCCGCCCTCACCCACACCACGCACGACCGGCGTCGGCTGGACAAGGTCCGCGGCATGGCCGATTGACCTGTACGAATAAAGTGGGCGCAGAGGGGATCGAACCCCCGACCGCTGGTGTGTAAAACCAGTTTGACGAGTCCAGCTCATCCATGCCCTTGACGTGCTGATCGTCTGTCGTCTCCAGGCGCAGGTCAGGCAGTTCGCAGTATGAGGGGATCGGACAGGACTGGACTTGAGAATCCATGTCTAGACACCTGTCTGCAACATGTTTCGCTACATTCGATTCGCCTGCTGCTACACGCCAGCAGGCGAGAAGATGCCATCGCAGAGACCTCAGTAGGCCGGTTCGGTGGTCACAGGCACTCTGCGAGACCTGAATCTTGCGACCGCAATCCATTCGGCAAACTGCCCCGTTGTTCTGGCGATCAACTGCCTGACCTGCGGGTTCGACAACTCGCCATGTCTCGTGAGATTGTCCGCAACCTGGTCAGCTGATACGTTATCGCGAGTTCGCATCAGGGTTTCAGGGGGTTGTTCGACGCGATGGCGATTCACTACTCGAACTTCGGCAACTTTGACGATGACTGGGATGACGAACCGGCACCTGCACCACGCCCGGTCAAGCCCGCCGAGGTAGAACCACCGACCAGGATCGGAGTCGGACTTCCCGCAGTTGTCGTAGTCCCGGTACATCCACGGTTGGACGACGGCGGCATCTCGATCGAACTCAGCGCGGAAGTCTCCGGAGATCCTGTCGCGATCATCTTCTCGACAGTCGAGCGGCTGATCGAACGGTTGGGACGACATCAGCCCTGGGTGATGATTCCCGCGGTGGCACTACCCGAATTGCTTGGTACGCCGGCCATCTCGATCGTGCTCGATCCTCTGCCGAAGACATGTCGCATCTGGTGGACCAGCGATCGGCTCAAGCAGCTGGACTTCCACCAGGACGAGATAGAGGAACCCGAGCTCAGAGGGGACATCCGCGCATGAGTGCTGGATTCGAAGTCATTCTCGATGACTTGAAATCCATGGCCAAGACCTTCGGCGACGAGGCCACCGCGTACGAAGGACTGGTGCCCAGTTTCCTCCCGGCGGCAGTGGATTCCGGTGATGCCGTACTGAACGAGGCGATGAAGGGTGGGCTCGAATTGTTAGAGCTCCTTCATCATCAGATGGTTCGAGCTATTCAAATCCATGCGGAAAAGCTCGCGTATGCTCGGGACTCCTACGAGCGTCATGACATCGACAATCGCAAGCTCTTCGACGATCTCACCAAGGATCTGGACTAACTAGCGAGAAAGGAACACCGGATGAGTTGGATCGGTGGCGATCTCGCCGGTCTTCAGGCCATGGGCACGGCAATGAAATCCGCAACGGATTCCACCGATCCCGTTGTAAAGGCTTTGAGCTCCAAAGTCGACACAATTGTCGGCGATGTAGGCTGGTCCGGGGGCGCAGCGGATTCGTTCCGCAAGGCATGGACAGAGACATCGATACAAGTCGGCGCACTGGCCACAGTCAATAGCAACTGCGGGAAGATTCTCGGGGATCTGGGCGACAATCTGCAAAAAATCGAGGCTGACCTTGTCAATGCCGCACATGAAGCCCAGCAGAAGGGCGCACAGATCGGTGATGACGGCAAACCGGGCACTCTCGTCATCACCGGGGACCCCGATTCCCAAGCCGCCAAGGACGCTCGCCAGGCCCAAACCGACTACACCAACACCTATAACGCCGCACTCAAGCTTGCCCGCGGATATCGACTACAAGCCGCCAAGGAATTCACTGGCGCGATCAACCTGATCAAACCTACTGGCAATGAAAGCGATTTCAGCTGGGACAAGCGCGTCACCCTAGCGGACTACATCCGCGGCCTGTACGTCATACCCAACGAGAAGAACAGCGAATGGGCGAATAAACTTCCCGACAAAATCAAGGCCGCCGAATCCGATCTCGACCAGGCTTTCAAAGACTACACCAAAGCACACGACGAGTACCTAACCAAGGGTGAGCAGATCCCATTCGACGATCCCCGCTTTACCGCCACATTCGATGCCACCAAGGATCTATCGCAGCTGGAATCGAAATTGTCTGCAGTGGAGGCCGGGAAGGGCGAAGCTCCTTTATCCAACGTCCTCAATATCAAAATCAAGGATGCGGACAAGCTGATCCCGGCGCTCGAGAAGGTCACGCCGAAAGGACTCAACTTCCTGAAGGAGATCCCGGTTGTCGATGTCGCGGCTTCCGGCGTGGTCGCCGAACTTCAAGCGCAGGACGACATCCAGAAAGGCCAGAACCCCACCTCTGCCCGCGCATACGACTACGGTGCCGCAGCAGCAGGTCTTGCGGCAGGTGCCGGTGTCGTCGCCGGTGCTGCCGCATTGTCGGCCGCCGGCGTGGTCAGCGCGCCCGTGTGGGCGACAGCCGTCGTGGCGGGCGGGGTGGTTGTCGGTGTCGGCGATGTCTTCTACGAGGGATTCCACGAGCACTGGGCCGAAGATATCCACGATCGAGGAGTTATCAGCGGCATCACGCACGGAACAGGAAGCATGTTCTCCAACACCGGACATGACATCAAAGACCTAGGCACTAGCGCCTGGGATGCTACGAGTAAAGTCACGTCCAAACTCTGGCATGGAGTCTTCGGATGACCGATCACACAACCGATTTTCAGCCACCGATCCCAACGATCCCTCTGTTCGGACAGTCCTGGTACGAGCGAGGTTTCGGGTACTGGACGAAGCGAGCGCTGATCTCGATCGCCCTCGGGCTCTTGCTACTGCTGTCGGTCGTCTTCATCTGGGCCGTTGTAGCAACGATCATCGATAAAGCAAGCTCCTGGCCACGAATTGCGCTGGTGCTGCTTGTAACCGCAGGCATCGCGTGGAGTCACTACATCGGCTTCAAACAGGTTCGGGCACGCAATATCAATCCAACTTTGAACACCGCAGCTGGATCGGCAGGGCTCGTAACCGGTGCCGCCGCATACGGCGGTTCGGGCCTTGCCGGAGGTCTCATTCTCCTTGGCCAAGTCTTTGTAGTCGGATGGGTCACGGCGAATTTCGTTTACTCACTTCGACGCTACGTAAGCCCCTTCGAGGTTCGCGCGGTGCGGCAAATGCAGGAATGGTTCACACAACACCCAGAATTGCCAAATAGCCAGCGCCCTAAGCAATTTCAGAAATAGGTGTACCAAACAATTTGATCACCGCGCCAATCGTTCGCTTTCCGTAAAAGCACTTCCGCATATTCCGCATTCGATTGGTCCGGCGTCGTAGACGGTGCGTGATAGTCGGATTTTTCGGCCACAATCGCATTCTGCGGTCAAACCGTTGTTGCTGGACTTGCGTCCGCCTCGTCGTTCAGGCTCGCGTCGGCGGTAGGCGACCAGTGCGAAGGCCAGCTCGTCCAGCTCGTAGCGGTATTGCTCGCGCGTCGCGTCGCGGACAGTGGTGATCGACCATCCGATTTTTGGATGGTACGTGACGTCGAGCCCGAGCTCTTTGCCGAGTTCGCGGTATCGCTCATTGTGCCATCGGCCCTGGCGGCTGGTGTCCTTGATCCCGCGCACGACGGCGATACCGTGGGCCGCCTCGTGCAGCAGGGTGGCCAGCAAGTCGACTGCGCCGCGCTGAAGTCCTTCCCCGCCGACGAACAGCTCGTGTAGCTCGTACTCGCCGCGTATCCATCGGTTCGGCGCGAAGTACCCAAGGGTCAAGTCGCTGCCGCCGGTCGACCCAGCTCCCACAGTGAGCACCACATCAGGTACATCGGGGTGGTGGGATCGGATTGCGGCCCAAGCATTTTCCACGGCGGTCACGAGTAGGCCAGTGATGGTATCGGAGTCGGTCATGATCTCCGGGGTCCTTCCGGATGGCTTGACACGTACGTGTCAACCGGCGGCCCAACGGTTTTGACACGTACGTGTCAACGGGAATGGGAGGCCCGCGAGAGCGTGGATTCCCTGGGCGCGCGCCGCGCTCTCGTGGGGCAGGCCCCGCGGCCTGCCCTCAACGCCTGCCCAGGGGCCACAGAGGCTCCAGATTCCGGGGAACGCGCCAAAGCGTGCGCGACCGAATTCCCGTCCCCCACCGTCAAGATGATTGTCGACCGCAGGCTCGGGAATTCGGTCGTGCCGGGCGCGGACCTTGGAATCTGGAGGAGTGGTCCCGCACAATGCGGCGTCCGCCCAGGGAATCCACCAGCCGCACAGCACCTCCGGACCCTGCTCCAGCACCGGACCGGCGAACGCAACCATTCCTGCCGGACTCGTCCACCTCGACGCAACTCCTCGTACCGAACGACACCACCGCGCCAGCACTCCGGACCTCACCACCTACGCCACAGCCACGTACGCACCCCACGTCCCGCACACAACCACCTACCCAACAGCAACGCTCATTACCCAACGCAACCACTCACCACCTACCCCCTGAAACCCATTACCTACTTACCGATTACCCCCGACACACAGACTCTCTTACTCACCTGCTCCCCTCGCACAGATCACCAAGTACACATTGATGTGTGTACTTGGTGATCTGTGCGAGGGGAGAACACATCACCGCAGGTCAGTCTGCGTGTCGGGGGGTGCGAAACCCGGGTCAAACTAGGTGACCGATCTGTCTACGTTTCGCACACGTTTTTCCGCGAGGTGACGAGCAAATCACAGGTTTCGCACCTCAGAGGGTCAGCTTTCACACGCCTTAAACAAGGGTTTCGACACCACGGATTAGCTTGATCAACAACGGATTCCAGTATTTGCGCGTCGTGGCCGGCCCCGGCATGTGGTCCTGTCCTGACTGCCCGTCGCGTCCGGGGTGGGTAGGGGCGCGCGATTTTAACGGCACCGCCCCTCCGCGCCCGAGGACGAATTTCCCTGTACAGCACGTAGTCACGTGGCGGCCCGGAATCGGGAAATTCCTCCTCGGCCGGGAGCCTCTGCGGTGCCGAGACGGGCAGGGTGCCGGGCAGGCGAGGGCCTGCCCGCCTGGTCCACGCGCCCCCACCCCACCCCTCCGCAAACATCCCGCAGGCAGAGTTCGGGATATGCACCGTGACGGAAACCTGTTGCATACCACCAATCCACAAGCAACAGCGACGCCGTGGTTTCAGAGGAGGAGCGGGCCGCGATCGCCCGGGTACGGGCGATATTCGACGATGTCCTGCGTTACGGCCTGGATCCGGGTTGGGTGCGGGAAGCCAGCGATGCGGCCATCGATGAGATGGTTAGTAGACAGAACGCTGTTGCCGTCCCCGCGGCCTGGCGCGAGATCCTGCGTTTGATCGGTGATCGGAACGGTTAACTTTTCGGCCAGGAGGAGTTTGTCGGGTCAGGCTCGCAGGTTCCGGCGGATGAGGCCGACGGGACGCCATCTTTGGTAGAAAACGCGTGCCGCTACCTGCCCGCGTCGGCGACAAGTTCGTCATAGCCGACGAATCCCGCACGCTCCCAACTCAGTCCGGTCCCCACTGTCTGCCGAGTCTCGTATCCTCCAGACATGGCAGCGTGGAACAAGCAGGCCCGATGAGCGGGCGAACAGCAGAGGGATTGTATGCCTGCCTGGAGGATCTTCAGCCGGGTCTCATCCTAGCGGGGCTTCTGCCGCAGCCGGTGAACATCCTGGCAGTGAAGGCGCACGGCAAGGACGCGCTCACTCTCACCTATCAAGGAGCTGACGGCGTCCTGGGACAACGGCTCCTCTACCGCGCCGACGAGACCGGCCTCTCGATCCAGTCGCCGACATCCCGATGGCGGTTCGACGCCGACCCGGTCGAGTTCCGCCTGGCGGCTGAGGCATTGCGGATCCGGATGGCTGGGCTGCACGACCCGATGGTGGCGGTTTCCTCGAGCGCGGTCGACCCGCTGCCGCATCAGATCCGCGCCGTCTATGGCGAACTTCTTCCCCGCATCCCATTGCGGTTCCTCCTCGCGGACGACCCGGGCGCGGGCAAAACGATCATGGCCGGTCTCTATGCCAAGGAGTTGCTCCTGCGGGGTGATCTGGCGCGGCTTCTGATCATCGCTCCCGGCAGCCTCGTCGAGCAGTGGCAGGACGAGCTCGCCACGAAGTTCGGGATCACTGCCGAGCTGTTGTCACGGGAGATGATCAGCGGGCTTGTCGACGGGAATCCGTTCGCCCGTTACCCGATGCTGATCGCCCGGATGGACCAGCTGGCCCGCAACGACGACCTGCTCACGCTGCTCGACGAAAGCGAGTGGGATCTGGTGATCGTCGACGAGGCGCATCGGATGTCGGCGAACTGGTGGGCCGGAGAGCTGGATACGACGCGCCGCTACGAGCTCGGCCAGCGGCTCGGCACAATCACGCGACATCTGCTGCTGATGACAGCGACCCCGCACTCAGGTAGCGAGTCGAACTTCCAGGCGTTCATGGCGCTGCTCGATCCGGACCGGTTCGAGGGTGAGTACCGCTCCGGCGCGCATTCGACCGACACGTCCGGGCTGATGCGACGGATGGTCAAGGAGGAGCTGCTCACCTTCGAGGGCAAGCCCTTGTTCCCGGAACGGATCGCCGAAACCGTCCCCTATCAGCTCTCAGACGCCGAACAGCACCTGTACGAGGAGGTCACCCGCTACGTGCGGGAGGAGATGAACCGCGCCGAGCGGCTGGGCAGTGACAACCCCCGCGCCCGCACCGTCGGGTTCGCCCTCACTGTGCTGCAGCGACGACTCGCATCGAGCACCCACGCGATCCTGCGGTCGCTACAGCGCCGCAGCCAAAGGCTCGAGAGCAAGCGCCGAGAAATGCTCGAACCCCGATACTCGCGCGTCGAGAACGATCTCGCGGCCATGACGTCATGGGATCGGCTCGCCGACCCCGACGAGCTCGACGCAGAAGAGACCGAGCGGCTCGAAGAGTCCGTGGTCGACGCGGCGACCGCAGCACAGACCATCGCCGAACTCGACATCGAAATCGCCCAGCTCACCGAGCTGGTCAACCTTGCCCGCACGGTGCGTGACAGCGGCGAGGACCGCAAGTGGAGTGAGGTGCGCTCGCTGCTTCTCGACGAACCGCTGCTGTCCGGACGAGATGGAACACCACGCAAACTGATCGTCTTCACCGAGCACAAGGACACCCTCAACTACCTGACCGCGCAGATTCGCAACGTGTTCGGCCGTGAGGATGCGGTCGTCACCATCCACGGTGGCACTCGTCGTGACGAGCGGCGAACCATCCGCGAAGACTTCACACACAACCCTGACGTGCGGGTGCTCGTCGCGACCGACGCGGCCGGTGAAGGCCTGAACCTGCAGTCGGCCCACTTGATGATCAATTACGACCTGCCGTGGAACCCGAACCGGATCGAGCAGCGATTCGGTCGGATCCACCGTATCGGACAGCGCCACACCTGCCGGTTGTGGAATCTGGTGGCCGAGGACACCCGCGAGGGCCAGGTGTTCACCCGGCTGCTGCAGAAGATGGAGACACAGCGCCGCGCCTACGGGGGTCGGCTCTTCGACGTGCTCGGCGAGGCGTTCAAGGACCAGCCGCTGCGCAAGCTGCTGGTTGAGGCCATCCGCTACGGCGACGATCCCGCCCGCTTCCAGGAGCTGAACCGGATCGTGGACGCCGAAGTCTCCAAGGGCCTCGACGATCTTCTCGCCGAGCGCGCCTTGGCAAAAGAGTCCCTGACCCCGCATCAGCTCGACCTGCTTCGCCGGCAGATGGACGAGGCCCGCGCCCGCCGCCTGCAGCCCTACTACGTCGAGCTGTTCTTCCGGGACGCGTTCAAACATCTCGGTGGGCGCATGGCCCGCCGTGAGAAGGGCCGCTACGAGATCGCCAACGTGCCTGCCCCGATCCGACAGCGGCAACGCCCCGGGTCAGCCCTGCCGATCGCCACCCGCTACGAACGGGTCACCTTCGATCCTGAACACGTCGACGCCGACGATATCCGCCGCGCCGAGCTACTCGCTCCCGGACACCCGCTGCTAGACACCGTCCTCGACGCCACCGTCGAAGCCCACCGGGCGGCTCTCGAAGCCGGGACACTGCTGTTCGACCCATCCGACCCGGGTACCGAACCACGACTGATCGTCGCCTTGACCGGCGAGATCCTCGATGGCACCGGTCAAGTGGTGTCAAAGCGTTTCGAGTTCATCACCCTCACCCCGACGGGTGGGGCAGCCGTCTCAGGACCCGCCCCCTACCTCGATTTGCAGCCGCTGGCCGACGATGCTCGACCGTTCGCCGACTCCGTCCTCTCGGGTGCATGGTTGACCGCCGGCGTCGAGCAGCTGGCCACATCGTGGGCGATCACCCACTCCCAGCCTGAACACCTGCAACACGTGCGCCAGCAGCTGCTCCCACTGATCGACAAGACCCGCGGCGCCGTCACCCAGCGACTGAAGCAGCAAATCAACTACCTGTACTCGGAGGCAACCCGGCTGCGCGACACCCCCGGTACCGGCAAACCAGGACGTTCCCGCAAACAACGCCAAAGCCCCGACCGGCTCGAAATCCGAGCCCGCGACCTCGAAGCGAGACTCGAGCACCGCACTAGCCGCCTCGACGCAGAGGCACAGCTGGCGGCGACCCCGCCAACAGTGATCGGCGCAGCACTGGTCATCCCTGCCGGGCTCGTCCCCGGCGAGACCGCCCGCCACGCCCAGGAGACAGCCCGGGTCGAGCGCCGCGCCATCGACAAGGTCCTCGAAGCCGAGCGCGCACTCGGGCGCGATCCAGTCGAGATGCCGCACAACAACCCCGGCTACGACATCCGCTCCACCACCGCGGACGGACGTACGGTGTTCATCGAGGTCAAGGGACGCATCGTAGGAGCGGAGGACCTAACCATCACCCTTAACGAGGTATTGCTCGGCAAGAACGTGCCCGCCGCCCACCGCCTCGTACTCGTCGAGGTCAGCCCGCACGGACCCGAGCACGACCAGCTGCGGTATCTAGCCGAGCATTTCCGCAACATCGACCTTGGCGACCTCGCCGCCACCAACGTGCGCCTGCACTGGGCAAAAACATGGGCCCAAGGCACTGATCCTTGCTGAACTGCCGAACCCTGCGACGCATGGCAGTGTGTCCCGGTCTCGTTGCTACCGTTCGTCCCAACCCATCACACCCGACCTGACCTTTGGAGCTCACTACCAATGACCCGTCCTAGCCTGACCCGCTGCGCGGCCACCACCGAATCGTGCAGGTGCCGGGCATGAGCACACCGAAACGCAAGCTCATCGAGGTCGGTATCCCGTTGAAGACGATCAACGAGGAGGCCGCGCACGAGAAGTCGGTGCCAAGGAAGGGACATCCGGCGACGATGCATCTTTGGTGGGCACGTCGTCCCCTTGCAGCGGCACGTGGACTGCTGTTCGCGCAGCTAGTTGACGACCCATCCTCGCACCCAGAGAAGTTCCCCAGCGAGGAGGCGATTACCGCCGAACGGGCCCGCCTCCACGAATTGATCGAGGACCTGGTGGTTTGGGAGAACTCGAACGACGAGAGGATCCTGGCGCAGGCTCGTCACGAGATTCTGCAGTCGACCAACGGTAATCCTCCGCCGCTCCTCGACCCGTTCGCTGGTGGCGGCACCATTCCGCTCGAAGCTCAACGACTCGGGCTCGAAGCGCGTGCGTCGGACCTCAACCCGGTCGCGGTTTTGATCAACAAGGCACTGATCGAGATCCCACCGAGGTTTTCGGGCCGCCCACCGGTGCACCCGGACGTCGCAAAGGAGCAGCTGGAATCGTCGTGGCCGCGGGCGACTGGCCTCGCTGAAGACGTTCGCCGATATGGGCAGTGGATGCGTGATGAAGCGGAAAAACGGATCGGAAAGCTCTACCCGAAAGCCACCTTGCCCAACGGGTCGCAGGCGACGGTGATCGCATGGCTGTGGGCGCGCACCGTTACCTGCCCCAACCCCGCCTGCGGAATCGCCATGCCACTCCTCCGAACTTGGTGGCTAGCCAAAGGCAAGGGAAAAGAGTCCTACATCGTTCCCACCGTTGTAGACGGCAAGGTGAGTTTCACCATCGGCCACGACCCCAAGGCTGCACCGACCTCCGACCTGGACGGCACGGTGGGACGTAGTGGGGCTACCTGCATCGGCTGCGGAGCCGCTGTTGAACTGAAATATATCCGCGCTGAAGGCAAGGCTGAGCGGATGGGCGAACAACTGGTTGCAACCATCGCCGAAGGTGACCGCAAGCGCATCTACCTTGCGCCCACGGCTGAGCATGAGGCTGCCGCATTGGTGGAGCGCCCTGACGCACCTGCAGAGGGGGCGCTTCCTGCTGAGGCGCTCGGGTTTCGTGTCCAGGCTTACGGCTTCAAGGACTTTTCGGACCTTTTCTCACCACGACAGCTGACTGCGCTGACCACGTTCAGCGATCTAATCACCGTAGCCCGTGACCGAGTCCTATCAGACGCGGTCGCAGCCGGTGGGGTATGCCGAGATCACGAAGGGCCGTCTTCAGACGCAGCCGCCTACGCCGAAGCGGTGGCCACTTACCTTGCATTTGCGATCAGCAAGGCAGCAGATTGGTCTTCCTCATTCTGCTCATGGATATCCAACGTTGAGAAAGTCCGCGATACCTTCGCGAGGCAGGCCATACCGATGGTGTGGGACTACATCGAGATCAACCTGTTCTCGAACTCAGTTGGTAACTTTGGCACGCACACCCCGTGGATCGCGGATGCAATCGACCGCCTGCCCGCAGTGCCTACTGCGAGCAAAGTCGAGCAGACCGATGCGTCTCGGCGAGACTTTTCCAGCGCGCTCATCTCAACCGATCCGCCGTACTACGACAACATTGGCTACTCTGACCTTTCCGACTTCTTCTACGTGTGGCTGCGTCGATCATTGCGCACCGTTCACCCGGAGCTACTAAGCACGATGCTTGTCCCGAAAGCAGACGAGCTTGTCGCGAACCCATTCCGACACGGCGGCAAGGATGGTGCACAACAGTTCTTCGAGGAGGGATTTCGAGAAGTGTTCCGGCGGGCCCGTGAGTCGGCGCTACCGGACTTCCCGATCACGGTGTACTACGCGTACAAGCAGTCTGAGACTACCGAGGGCGGCGAGGCATCGACCGGTTGGGAGACCCTCCTCGAAGGCATGATCCGTTCCGGCTGGTCGGTTACCGCGACCTGGCCGCTGCGCAGCGAGCGGGGCGGTCGGATGATCAGCGTCGGCACCAACGCGCTCGCGTCATCGATCGTATTGGCGCTGCGTCCCCGCCCGGAAGACGCGCCCCGCACGGACCGCCGACGGTTCATCGCCACCCTTAAGGCGGAGTTGCCGAAGGCACTCAAGGAGTTGCAGCAGGGGGCGATCGCGCCGGTGGACATGCCGCAGGCGGCGATCGGCCCTGGTATGGCGGTCTTCTCCCGCTACTCGGCGGTATTGGAGGACGACGGATCAAAGATGCGGGTGCCTGCGGCGCTGGCGCGGATCAATGAGGTTCTCGACGAGGTGCTGACCGAGCAGGAAGGTGACTTCGACCCGGACACCCGCTTCGCGATCGCCTGGTTCCGCCAGTACGGGTTCGATCCAGGCACATATGGGGACGCGGACAACATTGCTCGTGCCCGCAACGCGTCGATCGACCACCTCGATCGCGCCGGGATCCTGACCAGCCGGGCGGGCAAGGTCACCCTGCTTGCTCCGGACAACCTCGACAAATCCTACGACCCAGCCACCGATCCGTCGATCAGCGTGTGGGAGGTCGTGATGCACCTGACCCGCGTCTTGTCCGCCCAGGGCATCCCAGCCGCCTCTGCGCTGCTGGGTCGGGTACCCGCGTCGATCGAGCGGGACCTGTGCAAGGAGCTCGCGTTCCTACTGTTCTCCATCGCAGAGGACCGCAAACAAACCAAGATCGCTGTCGACTTCAACGCGCTTGGTACCAACTGGAACGAGATCGCCGCAGCCGCCCCCGCGGCAGCCCCGCAGCCCTCCCAGGCGACGTTCGAATTCGAGGAGCAGTAGACGTGGCGAAGATCAGTAACCGCGACCGAGTGCGCCGCGCCCTGGAACTGCTCGGTGAGTCTCTGGACTCGTTCATCACTTCAGCGACCAGCGACAAGCTGCCTGAGGGCAAGCATTGGACGATGCTGCTCGCCGCGAAGGACGCCGGCAAGGGTGCCAGCGAATCCAAAATGTACAACCCGGTAGACCCGCAGAACGGGCTGCGGATGCTCACTGAGAACATCACAGGCAAAGCCATTGCCGGCTGGTTTCCGTTCAGGGGCCTGCTATCGCGGGCGGAGCAGAGCCTGGCGAGTGAGCTGCGCGACGTCCGTGACAGGG
Organism: Nocardia sp. NPDC051981; assembly: GCF_040680715.1. NCBI lineage: Bacteria > Bacillati > Actinomycetota > Actinomycetes > Mycobacteriales > Nocardiaceae > Nocardia > Nocardia sp. NPDC051981. The sequence continues at coordinate 142,522 of NZ_JBFAXK010000010.1, read as the reverse complement.
AGGCTCATCACGAGCCGTTCTCCGCTGATGACGCCTACCGCGCCCTGGACACCATCGAGCGGCTGCTGCGGGCGATCGGGGCACCGGACGCCGCCGACGAGGTCAAGCGCTCACGCATCGATCTGCGGCGAGTCTCCTCCGAGCAGGAGGACCGCAAAGTGGTTAAGGCCGCCGGGGCCACCGAGGTCGGCTCTGCGGGGCTGCTGCCGTGGCGTGAGGTGCTGCGTCCCCACGATGATGTCGCCAAGGGCAACTTCCGTGCCGCCGAGTTCGCCGCCGACCTGGCCATGGTCGCGCGCGGCGAGGGTGACCCCGAATACACCGACCCTGTCGAGTTCTTCCGCCGCACTTTCCTCACCGGCGGCCTGCAGGACCTGATCACCCGCGCCGTCGCCCGTATCTCCGGGAACAAGAACGCCTCCCCGGTGATCAACCTGCAAACCAACTTCGGTGGCGGCAAGACGCATTCGATGCTCGCCCTGTGGCACCTGGCGTCCGGCCGGCCGGTCACGGACTATCCGCAGGAACTGCAGGACCTGCTCGGCCCGATCCGACTCGATCGCAAAATCGGTAGGGTCGCGCTCGTCGGCAACCATCTCGAACCTTCCGGGCTGAAACCCAAGCCGGACGGGACGAAGGTCAACACACTGTGGGGGGAGCTGGCCTGGCAGCTCGGCGGGCGTGAGGCCTACGAGATCGTCGCCGACGCAGACCGCACCTCCACCAACCCGGGCGACAGCTTGCGTGAGCTCCTCGCCACGTATGCGCCGGCGGTCATCCTGATCGATGAATGGGTGGCCTACGCTCGCCAGCTCTACGGAAAGGACGATCTCGCCGGCGGCAGCTTCGACACCCAGTTCACCTTCGCCCAGACCCTGACCGAGGCCGCGAAAGCAGTGCCCGGCGCGCTGGTGGTGATCTCGATTCCCGCCTCTGCTCGCGACGACGACGGGCACAGCGAGATCAGCGAGGAAGAGGTCGGCGGCGAGAACGGGCGTGAGGCACTGCGCCGCCTGCAGAATGTCGTCCGCCGCGTGGCCGACCAGTGGAAGGCCGCCAATCCCGAGGAATCGTTCGAGATCGTTCGACGCCGGTTGTTCACCGCACCGGACGGGCAGGCGCTCGCACAGATCGGCGCGACCGCGCAGGCGATGGTCAAGTTCTATCGCGACCACCACGGTGAGTTTCCCAACGAGGCCATCGACAACGGCTACCTCGACCGCATCCGCGCCACCTACCCGGTACACCCCGAACTGTTCGACCGGCTCTACCAGGACTGGTCGACCCTGGATCGGTTCCAACGCACCCGCGGTGTGCTGCGTCTGATGAACACCATCGTCGGCACTTTGTGGCGCGCTGGTGACACTGCGCCGCTAATCATGCCGGGTTCGGTGCCGCTGCGGGAACCGGAGGTGATGACCGAGATCACTCAGTACCTCGAAGACCAGTGGAAAGCGATCATCGACGCCGATGTCGACGGCCCCCTTTCCGCTCCCGCGCAGGTCGACCACGCCAGCCCGGACCTGCTCGGCAGACGCTTCATTACCCAACGCCTGGCGCGCACAGTGTTCATGGGCGCCACTCCCACGCTGCACGGCTCCCACAAGGGTGTCGACAAGGCGCGGGTGTTTCTCGGCACCGCGCTGCCTGGGGATGTTCCTGGCAACTTCCACTCGGCGCTGAACCAGCTCGCCGACAAAGCAACCTACTTCTATGGCTCGGGCACGCAGTTCTGGTTCGACACGCAGGCCAACACCACCCGCACCGCCCGCGACCACGCCGAGCGGCTGCACCCGGAGGAGGTATGGGCCGAGATCACCCGGCGGCTGCAAGACCACCGCAGCCCCACCGGACACGGATTCGCCGCCGTGCACATCGCCCCCGACTCCTCCTCCGACGTGCCCGACAGCCAGGAGGCACGGCTGGTAATCGTGCCCCCCTCGCACGTCTACGACCGCCGCCAAGGCTCGGAATCGCCGGCCTACACATGGTCGAGCGGAGTCCTCGATCGACGCGGCAGCGGGGCCCGCACCCACCGGAACATGCTCGTATTCCTGGCCGCGGACTCGGCCCGCTACGAGGAGCTGCAAGCATCGATTCGCGACTTCCTCGCCTGGAAGTACGTGCGTGACAACGCTGACGGCATGCTCGACCTCACCGCCCAGCAGAAAAAACAAGCCGAGGACCGACTCAAGCGGGCCGATGCGACCGCCCGTGATCGACTCCTCGGCACGTACCACTGGGCGCTGGTGCCCAACCAGCCGGACCCGACCCGCCCACTGCACCTGGATGCGATCAAGGCAGAAGGCAGCGCCGGCACCCTGGCCGAGCGGACCGCCAAGCGGCTCGTGGACAAGTCCGAGCTGGTGCTCAAGCGTGCATCCGCGGCGATTCGTCTCGACCTGGACACGGCCTTATCCACATTGTTCGAACGTGATGGCCACATCAGCCTTGGTGCGCTGTGGGACTACTACACCACCTACCCTTACCTGGCGCGGCTGCGTGACCGTGGCGTCCTCGAAGACGGTGTGCTCTCCACACTGGACACCCCCATCGATTGGGAGGGTCAGGGCTTCGCCCTCGCCGAGGGATGGGACGGCCAGAACTACACAGGCTTGCGGCTCCCGACAGATAGCACACCCGCGCCCGCGACAGTCGACGCACTGCTTCTCGTCGAACCACGCCGCGCCACACAACAGCGGGAACGCGATCTCGCCCAAACCCAGCAGACCGAGCCGGACCAAAACGGGGATCCGGTGCCACCGACCCCAGACCGCGGGCGCCCGACAGCTGGTCCTTCGGTGCCCAACCGTGCGGTACCCCCACAGCCCGAACGCAAGTCGAAGACCCGCTACTTCGGGACCGCCACGCTGAACCCGGACTTCTATGCCCGCGACTTCGGAAAAGTCACCAGCGAGATCATCCAACACCTCGCCGCTGTCGAAGACGTCGAACTCGAAGTCCGACTCGAGATCACCGCCGTCGCCAAGAACGGCTTCGATGAGGCCAAGGTGCGCACCGTGTCCGAGAACGCGCACACGCTCAAGTTCGAGCAGTCCGAGTTCGAAGAAGAGTAGCGGCTAATGCGGCCCTCAGCAGCTATTCACGGATGCTGAGGGCCGCAATGCCCAGTTCACCGGCAGCGTCGATGGCGACTCGCACACCGCTACTTCGAGCCAGGCAGACCCCTACTTACGGCCCGGTTCAGTTCTGTTCCTCGATCCGCTCGGCCTCGTTGGTGTCGTTGGGAGACATGGTCTGTCGTGGCGTGCCAGATTGAGCAGGATCGGTTGCCGGACAACAGGTCCTGAGTAGGCTCGGCCGCACGAAATGATCACCGCATCGGTCCAGGTTCAGGCTTGGGGATTGGTTCCTGCGCCCTAGTGAACGGCAAGTCGGCGTGATGATTGCCTCTCGCCCTTGCCAGCCGCCCGAATGCCGAGTTCGGTACCGTGCTGATGATCAGCGGATCAACTAGAGGTTCCGACATGGCCACTAAACACGTCATCGTATTGTCCGCCATACCAGCCGTTCTCGCAGCCGCGCATACTGTCGCCGCGGCCGAACCTGGGCAGCCCGGGCTTGCTGTCCCCGGTGACGGGCAACCCGGACTCAGTACCTCCCCGTTGGCGCCAGCCGCGCCGAGCATGGCCGACTACATCCCCGATCCACCATCCCCGCCCACATCGCGTCCTCGGCCACGGCAGCAGACCGCACCTCAAGCTAACACCCTGTCTGAGCCGCAATCGCCTGATCTCACCTCCGACCCGGGCGCGGAACCACAACCGGCGTCGTCCGATTCCCTGAGGGTTCCCGCGGATCCGCACACACTGCGACTGGGCACAACCACTGTGGAAACACCCGATTGGGTGGACATACGGCTGCGAGACAAGGCTCAGGCGTACCTGGATGTCGCCGAGTGGCAGATCGCCGCCACCTACGACAAGATGGGTTTCCCGCGTGAGGAATCCGATCGCCGTGCCGCCTCTACCATGATCGGCGGCGGGATCGGCGCCTACGCCGGCGCGGTGGCCGGGGGCTTGTTCGCCCTCAAAGGCTGCGCCACAGGCATGGTCCTCGGCGGAGTGATCGGCGGTGTCGCCGCGGGCATTCCGACCGCCGGCACTGCCTCCGTTCTCGGTGCCGCGGTCGGCGGCACCGTGGGTTGCATGATCGGCAGCGTGGTTGAAGGCGGCACCGCCGCGGTAATCGGTGCCGCGGCCGGGGCCGGAATCGGTGGCACGGCAGGCGGCGCACTCGGCGACGGCGTCGATGTCCCGGCCCCCGCACTCATCGATGAGGTGGTCTCAGTGCCGGATCCAGCACCCGCGAATACGGTTCCGCACGACGCGGTTTCCGATGATGGGCTCGGCACCACGATTCGACAGGCCGCCGATACCGTCGCCGAGATCAGTCCTGAAGCCGACACGGCGGTCACCTCGTTGCGGACTGCCATCGCAGCCATGCCTCTGGTGTCCCCGGACCTGCTCGGACCGCTGGCCACGCCTGTCTCCAACCTGATGGCTGCGCTGACCACGCAGTGAGGTCTGATAGAAAAAGGGCGGAGCCCGTGCCTGGCTGAAACAGGCACGGACTCCGCTTGATCAATATTCAGTTGTTGTCCGGAGTGTTCAGCTGAACAAGGTCAGCTGATTCTCGTGGGCTTTCCGGTCACAGTCTTCCCGGTAGGTTCTGGCCAGTCGCTGCGCCTTGTACTTCGGTAAGTCGAAGTCCACGGCGATCGCGGTCCAGCTGGCACCCCGGTCGTACTGTTCCTGGATCTCCCGCCCGAGCCGTAGCTCCGTTCGGCGGCTCATCGGTTTTCTGGCCTTGGCCATGATCGGACACCTCAACCTTCGTAGGCGTCTTCTCGCTGGCACTCGCCGTCCTGAATCTCGCACCCTGCCTCGTTGCAGAGCTCGCACAGGATCAGTGCCGTTCCCGGTCCGACGACGATGTCGAAGCAGTCCCGGCAGCCACACCACTGATATCCCGAACCGCTCATGATCGGCCCTCCTGCAACCTGCCGTCACTACTGGCAGTGGGGTCTTCGTCGACATCCCACGGTTCGTAGTGACCGCACTCGTAGCAGTACATGAGGTACTCGAACGGCGCGTCCTGCGAACGAGCCGGTACGAGGCTCATTGGCGTACCGCAGCATTCGAGATCGACGGTCATGCCGTCACCTCCTGGCTGTCGGTGAACACCGTCCACCGGGCCTGGATCGCCGACACGATCATCTCGTCCGCGACATCGATGTCACCGACGATCACCCCGAGTTCACGCAGGTACTTCAGCTGGGTCCCGATCACCGCAGACAGCTGCGATAAATCGATCACCCGAGCCTCGGCCACCGTCGCGCCCGTGCTCGGGGTCCGTGCCCACTCCCATTCCTTGGGCAGAAAGCCGCCCTGGGACAGCCACTGATCCAGCCCGGACACGTGGTCGGTGAGTTCGATGAGAATGCCGATCAGGTCCCGCAGGTCGTGGACATCCCACACACCGATCTCGTTGTACTGCTTGATCAGGTTCCGGATTTCGGTGAGAGCCGCGTTCGGGTCCATTACCGCCTCCTAGCTTTCGCCGGCGGTTTCGGGCACTGATCGTGCTGGGTCTGGAGCGCACCGAGATCCCATTGCAGGCACTGCACCTGATCGAGCAGTTCCTTGCACTCGTCTCTCAGCTCGTCGCGTTCCTTGATCAGCTCAGCCACCCAGACCGAATGGGCCTTCGCGTCCGCGACGACGGGCTCACCGTCGGCCACCGCAGTCCCGTCCTGGAGGGCATCGCCGATGGCCCCCAACAGATCCGCGGTGCCGGACCGGGACAGGTCGGCCGTCACCGACCGGTACTGCCCGCCCATCGAGTAGACGAACGTGAACCGGAACTTCGATCCCGGCTCCATCCCGATCAACAGCCGCCCGAGCCGGTCGGACCGCTGAATCATCTGGCTGGTGTTCATCACGCCACCTCCTCGTTCGAGGAGATCGGCGTCCAACTCGGGGTGGCGTCGTGGCCCGGTGTCTGATCGATGGCATGTACCCACCAGACCTGGACTCCGTCGTCGATCAGGTCAATCTCCTCACCGCATCGTGCACACGCGATCGCTTGCCCCTGGACGGGCTCGTGATCGTTGACCGAATGCGGTTCGTGGGTCCACCAGTAGTCGATGCCGTTGAACACCAACACGATCCGGCCACCACACCGGCGGCAGTGCACCAACTCCTCCCGCGGCGTCAGCACGGCGCCGTCCACGTTGACGGGTACCGCGTCGCTGACCTCGTTGTCGATGACGCCGGGGACGGTGCCGGTGAACCTGTCGATGGCCGCGGTCAGGTTGTCCCGCAAGGTGCGGGCCTCGTCGACGGTGAGGTCGGCGAGAATGCCTTCCCAATCGGGACGCAGATGCCAGCGGATCTCGATGTCACCGCGGGTATCTCCGGCCGTCAGCAGCTCGACCGTCGCATCGGGCATGTTGTGCCAATGCAAGTGGACCTGCCCGCTTCCGCCGCGTCCGTACTCGCCGTTGGAAGCAGCTTTCGCTTCCGTGTGCAGGTACGCCATGATCAGATTCCTTTCCGAGTGATGTGGTGAATGACGTTGCGGCACAGGAGGGTGTTCATCAGAACTCCTCCAGTGGCCGCGCGTCGGGACCGAAGTACGGCGGGATACCGTTCGGACGGGGATCACCCACCCGATCCGGCATCGAGTCCTGCTCGTCATCGCTGAGCAATGACTCACAGTCCGCCAGCGCCGAAACCAGCGCGCTGGCGAGCGCAGCAGCCTCGGGGAGACTGAGGTACGTCTGTACTCCGGTCTCGGGATCGGGCTGCCACACAATGGCGATCGAAAGCTCGGCCTCGCCCAGCTCCAGGAACACCTGGGTGGGGAGTTCGTGCCAGTGGATCGTCATCTTCTTCTCGCCGCCGTGGGGCTCGTCGGCCCGGCTCAAGACGCACGCCATGATCAGGCCACCTCATCCTCATTCGGCTGGAAACTGGCCCACGGGTCATCACTGGCCCCGAAGTTGTTGTCAGCCTTCGAATTCGGTCGGCCACTACTACGGGCCTTGGTCCGGACGGGTTTGGCCACTGCGTATTTCAGCGACACCCCTACCTCGTCGGCCACCAACTCCATGACCTGGCGCTTGATGCCTTCGCGGTCGGTGTACTCCCGCTGTTGCAGCTTGCCGACCACCACGACGCGCGATCCCTTGATGAGGGAATCGGCGACGTTCTGACCAGGCTCGCGCCACTGGGTGCAGCGCATGAACAGCGCCGGACCGTCCTTCCACTGCTTGGACTTCGCGTCGAAGACCCGCGGGGTGGAAGCGACCGTGAAGTTGACCACCGCGTCACCCGTATCGTTCATGAAACGGATGGTCGGGTCGGCGGTCAGGTTGCCGATGATGGTGAGAGTCGTCTCTCCAGACATTTCAGATACTCCTGAAAGTTGTTGAAATAATTCGGTTTCCGAGACCTAGGTCTCGGTGAGGTTGTCCAAGCCTCATAGCTGTGATGCCACAGACATCACGGGCGTTCAACTGTCGTAGCAGTTACCTCCTTTCTGATTCGTTGTTAAAAATCTGTGGGGCATCCTTTTCGGGTATAAATGGAAGCCCTTGCCATTTAAGGAAACTCGCTATTGACCGCGCAGAACACGGCACATCGATGAGCACACAATGGGCAGGGGGCACAAAATCCCGGTCATGCCTCGGCCTGCATCTGGGCGGTCGATTCCGCCTGAGCGCTGGCCTGCTGGCTCTGCGCGGCGGACGGCTCGCCTGCTGTCGAGTGCTGGCCTTGTTCGGCTTCGGCCTTGGCCTCGGCTTCGGTCTCGGCCCGCGGAATCGCGCCATTGCCGTTCTGGGCTTCGGCGTGCTGTTGAGCGTGCTGGCGGGCCTTGTGGTCGTTGCGGGCCGGGCCGTGGCCGTTGGTGGCCTCGGCGGTCGCGGTCTGCTGGGGTAGCAGTTCGTTGATGCGTTCTTCCAGTGCTTCCAGTCGTCCGGCGAGATCATCGAACCGGCGCGTGTTCTCGTGCCGCAGTTGGGTGATCTCCGAATTCGCTGGCTGGGCGGCAGCGGTCGCAATCTGAGTGAGTTGCTGCCGATGCTGGGCGACCTTCTGCTCACTGGCTGCTGCCGCATACCGAGCGCGGACCGCCGCGTTACCAGTGACGGGTTCGAATACGTTGCGCGCTACCGGCTTCGCTGGGTCACGGTCGACGGCGTCGAGGGCCTGCACGACTTGGCCGCGTTGTTCGGGGGTGAGCACGGTGTCGTGAATGGTGTGCTCGATGCTGGCGCGCAACCCGGACACGTACGCGGTCACCTTGGCCTGCTCCTCCGGGGAAGTGCCAGCCGCGGCGCGGGCCTTGGCGGCAGCCGACTCACGCTGGTAGTCCTCAGTGCGGGCCTGATACCACGCCTGGGTCGTGGCGATCTCGTGGTTCAACATGTTCTGGGCGTCGCGCAACTCGGTGACGAACTGCTTGTAGTCGGTGCGGGACAGGCGGATCGATCCATCGGCGCTGGCGCGCTGGATGCGCTGCAACAGCTGGAAGATCAGTGCCGCCAGCTGCGGCCAGTTGCGGACGGCCTCGTCGACTTCGTTACCGGACATTGGAATCAGCTCCTGTCCCGGCGGCGTTCATGTCGGCGGCCAGGCCCTGCAGCATCATGGCCAGCTCGGTCACGATCGGCGGCTTGGCCGACTGCAGCACTGCCACCTCGGCGGCAACCTGTGGATCGCTGGTCCACGCGGTCGTCAACCAGTCCGGGTCGATGCGTTCGATCAATTCCGGCATCGACCGCGGCGGGCTGGTATCGGGGGCGGCGCAGGCCAGATTGAGCACGAACACGCGGGCATCCGCAAAGTACTGCCCGGCGAGGCCACGGGTGTGTTCGTCGAACATTTCCGCGAACTCCGCCGCCATGGTGTAGCCGTTCATGGCCCACAGTTCGGTGAGAAAGTTCGGATCAAAGAATTTGCTGCACATAGTGATTGGCTCCTTTCCAGTGGTCAATCAGGCGATGGTTGGCATCGAGGCGACCTCGGTACGGTCTCGATTGCGTGCGGCCCGCCAAGCCCGCCAGCGGGCACGCAGGGGACGGGAATGGGCAAAGTAGAACCGCGACGCGGCATGGAATCCGGCGGTCCCGAGATCACGGGCGGTATGGGCGGTGATGCTCCACTCCGGGCGGCCCAGACTGATCCACGCGCCGTACCCGATCCAGCCCGCCAGCCACACCAGCACCGGGAGCACAGCCGCCTCCGGTGCCCCCGACGCCGCGGTCAGCCACATCAGCGGCCCCATGATTACGACGGCGGCCATGAACGCGCGGGCTCCGAGAATTCGGCGGCGCGCTCGCGCAGTCCATTTCGGGCGGACCAGTTCGGCGAGCTTGATGCCGGAGGACTCCATGAGCGCTTGCAGCTCACCGTCCCAATCGATGCCCTTGCCGTTGTTGTTGGTGCTCATGCCAGAACTCCTTCGTGGTTGTCGTGGTGGTTGGTGTCGATGCCGCTGAGCCACTCCGCGGGCAGTGGGCTTGCGGTGTCCGCCGGAACTGCGGTGTCCTCGCTGCTGTCCGCGTGGCCACCGGTGGCCAGATCGGTGTCCGCCCCGGGGGACACGTAGCGGCGGACGGTGCGCTTGCTGACCCCGAGTTCGGAGGCGATGCGGCCATGACTCCAGTTCTGGGCGTGCAACTCTCGCGCCCGCTGGCGACGGCTGTCCGTCTCGCTGTCCTCGGTGCTGTCCGCCCCCTTGGCCGCCTGTCCGGACACCGTGGCCACGCTCGCGGGGGCTGGGCGGACAGGTTCCCCGATCGCCTCGATCTGCGCGGTCAAGGGGATCTCGCGTGCGGCAGGGGAACTCGACGAGAGCACCCGAACAGGCCGGACCTCGGCCGCATTCACTCGGGCCTGGATCTGCGGAGCGTCGCCTTCGGACGGGTTGAGGGACAGCAGCGCGAACCCGCACACCACCATCAGCCCGTCGAGGGTCAGTGGCCCGAACTCGGCGGCCGGATGTCCATATCCCCAGGCCAGCAGCACGTCTCGGACGTGGCTGTACGAGATCACCGCCGACCCGAACGCGACAGTCCCGGCCCCGCCGAAGCGCGCCAGCGCCCAACCCCGGCCGCGTCGCCATGCCACCCGGGCCAGTACCTCGATGCTCAGCAGCAGCCCGAGCGGCCAGACCGCGGACCCGATGCGGGCCGCGATCACCAACGCCAACCCGGAGGGCATGTGGACGGTCGGCAGATAGGTGTGCAGGACATTGGTGGCCACCGAGGTCAGCGACCCGAACACGAACCCGGCCTGCGCGACCCGGTGACCGCGCGGTTTGTCGGTGCGTTTGGTCATCGTGTCCACCCCGTGTCCGCCTCGCTGTCCGGGGTGTCCTCGGTGGTGTCCGCTCGGTTGTCCGGGGCGGTCACACGGTCGGGCGTGGCCTGTCCGGGGTGGCCATCACCGGGGTGGCGATGGCCAGTCTGGGTGGCGACGTAGGCGGCCATGGGGCGCAGGTAGTCGGTCATGCGACCTCACCGCCCTCGCCGTCGATACCGAAATCGGCACGGCGGGCACGCCCGGAATCCAGATCCCGCACCGCCCGCAGAGAGACTCGCGGCTTCGTGTTCGTGGCCCAACGCTCCGGGTGCGGGTCCGCGGGCAACGGAGTGATCTCGTCCAGCTCGACCGGGACCACATGGCCCCATTGGGCTTTGAGGGCGTGCACCCACACCACGTCTCCGCAGCCGAATTCGGCGAGCCGGTTCGGGTCGATGAAGAAGGTTTCCCGGTTGCCCAGGGTCCCTTCGTCGCCGACCTTGCCACCCTTGGAGTGGCGGGAATTCTCGGTGACCGGGCGCGTCCCGAACACCTCCGACACCTTGCCCGGACCCTCCTGCACCATCAGTAATCCACCGGACGGGCAGGACTCCATCAGGCGGCGGCGCTCATCGGGGGTTTGGCCGAGCCCGTATTGGTTCTGGGCGGCAAAGATTGCCACAACACCCATCCCCAAAAGCCGTTCGGCGATGGTGAATTGGTTGATGCCGCCGGTCTTGTCGGCCACAGCCGACATCTCGTCAATGATCAAAATGATTTGCCGGTCATGCTCACCACACGCGAACTGGGAGATCAGGGTGGTGATCGCGGCGACCTGGGCGCGGGCGTACTCGCCGCGGACGGTCCCGGGCACCGTCGCATACACCACGTCGAAGGAATCCAACGGTCGGCCGCCGTCGAAGCCTTCGCCGATCGCGTTGAAGATGTTGCGGAACTTGCCCGCCACGTCCCCGATCGCGGGCGGCTTGTTCTGCTGAAGATCATCGATCTCCGCCAAGATCGCCTCATGGCCAGCCCAGGCGTCCTTGAGCCATTTCAGCGACAGCCGTTGCAGGAAGTCCTCTCTACTCTTCGGTTTCCCGCCCGGGGCCTGCACCGCCAGCTGCACCACCCGGATGCGGTTCTGTTTGAAGTGCTCTGCGCCCGCGTCGGTGGCCTGCACCGGATTGATCATCGTTTCGAGGGTGGCGGTCTGGTCGCCCTCGTCCATTGCCCACATGTCGAACCGGTTCGTGATGGGCCACAACGCGATCCGCTGCGGCAGAATCCCTTGCCTGTGGGCGATCTTGACCACCTGGCGGCCGGTCGCCAGACCCGCCTTGCCGCCCTTGCAATCCACGAAGATCAGCAACGGGCGCTTCTCCCCGGTCCGCACATACCGCCGCCAATACGCCTCGTACAAGCCGGTGCCGTAACGGACCAGAAGAGTGGTCTTACCTGCCTTTTGAGACTTACCGAGAACGAACTGGTGTCCCAGGCCCTCGATCGGGATCTCCAACTTCGCCGACCGCTTCGCCACCAACTGCGTGATCGTCGTCGGCTGCGTTGCATCGGTCTTCTCCGACAGCGTCCCGAGCACCACCCGGTTTTTGAGCCAGCCGGTCGCCAGCGGCGCACCGTACTTCGCGGCCCGGCGTGCGGCGTCGGCCTGCCCGTGCTGCTGGCGGCGCAACAGCCGCCGGGTCTTCCACGGTGAGTCCACACCTTCGGTACCCAGCCGCGAGAGGAACCGCGACCGGTACACCGCCGCGGCACCCCATGCGAGCGGCAGGCACCCCGCGGTCATCGCGACCAATGCCCCGGACCCGGGACCCGAACGCGTGAAAACCTGTGTGCCCTGCCACCACAACGAAGGAGCCGCGAACCAGGAGTTCGCGATGCCCATCGCGCCGATCGGCAGCACCAGTGCACCGAACGCATAGTTGCGGACCTGCCGAGCATCCCAGCGCCGCCAGTGCGCCACCCACACCATGGCCACCGCCAGCCCGACCAGGAACCCGAGCCCCAGCAGCAGCGTGCCCAGCCAGGCCAACACATCGGTCACGCTGGAGATGTGCAGGTGCCAGTCCGGTGCATGCCAGCCGTTCGGCAGTGAGGAGTTCTCGAACTTCTCCGGCGAAGGTGTGTGCGGGGCAACCGAACCCACCACGACCTCCGGCGGTGACGACGGCGGAACGGGCACCGGGGCGACAGAGGTCGGCGCGGGCGGTGCGGCGAGCGTAGTGCCACAGTCCTGCGGGGTGATCAACGGGACACATTCGCTCATGACCGCATCCCCTTCTGCGCCAAAGTGATGTCCAAGTCATGAATTTCGAGATTCGGCAGATGATCGACATCTCGCTGATGCGCGAGCCGGGTCGCGGCAACTTCGACTGCGCGACGCAGACCGGCACCGCGCACGAAGTACAGGACGCCGGCCAACTCGCTGCGGTCGGCAGCGTCCAATGCCGCCGACAAGGCCCGGGCCAGGCGCCCCTCGCCGAACTTGCGCGACAGCTCGACCTCGACCGCCCACACCTTGTCCGCATCGGTGAAGTCCCGCACCCACGCGTCATGGATGTGAACTTCGACCCGCCCGGTTTCGGACTTGAGCCGCCGACGTAGCAGCCGCTCACTGGTCCACACCCGCGGGTCGGTGTCCAGACCGGTGAGCGCCAGCCGCAACTCCGTCACGGCGGTCAGATGCGCCGTCGTTGATGCTTTCGGCCGCCACTCCCCTGGATCGAATTCCAGGTAGCCCCAGGCGATCGGACGTTCGGAAAAGATCCACAGCGGACCGTGCGGAACCTCGCCCGGGTCATCGAAGTTCGCTGAGTTACGCCACGGCCCCGGGGACCCGCAGTCCACCCGAGCCACTTCCGCACGCCCAGTCTTCTTCAACCGCTGCGCCAGCTTGCTGGCCGCCCGCGGCCCCTTACCAATCGCCTTGGTCAGGGTGTCGAACGACAGCCCATACTGCTGTGCGATGAATTCCTCGAGCCGGGTCTCCCACGGCTGCAACCGAATCTCCGGCTTGCTCATGGCGTCACCGCCTCACGCGGGCAGCCCTTCGGCCACACAGCCACCTGCTGTGTCCCCGGCGCAGGACACGTCACCACAGTGGTCGGCAGGCTCTCGCGAGTACCGAACAGCAGCACGCCCAGATACAGACCCGCTGCGAACACGAAACCGAGTAGCACCAGTACCGCCAACGCCAGCGGCGACATCGGCACACCCACCCGAGCACGGTCGCGATCGTCGAACATCAGGTAGTCGTTCATCGCCGACCACCCCGGCGACGACGGTCGAACGGAACCCGATAGCTCCAGACGGCGCCCACGACACCGAGCAAGAAGATCGTGATCAGGAGCAGCACGGCCACCTGGGGCACGAAGATCCCGATCGCCAGCAAGATCCCAATCAGCAAGAACGAGGTGCGCATCATACCGCACCACCAGGGAAGTTCGCCTCAACTGGCTTCGCGACCGCCAGCAGCTCGCTACGTTCTACCCGCAGTAGTCGCGGCCCCATCCGATAAGCGGTCAGGTGTCCGCCGTCTATCCAGCGGCGGATCGTCTTGATGTCGACCTGGGCGAACGCTGCGGCGTCCCGCAGGCTCATCAGCTGGCTGCTCGGGACGCGCATGTCCGGAGTTCGTCTCTGTGTCATGAATGTGCCTCCTTGATCTGGCATGGCGTGAAATGCCTTGCCAGATCAGGAAACTCGCGAACGAAGGCTGCAAACACGGCACATCGAAGGGCACATTTCGGCCCAACGGCACAAGTAGTCTGTGGTGGTGGCGGACGAACAGAGCTCAGGACCGATGATCAGAGACGCAAGATCGGGGACGTTCCCCCCGACGCTTCCAGCCTCCCTGTCGGATCGCAGGTCCATCTGCGAGAACGATTGGGAAGCATTTCGAAACGTCCCGCAGATGATCGATCATTGGGGGCGTCGCGACTGGCCCGCCGATCATGAAACCTACTTCTGGTACTTGACGTTTCGCGACCTAGAACTGATCGAGTTGGCGCGACACTGCAACAACGAGCTCAAGCTAGACGGCATCGATTTTGCGCCGCTCGACGGGTTGCACATCACCATGCTGCGGATCGGTGATCTGGACGAAATCAAAGATGACGACATCCAAGCTCTGGCGGGTAACGCCAAGCCTAAGCTGAACGACGTTAAGTCCTTCACACTGGAGATCGGCCCGCTTGCAGGCTCCCGCGGTGCTATCCGATTCAGTGTGTCGCCATGGACCGAACTGTTCAACCTGCACCAGGTAATTCGTGACTCGACACAGCAGATATTCCCGTCGATTCCCATCGCAAGCACCGAGAACTTCCGGCCGCACCTTGGAATTGGGTACAGCAATCGGCGGCAAGATGCCGAACCTATCATCAAACAAATCAGCTCCATCCGTGACCTTAGTACCGCCACAGTGCAGGTTGAAGCGATCAAGATCGTTCGACTTCGCCGCGAGTCGCAGGCATACCGTTGGAATGATGTCGCGACCCTGGAACTCGGGGCTAGCTAGCTTTCGCCGATGCCGAGAATTCCCTGACCCGATCAGACCAGTCACGAAGTACAGTTTGGTAGTCCCGAACCTCGGATGCGTCGAACGACTGTGTGGCAGCTCCGAATTCATGCGCGCGCTGCCACACCGATCGTATCGGCCGCTCTTCTGAGAAAGTCAGTGCTTCAGCGCCGAGGAACACCGCCTGCTCAACATCCGGGCTGGATGACTTCACCAAGGCCGTGGCAATATCCAGCCTGACCAAAGATCGACTCCAAACCGAATCAGACTCATCTACTAGCGATTCCACTTGATGCCCGTATTCGAGAGTCTTCTGATAGTCACCCGCCGACAAATACGCAGTCGCTGCGTTGGCAGCGAACCGTGCGTGGCTGTAGGGCTCGAACGAGAGCGCTGGCGTCAGCCCGTCCGGAATCGCCAGCGTCTCAGCGAGAGCGTTCGCCCGGTCGATCGCCGCATGAACTCCATTGAGATCACCGACCTTGCCCAGTGCGCGCGCTAACCCATTGGACAGCAGTCGAATTGCCTGCGGGCTCTCGGGTGCATAGCGCAGCCCTTCTTCAGCCAAGGCAACAGCCATACCGAACTTGCCCATGTAGTAGGCACAGAAGCTCTCGGTCCCCTTGATCCAAGCCTGTAGCTCAAGGTCATCGATCAGGCTGGCCACATACAACGCTTCTTTGGCGTACATCCGCGCATGAGGGAACCGGCCTCTGTTTACGGCCATGTAGCTCAGCATTCCCGATAGCTGGGCCGCCAGACGGTACAGGCGTTCAAGTTGCTTCGGATGCTGCTTCTGCCGCGCAAGCTCATCTATCCTGCGGCGAAGCGAAATGACTGTCGGGGAGAGCTTTCGCGGACCCTCAACTTCGTAGCGATCAACAATGTCTTCCAGCGCAAAGTCCACGATATCCAAGACAGAATCATCGACGTCGATCTCCCCCAGCCTCTGAAGCCTTTCGGATATCAAGAGTGGATCTTCGAATGACTCCACGATTGCCAGCGTGGGCTTCTGATCCAGCTTGATGTCCGGGTAGCCAATGTCTGCGGGCTTCAGGTCCCGACCTACCAACTCGCTCAGAACCTTGAGCATCACGGCACACTGGCGCGCTACAGGCTGGCCGGTCGTACCGTCCCTCCACTTGCCGACGTTCGTGTGTGAGGTCTTCACCGGCTTGCCACCGTCGCGGAGACTCGCCTCCTGCATCTTGTTCGCGAGCCCGTGATTCTTGATGCCGGCCTCCTCCATGACAGCCATCAGCTTCCGATTGGGCTGCACGACTTGCGCCATGGATGGAACACCTCGATCCCCACCACGAATAGTTCGTCATGTCAGTATACGACCCCAAATGTCCACTCACGCCGACGTTTTCAGCAATCTTGTGGCTTCGAAGTTCATAATGTCGTGTAGCAGTCGATGCCCTGCTACACGTGATCGAATCTTCCAAGGCGGGTCTGACATGGGATGGGCTCAGAAGCTCCCGAGCGGTCGATACAGCGGTCTCTACCGTGACGCCGCGGGCAAAACACGCAGGGTACGAGGCACTTTCGCCAAGAAGTCAGTCGCGGAGCGCAAGGCCACTGCGGCTGAGGATGCGATCCGTGAACGCAAGTATCACCCACCTGAGCAGATGACCTGGAACGAATGGCTTCCTCGGTGGACGCTACGTCGAGTAGTCGACGAGGGCACCCAGAAGATCGACACTCATCGGATCAATAAGCATCTGGTGCCCAAGTGGGGCACGGTCTTGCTCGAAGACATCACCCAGCCTGACGTCCAAGAGTGGGTTTCGGAAATTCGAAAAACGATGGCTCCCACTTCAGTTGAGAAGTGTTACCGCCTCCTGAGCGCCTCGCTGCGGTCAGCCTTCAAGGCGGAAATCATCCCGGTGAACCCGTGTCACGACATCAGTTTGCCCAAGCCTGGACCTACTCCGGAGCGATACCTCGAAGACGATGAGTTCGAAGCCCTCCGGAAACCTCTCGATGAGTTCGATCAGCTCGTCGTGGACGTGCTGATCGGTACCGGTATGCGGATGGGCGAAGCGCAGGGCCTCCACCGGGAGCACATCGACCTCAAGCGCAAGACGATCAGCATCGAATGGGCATGGGACAAGGCCGCCAAGCGAATGAAGGCCCCAAAGGACTACGAGCGCCGCATAATCCCCATCGGAGACCAGCTAACCAAGATCCTGGCGGCGGAGATCAAGAAGAAGGGGCTCGGCACACCAGCGCCAGTGAAGTACGTCGATGATGGCCGGACGGTCCGGAGCGGCTTGCTACTGGCACACACCGACAATCGCCCCTTCGATCAAGACAATTTCAGGGACCGGTTCGTAGCGGCGACTCGGGTCGCCTGGGTCGGCGACGATGACGACAAGCGTCGGCTGGGTTCGGTACGCCCACACGACCTTCGCCACACCTACGCCGGCCGTCTAGTGCGTGCACGCGTCCCGCTCCAACAGGTGCAGGAACTTCTTGGGCACGCCTCGATTCGGACTACCCAGCGATACGCCAAGCTCGGTGACAGCCAATGGGATCAGGTCCGGCAGGCACTTACGTAGGCGCGTTCATGCGGATCAGTAAGTCTCGCAACCAGTTTTGAAGCCTGCGCGACCACCGGGCCGCATACCACTGGTCGATCTTGCGAGCAACGTGCACGACCTGATCGGCAGTGATCCCTTCGGGCGGGACGATATCTGGCCCGAGCGCCTCATCGACCCAACGGTTAATCCTGCGCCTTCCCGGCGTCCACGACAGTAGCGGCCAAGGCGAGATTGGCGGGAGCGTAGGGAGATCGTCACGATCACCGAGACGGATGAACAGCAAGCGACGGCCGTCGAGTCGACCGATCATATTGATTCCCATCGCGATTGTCGCTATAGCCGCGGGATACGCACAGATGCCGATGATCTCGGTCAAGAGCGATGGCCACAGCTGTGCAGACACGATCGGCAACGCCACCAGCACTACCGCACACGCAAAAAATCCCAAGAACGTTGGAGAATCCGTGTCCTCGGGGAGGATCGTATGGTGGGCCACCAACTCTCGCCGGGCGCGAGAGCGCTTCACGATCAATTGCTGCGGACATTCGTCATCCAGCGCCTCGACGACCTTGGAAAGGTGCTCTATCTGTCGCAGCAGGCGACGATCGGACCACAGATCGTCTCGTATCGCCCGCCATGCGACGACAGCACCCGGTACCGCAAGCGCAGGCGCAAGAACCGCGGCGACGTTCATGGTCCCCGCCCCTTCCCAGCCAGTGCCTGGTTGTGATCGATAGTCTCGCACATCGTTCCGGCTGGATCATGGGATACAGAGCGCGGGCGTTGCCTGATTAGGAAGAGACAACCAGCGACAGCTAGCACTTGGTTATCAATTGCTGCTACACGATTGCCAACACGAGCGGCTTCCAAGATCGCAGCTGATACATGAAAACCAGGCTTGACCTGGGTTTTCTGAAGTGGGCGCAGAGGGGATCGAACCCCCGACCGCTGGTGTGTAAAACCAGTGCTCTACCGCTGAGCTATACGCCCCGGATGCCCGACTTGCGCCGGGATCGGACGTGCCGTCTGACCCCTGGGGCCGTGGGCAACGGATTATGAATCTAGTGTGGCGAGGGCTTTTTCCCAAGCGTGCTGGTCACGGGGCTCGCCGGGGCCGTTCATTTCGGCGAAGCGGACGATGCCGTCCTTGTCGACGACGAAGGTGCCGCGGTTGGGGTAGCCGGATTTCTCGTTGAAGACGCCGTAGGTCTGGGCTACGGCGCCGTGCGGCCAGAAGTCGGAGAGGAGGGGGAAGGTGTAGCCCTGTTCGGCTGCCCAGATCTTGTGGGTGGGCGGGGGGCCCACGGAGATGGCGAGGATCTCGGCGTTGTCGTTCTGGAACTTGGGGAGTTCGTCCCGGACCTTGCAGAGTTCGCCCTGGCAGATACCGGTGAAGGCCAGGGGGTAGAAGACGATCAGGACGTTCTTCTCGCCGCGGAAGCTCGACAGCGTGACTTCCTGATTGTTCTGGTCCTTCAGCGTGAAGTCCGGTGCGACCGAACCGACCTCGAGCGGCATACCTTCCCCTCCATCCTCATGTCCTGAGCGCAGCACCGAGCGACGCGGCGTGGAGACACGCGGAATCCACCGTTGTCACTCGGCTTACCTGAAACCTTAGTGGAGGCCTCAGCGCTGCTTGGAAGGTGTCTTGGGCTGGGTGAGTTTGGTGCCCGTCCAGGTGCCCAGGGAGACCGGGGTGGTCGCGGTGAGGCCGGCGGGGGTCGCCGACTCGCCGATTTCGCTCGGATCGACATGGCCGGGTTGACCGGTCTTGGGGGTGAGCACCCAGACGACGCCGTCGTCGGCTAGCGGGGTGATCACGTTCAGCAGCTCATCCACCAGGTCACCGTCACCCTCACGCCACCACAGCAGCACGACGTCGACCACCTCATCGGTGTCTTCGTCGAGCAGCTCGGAACCGGTGGCTTCCTCGATCTCGGCGCGAAGCGCGTCGTCGGTATCTTCGTCCCAGCCCAGTTCCTGAACCACCATGTCGTGTGAAATGCCAAGCTTCTGAGCGTAGTTCTGCGCGTCCGCCGCGGCGACCACGGTGGTGTCCTCCTCAACTCCCGACAATAGGTAGTTGCAAGCGAACATGGTAAAAGCGCCCAGCGCAAGCCGATCGGCCGAAATCGCACCCTAAATGTCGTATGTGAGACCGTTGAGATCCCTTGGACAGCCCGGTTTCACACCGCGTGAACGGCCCGATTCACTTGGCCGGGCAGGCGTTCCGGACCGCGGTCAGAGCATCGTTGACCTTGCGACTCGCGTCGTTCAGCGGCGACACCGACGAGCTGGTCGTCATCTTCCGCACCTCCGCGGCCAGTGACCGCGCCGCGGTCACGTAGTCGGTGAACTTCTGCCCCAGATCCGCCTGCAAGTCGGAGCCCGACGCGCCCACCTGAGTCTCGACGGTCTTCGCGGCGTCCTCGAGCGCGGACGCCGCCGTGTCGCGTTTGGCGATCTGGTCGGCCGCGTTCCCGTCGTGCGCGTCGACGAACTCGTTGTAGCGATCGACAGCGGTCCCGGTGATCTTGCGGAACGGATCGCAGTTGTCGGCGGTCGCCTTGGCAGTCGCCGCGGCCGCCTTCGAGGAGGCGGCGGCAGCCGAGGACGACGCGGCCTCGGCCCTGTACGACGTCACCTGAACCTGATTGGCGGTCGGAGTACCCTCGACCGTGTTCGCGCACCCGGCCAGTACCAATCCACCCGCCACCGCCGCGGACGCGCACACCAGTCCGAACCCCCGCGGGTTCAGCAGCTTCACTTGGTTCCTCCCCGATCCAGCCCGGCGGTGTTGGATGGCGTCGCGAGCGGCGCGATTCCCTGCGCAACCGTACTGGATTTCCGGCTGACATGATGACCTGGGCCGCATCATCGGCAAGGATGTGAGATGCGCCCCAGACCAGTCGTTACGGGTATGCCGCCCACCAGCGGATATCCGGGGTATTGACGCCACACCAGATGTCCCACCCCATGTGTACGAGGAGCAAACGTCTTGACCGACTTGATGCACCCGACTTCGTCGAATTCCACCAATGGATCGACACGCAAATCCCCGGCGGGAGGCCGGGTTCGAGTGATTCGCGAGGGGGTGGCGTCATACCTGCCGGACATCGACCCGGAGGAGACCAGTGAATGGCTCGACTCCTTCGACGAAATGCTCACCCGCGAGGGCCCCGGCCGTGCCCGCTACCTCATGCTGCGCCTGCTCGAACGCGCCGGTGAGCGCCATGTCGCCATCCCCGCGCTGACCTCCACCGACTACGTCAACACCATCCCCACCGAGAACGAGCCGTGGTTCCCCGGCGACGAGGAGGTGGAGCGCCGCTTCCGCGCCTACATCCGCTGGAACGCCGCGGTCATGGTGCACCGCGCCCAGCGGCCGGGAATCGGTGTGGGCGGCCACATTTCGACCTACGCGTCCTCGGCGGCGCTCTACGAGGTCGGTTTCAACCACTTCTTCCGCGGCAAGGACCACGCGGGCGGCGGCGACCAGGTGTTCATTCAGGGCCACGCCTCCCCCGGCATCTATGCCCGCGCCTTCCTCGAAGGCCGCCTCACCACGGACCAGATGGACGGCTTCCGCCAGGAGTACAGCCACGGCGGTCCGGGCCACGGCCTGTCGTCCTACCCGCACCCGCGCCTGATGCCGGACTTCTGGGAATTCCCCACGGTGTCAATGGGTCTGGGCCCGATGAACGCCATCTACCAGGCCCGCTTCAACCACTACCTGCACGACCGCGGCCTCAAGGACACCTCGGACCAGCACGTCTGGGCGTTCCTCGGCGACGGCGAGATGGACGAGCCGGAGTCGCGCGGCCTGATCCAGGTGGCCGCCAACGAGGGCCTGGACAACCTGACCTTCGTCATCAACTGCAACCTGCAGCGCCTCGACGGGCCGGTTCGCGGCAACGGCAAGATCATTCAGGAGCTGGAGTCGTTCTTCCGCGGCGCCGGCTGGAATGTCATCAAGGTGGTCTGGGGCCGGGAGTGGGACGCCCTGCTGCAGGCCGACCGCGACGGCGCGCTGGTGAACCTGATGAACAGCACGCCCGACGGCGACTACCAGACCTACAAGGCCAATGACGGCGCCTACGTGCGCGAGCACTTCTTCGGCCGCGACCCGCGCACCAAGGAACTGGTCAAGGGCCTGTCGGACGCCGAGGTCTGGAACCTCAAGCGCGGTGGCCACGACTACCGCAAGATCTACGCCGCCTACGCCGCGGCCATGGCGCACCAGGGTCAGCCGACGGTCATCCTGGCCAAGACCATCAAGGGCTACGGCCTGGGCAAGCACTTCGAGGCCCGCAATGCCACGCACCAGATGAAGAAGATGACCCTCGACGATCTGAAGGCGTTCCGCGACGTGCAGCGCATTCCGATCACCGACGCCGAGCTCGAGGCCAACCCTTACCTGCCGCCGTACTACCACCCCGGCCAGGACGCGCCCGAGATCCAGTACATGATGGATCGCCGCAAGCAGCTGGGCGGTTTCGTCCCCGAGCGCCGCACGCTGGCAAAGCCGCTGCAACTGCCCGGCGACGAGGCCTACCGTTCGGTCCGCAAGGGTTCGGGCAAGCAGTCGGTGGCCACCACCATGGCGTTCGTGCGGCTGATGAAAGAGCTGTTGCGCGACAAGGAGATCGGCAAGCGCATCGTCCCGATCATCCCCGACGAGGCCCGCACCTTCGGCATGGACTCGTGGTTCCCCTCGTTGAAGATCTACAACCGCAACGGCCAGTTGTACACATCGGTCGACGCGGATTTGATGCTTGCCTACAAAGAGTCGAGCGTCGGCCAGATCCTGCACGAGGGCATCAACGAGGCCGGTTCCACCGCGAGCTTCACCGCGGTCGGCACCTCCTACGCCACCCACGGCGAGCCGATGATCCCGCTCTACATCTTCTATTCGATGTTCGGCTTCCAGCGCACGGGTGACGGCCTGTGGGCGGCGGCGGATCAGATGGCGCGCGGCTTCGTGCTCGGAGCTACCGCCGGGCGAACAACGCTCACCGGTGAGGGCCTGCAGCACAACGACGGTCACTCGCTACTGCTGGCGTCCACCAATCCGGCCTGTGTCGCCTACGATCCGGCCTTCTCCTTCGAGATCGCCCACATCGTGCGCGACGGCATGCGCCGCATGTACGGTGGCGGCCCGGCCCAGGGCTACCAGGAGGCGCTGCCCGGCACCGATCCCGAATCGCGTTCGGTGCACCACGAATTCGGCGGCGAGGACATCTTCTACTACATCACCCTCTACAACGAGCCCTACGTCCAGCCGGCCGAGCCGGAGAACCTGGACGTGGCGGGCCTGCTCAAGGGCATCTACCTGTACCGGCCCGGCGGCGCCGGCGACCTGCGCGCCAACATCCTGGTCGCGGGCGTCACCATGCCCGACGGCATGCGCGCACAGGAGATGCTGGCCCAGGAGTGGGGTGTGCAGGCCGATGTCTATTCGGTGACCTCGTGGGGTGAGCTCCGCAAGGAGGCCCTCGCGAAGGAGATCGCCAAACTCCGTCACCCCGACCAGGATCCGGGCCTGCCCTACATCACCGAGGTGCTGTCCAAGGCGCAGGGCCCGGTCGTCGCCGCCTCCGACTGGATGCGCGCGGTGCCCGACCAGATCCGCCAGTGGGTGCCTGCCGAATACATCACCCTCGGTACGGATGGTTTCGGTTTCTCCGACACCCGCCCGGCCGCACGCCGCGTCTTCAATGTGGATGCCGCGTCCATCGTGGTCGCCGCGCTGCAGGGTCTCGCTGCTCAGGGCCGGATTTCACCCGCCACGGTGGCCGAGGCGGCACGCCGCTACGCCATCGACGACGTGAACGCCGCGCCGAAGGCGGCACCCGGTACCGAAGGCGGCGACGCATAACCGAACATAAATACCGTGGAACGTAAACCGCCGAGACCGCGCCGGATCAACGAAGACGGCACCTCCTCCCATGAGGTCTATCTCCCGACCGGCGCGCTCTCCCCGAATCGGCAGAC
Source organism: Nocardia sp. NPDC051981 (assembly GCF_040680715.1). NCBI lineage: Bacteria > Bacillati > Actinomycetota > Actinomycetes > Mycobacteriales > Nocardiaceae > Nocardia > Nocardia sp. NPDC051981. The sequence continues at coordinate 119,111 of NZ_JBFAXK010000010.1, read as the reverse complement.
GCGCGACCCGCTTCCGGACACCCTCCTGAAACGGGTCAAGCAGTTCTCCGGTCGCCTGTCCACCGAGGCCGTGGCCTCGATGCAGGATCGGTTGCCGTTCTTCGCCAATCTGGACGCCGCCCAGCGGGCCGGCGTCCAGATGCTGGTGCAGACAGCGGTGGTGAACTTCCTGGAGTGGCTGCAGGACCCGGAGTCGGATATCCGCTTCAGTCTCGATGCCTTCCAAGTGATTCCGGACGATCTGGCGCGGCGGCTGACGCTGCGCCAGACCGTCGACATGGTCCGGGTGGCCATGGAGTTCTTCGAGCAGTGGCTGCCGGCCCTGGCGCGCAACGACCGTCAGCTGGTGGCGCTCACCGAGGCGGTGCTGCGGTACGGGCGGGAGCTGGGCTTCGCCGCCGCCTCGGTGTACGCCTCGGCCGCGGAGTCGCGCGGCGCGTGGGACACCCGATTGGAGGCCCTGGTCGTCGATGCCGTGGTGCGCGGCGACACCGGCCCCGAGATGCTCTCCCGTGCGGCCACTCTCAATTGGGACGCGACCGCCCCCGCGACGGTCCTTGTGGGCACTCCCCCCAAGGATCAGGTGGCTGTTGTCAGTTCCGTACATAGTGTGGCCGGCCGGCACGGCCGCAACGCGCTCGCCGTGGTGCAGGGTTCGCGGCTGGTGATGGTAGTCAGCGGACATCTCGGCGATCCGATGTATCCGTCGCAGTTCCTGGCGGATCTGCTCGCCGAGGCCTTCTCCGAGGGTCCGGTGGTGATCGGCCCGACCATGCGGGCGCTGTCCGCCGCGCACGTCAGCTCGGTGGAGGCGATGGCCGGCATGGAGGCCGTGGTGGGCTGGCGGGGTGCGCCACGCCCGGTGCACGCCTCCGAACTCCTGCCCGAACGCGCCCTGCTCGGCGACCGCGCGGCCATAGACGCCCTGAACGAGCACCTCGTGCTACCGTTGGCCGCCGCCAGCGCCGATCTATCGGACACGCTGGACGCGTATCTGGATTGCGGTGGAGCCGTCGAGACCTGCGCCCGCCAGCTGTTCGTTCATCCAAATACGGTGCGCTATCGGCTCAAGCGAATCGCCGACATCACGGGCCGGGATCCGATGAACCCGCGTGATGCCTATGTGTTACGTATCGCGGCCACAGTAGGTCGGCTGACACGAACTCGTAACGAATCACCCACTCCTGCCACCGATATGACTCCCGTCACAGATCCTAAGGATGGGGTGTAACGAGATTCGGGCATCGGGCGATCCGCACAGCCCACGTGGTCTTTTGTGGACTCCTCACAAAACTGCCAAGCAAGCTTCATTCGCGCCGACATCTCGTGAGAGCGGCCTCACAGTGTTTTCTTGAGTCGTGATCGCATTGCTCGCCCCTGGACAGGGCTCTCAGACTCCCGGCATGCTCACCCCTTGGCTCGAACTTCCCGGCGCTGCGGACCGCATCGCGCTGTGGTCGAAGGCCTCGGGGCTGGACCTGCTGCGGTTGGGCACGACTGCGACCGCCGATGAAATCGTCGACACGGCCGTCACCCAGCCGCTCGTCGTCGCGGCTGCCCTCATGGCTTTCGCGGAAATCCCGCAGGATTCGCTTCCCGCGGATACAGTCGTCGCCGGACACTCGGTCGGCGAATTCGCCGCCGCTGCCGTCGCCGGAGTCATCTCCGCCGATGACGCGGTGGTCCTGGCCGCCATCCGCGGAGCGGAAATGGCCAAAGCTTGCGCACTCGAGCCGACCGGTATGTCCGCGGTGCTCGGTGGTGACGAAGCGGAGGTGCTCGCTCGTCTCGATGATCTCGGTCTGATTCCGGCCAATCGCAATGCGGTTGGTCAGATCGTGGCCGCGGGTAAGCTCGAGGCGCTCGAAGCCCTTGCCGCGAACCCGCCCGAAAAGGCCCGCGTCCGTGCACTTCCGGTCGCTGGCGCCTTCCACACCGCGTTCATGGCTCCCGCCCAGGACGCGGTCGCGGAGGCCATCGCCAAGATCGCGCCCAGCGCGCCGGTCTGGACCCTGCTGTCGAACTTCGACGGGCAACCGGTCAGCTCCGGCCAGGACGCGGTCGACAAGCTCGCTGCCCAGGTCACACGCCCCGTGCGCTGGGACCTGTGCACTGAAACGATCCGTGCGGCAGGGGTTTCCGCGGTGGCAGAGTTGCCGCCGGCGGGCACCCTGGTCGGCATCGCCAAGCGGGAGCTCAAGGGCACCCCGAATCTGGCGCTGAAGACACCCGCGGACCTCCCCGCGCTCGCCGAACTCACCGCGGCAAGCTAGCTTGGCTCGCGGCCCGCTCCTATCAACGGCGATGGAGCAACCGGGTCGCAAACAATTGAAAATCCACCCTCTACAAGAAATAAGAAGGGAGCCACCACAGTGGCCGCTCTGACCCAGGAACAGATCGTCGAAGAGCTCGGGAAGATCATCGAAGAGGTGACCGGTATCGAGCCCTCCGAGGTGACCATCGAGAAGTCCTTCGTCGACGACCTGGACATCGACTCGCTGTCGATGGTCGAGATCGCCGTCCAGACCGAGGACAAGTACGGCGTCAAGATCCCCGACGAGGACCTGGCGAGCCTGAAGACCGTTGGCGACGCGGTGGCGTACATCCAGAAGCTCGAGGCCGAGAACTCCGACGCGGCCGCTGAGCTGAAGGCCAAGTTCGGCGCCGAGGGCGAGTAGGAACCGACACCGTGACCACTCCTTCCACCTTGAACGGGAACTTTCCCAACGTCGTCGTAACGAGCATGGCGGCGACCACGTCGATCGCCGGTGACGTCGATGCGACGTGGAAGGGCCTCCTCAATGGCGAGAGCGGCATCGACACTCTCGAGGACGACTTCATTGCGGAGTACGACCTTCCAGTTCGAATTGGCGGCCACCTGAAGGTGTCGCCGGACACGCTGCTCGATCGGGTCGAGATCCGTCGCATGGCGTACGTCGAGCGACTGGCGACCGTGCTCGGTCGCGAGGTGTGGAAGAACGCCGGCTCTCCCGAGGTCGACCCGCTGCGGCTCGCCGTGGCCATCGGCACCGGTCTCGGCGGCGGCGACGCGCTGATCGATTCGGTGGACAAGCTGAAGAACGGCGGCTATCGCAAGATTTCGCCGCTCGCTGTTCAGATGGTCATGCCGAACGGCCCGTCCGCCGTGGTCGGTCTCGAGCTCAAGGCCCGGGCGGGAGTGGTCACTCCGGTCTCGGCATGCTCGTCGGGTTCGGAGGCCATCGCCAACGCGTGGCGAATGATCGTCATGGGTGACGCCGACATGGTCGTCACCGGCGGCGTCGAGGGCTTCATCGACTCGGTGCCAATCGCCGCGTTCTCCATGATGCGGGCCATGTCGACCCGCAACGACGACCCGAAGGCGGCCTCGCGCCCCTTCGACAAGGATCGCGACGGCTTCGTCTTCGGCGAAGCGGGCGCGCTCATGGTCATCGAGACCGAGGAGCACGCCAAGGCTCGTGGCGCCACCATCCACGCCCGGCTCATGGGCGCGGGTATCACCTCCGACGGGTTCCACCTGGTGGCCCCCGATCCGGAGGGCACTGGTGCGGCTCGCGCCATGCAGCGCGCGATGCAGACCGCCGGGTTGTCCCCCCAGGACATCACCCACATCAACGCCCACGCGACTGCCACCCCCGTCGGTGACACCGCGGAGGCCAACGCGATTCACAAGGCCGGCGTCAAGCATGCCTCGGTCTACGCACCCAAGTCGGCCCTGGGCCACTCGATCGGTGCCGTCGGCGCCCTCGAGTCGGTACTCACGGTGCTCAGCATCCGGGACGGCATCGTCCCCCCGACGCTGAACCTCGAGAACCAGGATCCGGCGATCGACCTGGATGTCGTGCATGGCGCGGCGCGCCAGCAGGACATCCAGTACGCGATCAACAACTCCTTCGGTTTCGGTGGGCACAATGTCGCGCTCGCCTTCGGCCGGTACTGACACGGATTCATCCCGGTAAACCGGAAATCCGGCTCAGCTTTACCGGTCAGTAAGACAAGCGGTCCCGGCGGGGATTTTCGGATGGACGATCCCGCACCCGAAAATCCCCCCGGGACTTAGACATTCGCAGCCGCTCTCAGCGACCGCCTTTCCCCCATGAGGAGAGTTTGCGATGACCATAATGGCCCCCGCTCACGCCGACACCGCTACCGATCCCCGTGACCCGCTGGGTCGGTTGCAGCGCTTCTTCGATCCCGGAACCGTTCTCCCGCTACACCCGCGCGACAAGTCCGGTGTGCTCGCCGCCATCGGTGAGGTCGACGGCGTCCGCACCGTCGCCTACTGCTCCGACGCCACTGTGATGGGCGGCGCCATGGGCGTGGAGGGGTGCAAGCACATCGTCGACGCGATCGACACCGCCATCGATTCCAAGGTTCCCGTTGTGGGCCTGTGGCATTCGGGCGGCGCCCGGCTGGCGGAGGGCGTCGAGGCCCTGCACGCCGTCGGCCTGGTCTTCGAGGCCATGGTCCGCGCGTCCGGCCAGGTCCCCCAGATTTCCGTGGTGCTCGGCTTCGCCGCCGGCGGCGCCGCCTACGGCCCCGCGCTGACCGACATCGTCATCATGGCTCCGGAAGGCCGCGTCTTCGTGACCGGCCCGGACATCGTGAAGACGGTGACCGGTGAGAGCGTGGACATGGCGACACTCGGTGGCCCGATCACCCACGGCAAGAAGTCCGGCGTCTGCCACATCGTCGCCGACGACGAGTCCGATGCCATGCACCGCGCCCGGCGCCTGGTCTCGATGTTCGCCGAGCAGGGCGAATTCGACCTGGCCGCAGCCGAACACGGCGACGTCGACCTCAAGGCCATGATGCCGGAGTCGGCCAAGCGCGCCTACGACGTCAAGCCGATCATCAATGAGCTGCTCGACAATGTCGACGGCGAGAGCACCTTCGAGGAGCTGCAGGGCGGCTACGCGCGCTCCATGGTGGTCGGTCTGGGCCGGCTCGGCGGCCGCACCGTCGGCGTGCTGGCCAACAACCCGATCCGCCTGGGCGGCTGCCTCAACTCCGAAAGTGCCGAGAAGGCTTCGCGTTTCGTGCGCCTGTGCAACGCCTTCGGTATCCCGCTGATCGTCGTCACCGACGTGCCGGGATACCTGCCGGGCGTCTCGCAGGAGTTCGAGGGCGTGGTGCGCCGCGGCGCCAAGCTGCTGCACGCCTTCGCCGAGGCCCGTGTCCCCCGCGTCACCCTGGTCACCCGCAAGATCTACGGCGGCGCCTACATCGCGATGAACGCCCGCTCGCTGGGCGCCACCGCCGTGTACGCCTGGCCGGGTTCCGAGGTCGCCGTCATGGGCGCCAAGGCCGCGGTCGGCATCCTGCACAAGAAGGCTCTCGCGGCCGCCCCGGAGGAGGAGCGCGAGGCCCTGCTGGAGCGTCTGACCGAGGAGCACGAGCGCATCGCCGGTGGCGTCCAACGCGCCATCTCGATCGGTGTCGTGGACGAGGTCATCGAGCCCGCCAAGACCCGCTCCACCATCGCCGCCGCCTTGGCCGCCGCCCCGGCGCGGCCGCAGCACAACAAGAACATTCCGCTGTAATCGGTTACGCGGCAACGCGATAGCGGGCGGTCTCCTCGGAGACCGCCCGCTTTTCGTTGGCCGGGAACAGGTTTCGCTGTCAGGCGGGGGAATGTTGGCGTTGTGGTGGAAGACGTTGTCGGGGTCCCAGGCCCGCGATCGCGGATCCCGCGTCAGGACTGGAGGCGGACCTTCTCGGCGGACTCGTTCTGGCTGGCGCATTCCTGATAGGGATTGGGGGTGCCGGGGCGTTCGCCGCAGATCCACCGGACGGTACCGACGGTGACGGCGATGTCGCCGGTGGATTGTTTGGCGCGTTGGTCGGCGTAGGCGGTGACGACGGAGAGCGCGGTGGGGCAGAAGCCGGCGCCCTTGGCGGTGGAGACCACGACCGCCAAGCCCCAGGGGCCGGTGCCACACTGCACGACCTCGTGGCCCGCGGCCGGGAAGGCGGCGGAGGTGGCGGGGTGGGACGAGGGGCCGGAGGCGACGGTGGGGCTGTTGTCGTTGCAGGCGGTGAGGACGAAGGCCGTCGCCATGGCCAGGGCAGTACCCGCGATCGCTGTGGTCCGCACGAATCCTCCTGGTATCAGCCGACGTCGCGGCGCAGCCAGGTGACTTCCGCGCCCTCGCCGCCGAGGCGGTAGGGCTCGAGGATATCGTCCCAGGCGGTACCGAGGGCGCGGTCGATCTCCGCGGCGATCTCGGCGGCGGAGCCGCGGCCGGGGGCGCGGGCCTCGGCGACGATGGCGCGCAAGCGCATTTCACCGACCATGACGTCGCCGCAGGCGCCGGTGGCGCCGCTCCAGAGGCCGAGGCCGGGGACGAAGCTGAAGCGGGCGCCGTCGACGCCCTCGCTGGGGTCCTCGGTGACTTCGAAATACAGCACGGGCCAATCACGCAACGCTCTGGCTAATTTCCCTCCGGTACCAACCGGGCCGCACCAATCGGTGGTGGCGCGCAGCTGTCCGGGATCGGCCGGCTGCGCGGTCCAGCGCAGTTTCGCGGGGGCCTTGAGTGTGGAGGTGAGAGCCCATTCGACATGCGGGCACAGCGCGGCCGGCGACGAATGGATATAGACGACTCCAGACGTCGCCTCCGCGAACTGACTCGACGCATGCACCACTGACACCTCCGGCTCGACGAGGGACGTCTTCCCCAACGGCCCCTTCTGAGCTCGGCGTTGCCCGAGTTTACTGGAGTGCCCGGTGTTGCGTGTGTTACTTGCTGCCTGTGTCGGCCGCTACGCGAACTCCGCGATAACGGCGTCGCTGAGCGGCGGCCACGCCGCTCGGGCCCAGTCCCCGAAATTCTCGTCCGCCAGCGCGAGACACGCCATGCCGACTTCCGGATCCACCCAGAGAAATGTGCCGGACTGCCCGAAGTGTCCGAAGGTCCGCGGCGAGTTCGCGCCACCGGTCCAGTGCGGCGATTTGTGGTCGCGGATTTCGAAGCCCAATCCCCAGTCGTTGGGGCGCTGCGACCCGTAACCGGGAAGGACGCCATTGCATCCCGGGAATTGCACTCTGCTTGCTTCGGAAACCAATTCGGCACTTACGACAGCAGGTTCCAGCAATTCCTCGGCGAATCGCAAGAGATCTGCGACCGAGGAGCGGGCGGCATGTCCGGCCGAACCGACCAGCGCCGAGGAGTTCATGCCCAGCGGCTCGAAGACGGCCTCGCGCAGGTACTGGTCGAACGGGATACCGGTCTGCGCCGCAACGAAATCCGCGAGCACCTCGAACCCGGCGCTGGAGTAGATCCGCTTCGCGCCGGGCCGGGCCAGCACCACGGTGGTGTCGAAGGCCAGGCCGGAGGTATGGGCGAGCAGGTGCCGCACCGTCGATCCGGGCGGCCCGGCGGGCTGGTCCAGCTCGATCGCACCCTCCTCGATGGCCACCAGAACCCCGTATGCCACAAGGGGTTTGGTCACCGAGGCGAGCCGGAAGACGTGCGCGGCGTCCCCCTCGGCGTCCACCACGCCCTTGCCGCGGACGACGACACCCGCCGCCGCGTTCCGGACCGGCCACTGTCGAATCTGCTCCAGCGCTCGCACATATCGAGAGTACTGTGTCTGATTTTGCCCTCCGCTTCGCTCCAGGCGGGTTCGCGGCCCTGAGGTCTCGATTCTTCGCTCCGCCGCTCCTCCGCTTCGCTCCGCCGGTCCAGAATCGAGACGGCCGCGAACCTCTGGGCTGTCCGCCGGTTACGAATGCGCCTGTGAGGTAGCGGGTTCGGCAGGCATGGCATTGTTCAGGGTTGACCTTGGCCGCCCGTAGCCGAAGTACACCACCAGCCCGACCGCCGACCACAGTGTGAACGCCAGCCAGGTCACTCCCGGCAGGTGGATCAGCAGCCATACGCACATGGCGACGCCGATGACCGGCACCAGCGGCACCAGGGTCCGGAACGACCGCGGCAGCTCGGGTTTGGTGCGGCGCAGCACCAGCACGCCGATGTTCACCAGCCCGAAAGACACCAGCGTGCCGATATTGGTGGCGTTCACCAGTTCGCCCAGCGGCACCAGCGCCGACAGCACCGCCACCACGCCGCCCACGATGAGCGTGTTGACCGTCGGCACGCGCTTCTCCCCGACCCGCGACAGTACGGCGGGCATGAGCCCGTCGCGGGACATGGAGACCAGGATGCGGGTCTGCCCGTAGAGCACGGTCAGCACCACCGAGGCGATGGCGATGACCGCGCCGCCCGCGAGGATGGTGGCGGGCCAGCCGCGCCCGGTGACCTGTTCCAGCACGGTGGCCAGCGACGCGCCCGAGCTGCTGACGGCGTCCACGCCGACCGCGCCGACGGCGGTCAGCGCCACCAGCACGTACACCAGCGTCACGATGCCGAGCGAAATGATGATGGCGCGCGGCAGATCTCGCTGCGGATTCTTGGCCTCCTCGCCGGCGGTGGAGGCGGCGTCGAAGCCGATGAAGGAGAAGAACACCATCGAGGCCGCCGCCCCGATGCCCGAGACCCCGGCCGGCGCGAAGGGGTGCAGGTTCGGGGAGTGGAAGGCGGTGACCGCCACGGCCACGAAGAACACCAGCACCGCGATCTTGATCATGGTGGTGACGGTGGTGACCCGCGCACTCTCTCGGATGCCGCCGAGCAGCACCACGGTGGCCAGCACCACCACGATGGCGGCGGGCAGGTTGACCACCCCGCCGTCGCCCGGCGGCTGTGCCAGCGCGGCCGGAATCCGCCAGCCGATGGTCGATCCCAGGAACTCGTTGAGGTACGCGCCCCAGCCGACCGCGACCGCCGCCACCGACACGCCGTACTCCAGCAGCAGGCACCACCCGCAGATCCAGGCGATGATCTCGCCCAGCGTCGCATAGGTGTACGAGTAGGCCGATCCGGACACCGGCACCGCGCCGGCCAGTTCCGCGTAGGACAGGGCCGAGAACAGCGCGGCCAGCGCGGCGATGACGAAGGAGACGACGACGGCGGGCCCGGCCAGCGGTGCGGCCTCGCCCAGCACCACGAAGATGCCGGTGCCGAGGGTGGCACCGACCGACAGCGCGATCAGGGAGATCAGGCCCATGCTGCGCCGCAGTGCGGTGTGTTCTCCATCGGAGGTGAGCTGTTCGACGGGCTTGGTCCGCAGCAATGATGCGGTAATCCGAGGGAGTCCGGGCATGTGCGGCCACGCTACCGGGTCGGATCAGTCGAAACGGCATCAGGGTGGCCCGCCCATCGGGCGATACGCACTGCTCACAGCTATGCACTGGCGTCGCAGTGGCATCACCGCCGTCACTGCGACCCCGCACAGACCGTATGCCCGGTTACGATCGGACCCATCATGAGTGAGCAGGTCACGATCCATGGCGAGGTGGACGCGGGTTTCGGCCCGGTCGCCGACGCGTTTCGCCGCAACTTCCGCCGGCACGGGGAGATCGGTGCGGCGGTGGCGGTCTACGACGGGGATCGGCCCGTGGTGGACCTGTGGGCGGGGCATCGCGATCGCAAGCGCCGGGTGATGTGGGAGCGCGACACCATGGCCCCGGTGTGGTCCTCGACCAAGGGCATGACCGCGTTCGCGGTGGCGTCGGTGGTGTCGCGGGGACTGCTGGACTACGAGGATCCGGTGGCGCTGCACTGGCCGGAGTTCGCCGCGCACGGCAAGGAGTCCATCACCGTGCGGCAGCTGCTGGACCATCAGGCCGGGCTGGCGGCGCTGGATCGGCCGTTCCGGCTCACGGATATGGCCGATCTGGATCGGATGGCGGTGGTGCTGGCCGGGCAGAAACCGTTGTGGCGGCCGGGAACCCGGCACGGTTATCACCCGATCACGGCCGGGCTGTATCAGGGCGAGCTGCTGCGGCGGGTCGATCCGGAGCATCGCACGCTGGGCCGCATCTTCGCCGAGGACATTGCCGGACCGCTGGGTGCGGAGTTCTATATCGGCCTGCCGGAGGAGGTTTCGCTGGATCGGGTGGCCGCACTGTCGGCGACCGGGGGCCTCGACATTCTGCGGTATGAGCGAGATCTGCCGGTGCGCATCGGCATTCAGCTCTACAGCAAGCGCGGTCTGTCCTTCCGCGCGCTGAACAGCCCGCAGGTCGGTGCGCCCGCCCGGGCCGCCCGCCGCGAATTCCTCGCGGTGGAGAGCCCGGCCGCGGGCGGTGTCGGCACCGCGCGGGCGCTGGCGCGGGTGTACGGCGCGGCGGCGGGCCGGACCGGTGAGCTGCCCATCGAGGCGAGCCTGCTGGACCGCCTGGGCTCTCCCGACACCGCCGACGACGTCCCGGCCGAGGACCTGGTGCTGCTCACCCCGAGCCGCTACCACCTGGGCTTCCGCCGGTCGCGCGGCGGTTTCCGGTTCGGCTCCGACAAGCGCGCCTACGGCACCACCGGCTATGGCGGCTCGTTCGGATTCGCCGATCCGGCAACGGGTCTGGGGTTCGGCTATGTGATGAACCGCCTGGGCATGGCGGTGCTCGACGATGTCCGTTCGCGCAATCTCCGTGAGGCCCTGCTCCGCTGTCGCTGACCGAAGGAATAGGTCCATGCCGAGGCAACCATGGGTGATGCCCGACGAAGGACAGCCACATCGGCGGACCTGGATGGCCTTCGGGGCCGATGAGCGGGTATGGACACCCGAGCTGCTCCCCCGCATTCGCGAGAATGTGGCGGCCCGGATCGCCCGTTGGTGGTGGCCGGTCGCGAGGACGGTGTGGACTGCTACGACAACGACGTCACCGCCGCCATCTCGCCATCCTCCAGGACTCCGCCGATGCCCTGGGCCGCCCGTTGCGAGTGGAGGTGGTTCCCGGCCCGGCGCGGGGTCGAATCCGCACTCGGCGCAGGCGCGTTCGAGCGCCCACGTTCAGTCCTTGGCATCGGGAACGATCGGCATGAGGACCAACTTACGGTGCCGTCACTCCATCAGCTGGTGTGCCTTCTCGAACAGTTCGAGGGTGATGGCGTGCAGGAAGTCGCCGACCTGCTTGGGGGCCTTGCCCGCGCAGGCCCGGGCGTGCGTGCCCTCGAGCACGATGCCCAGCTTGAAGCAGGCCAGCACGGTGTACCAGGTGACGTGGGTCAGGTCGCGGTCGGAGAACTTCGCGTAGTGGGCGATCATCTCCTCGGGTGTGGGCAGGCCGCCGACCGCGCCGAGGGAGCCGACCAGCGCCGCGCCGGTGGTGCCGGGGACCGGGCGGGTGGCGATCTGCCAGCCCAGGTCCAGCAGCGGGTCGCCGATGGTCGACATCTCCCAGTCGACCATGGCCACCACCTCGGGGCCGTCGTAGGAGAACATCATGTTGGCGAGGTGGCAGTCGCCGTGCAGGATGCCGGCTTTCGGCTGGGCGGGGCGGTTGCGGTCGAGCCAGTCGCCGACCTGGGCGACGCCGGGGATCTCCGGGCCGGGGTAGCCGTCGTTGACGCTGTAGGAGTCGAGCTCCTTGAGCCAGCGCGGCACCTGGCGTTCCAGGAAGCCCTCCGGCTTGCCGTAGTCGGCCAGGCCGAGCGCCTCGTGGTCGAGCGAGCCGAGGCGGGCGATGGCCTCGACCGCGGACAGGCCCATCTGCCGGCGCACCTCGGGGTCGGAGGCGTGCGGTTCGGGTAGTTCGTTCTGCGGGTTGAAGCCGACGATCGGCTCCATGAGGTAGAAGGACGCGCCGAGCACGGATTCGTCGGGGCAGGCGGCGATCACCTTGGGGGCGCGGATCTCGGTGTCGCCGAGGGCGCCGAGGATGCGGGATTCGCGCTGGATGACGGTATTGCTGGCGGACCGCAGATGCTTGGGCCCGCGGCGCAGCACGTACTCGCGGCCGCCGCGGCGGAAGCGGAGCATGATGTTCTGGGTGCCGCCCCCGAGTGGCTTCACCTCCTCGAACTCCCCGCCGGGCAGGCCCTGCTCTTCCATCCACTTTCCGACGATGGCGAAATCGACGACGTCACGATCCACTTCGACCGGCTGCGCAACAGACATGCCGCCTATTCTGCCGCAGCGGTCCACACGAACTGAAGGCAGTCGCCAGCAGTAACTGCGCAATTGGACAGAGCGTAATGTGCGTGGTCAAATGCGCACCCTGTTGATCGACAACTACGACTCGTTCACCTACAACCTGTATCAGCTGATCAGCGAGGTGAACGGGGTCGAACCCGTGGTCGTGCGCAATGACGAGGCGGCTTCGATCGAGAAGCTCGGGCTCGGGGAGTTCGACAACATCGTCATCTCCCCCGGGCCCGGACGGCCGGATGTCCCGCGCGATTTCGGCATCTCGGCGGCCCTGATCGCCCGAGCCGAGCTGCCGGTGCTGGGAGTGTGCCTGGGGCATCAGGGCATCGTGATCGCGGCGGGTGGGCAGGTGGTCACCGCACCGCAGGCCCGGCACGGGCACCCGGATCTGATCGGCCATGACGGGCGGGACCTGTTCGCCGGTGTGCCGCAGGGCTTCTCGGCGGTTCGCTATCACTCGCTGTGTGCGGCTCGACCATTGCCGGAGGACCTCGAGGTCACGGCGACCACGCCGGACGGGGTGATCATGGGCGTGCGGCACCGCACCCGGCCGCAGTGGGGCGTGCAGTTCCATCCCGAGTCGATCTCCAGCGAGCATGGGGAACTGCTGCTGCGCAATTTCGCCGAGTTGACCGCGGAATATCAACGGCGGCAGGACATTTCCCGACAGCCCACACGGACGATGCCGGCGCGCCCCCGGATCGGAGCCGAGACTTCGAGACCGCCCGCCGTCGGCGCGCCCGTGCGCTATCGGGTCGAGCAGACGGTCGTGGAGCGGGCCGTCGATGCCGAGGCGGCCTTCGACGCGCTGTATGCCGGTTCCCCACATGCCTTCTGGCTCGACAGCGAGCATGTGGAGCCGGGGCTGGATCGCTTCTCGTTCCTGGGTGACGCGTCCGGGCCGCTGGCGGAGGTGGTGCGGTATCGGGTCGGCAGCGGCCGGGTCGAGATCGAGTCAGCGGCCGGGCCGCGCACGGTACCGGGCGGGGTGCTGGATTATCTCTCCGCGGAGCTACGCCGCCGGGAGATCGAATTCCCGGATGTGCCTTTCGATTTCGCCGGTGGCTATGTCGGCTATCTCGGCTACGAGATGAAGGCCGACTGCGGCGCCGAGGCCGTGCACCGCGCGGCCACACCCGACGCCCAGTGGATCTTCGCGGACCGGCTGATCGTGGTCGATCACGAGGCGGGCCGCACCCATCTGCTGGCGCTGGCCGAGCCGGATGCCGCTGCCGCCGCACAGGATTGGCTGGCGGCCACCCGGGCCGTGGTGGAAACCCTTCCGACCTGGGAGAATCCGCCGGACCTCGAGCTGCGCGCGGACGAGGGCACGGTCGCGCCGTTTCTCACGCGCGGCCGGGACCGCTATCTCGCCGATGTGGCGGCCTGCCGGGAGCAGCTGCTCGCGGGCGAGTCGTACGAAATCTGCATCACCGACAGCGCTCATCCCCCGGGCGACGCCGACGGCCTCTCCGTGTATCGCACGCTGCGCCGGTGCAATCCGGCCCCCTACGCGGCATTCCTGCGTTTCGCCGGGCTGGAGGTGGCGTGTTCCTCGCCGGAGCGCTTCCTCAAGGTGGATCGCTCCCGCACGGTGGAGAGCAAGCCGATCAAGGGCACCGCCCCGCGCGGTGGCACCGCCGTCGAGGATGAAGAGCTGAGAGCCGAGCTGGCCCGCAGCCCCAAGACCCGCGCCGAGAACCTCATGATCGTGGATCTGCTGCGCAACGACCTGGGCCGGGTCTGCGAGATCGGCTCGGTGCACGTCCCCAACCTCATGGCCGTCGAGACCTACACGACCCTGCACCAGCTGGTCTCCACCGTGCGCGGCACGCTCCGCGCCGACCTGGACGTCATCGACTGTCTCCGAGCCTGTTTCCCCGGCGGTTCCATGACCGGTGCCCCCAAACTCCGCACCCTCGAAATCATCGACTCCCTCGAAACCGAGGCCCGCGGCGTCTATTCCGGCACCATCGGCTTCCTCGGCCTCGGCGGCACCGCCGACCTGAACATCGTCATCCGCACCGCCGTCCGCCACGACAATCGCTGGCGAGTCGGCGCGGGCGGCGCGGTCGTCCTCGACTCCGACCCGGCCGACGAGTACCACGAAATGGTCTGGAAGGCCGCCGCGGCGCTGCGCGCTCTCCCCGGATTGGGCGTCCCGCCCCGCGACCGCATTCCCTCGGCCAGATAGATCCGGCGCGATGGCGTCCTGCGGCGTCACTTGCGGCGGGAGCGGCGGAACTTGCCTTCGGGCGGTTCGGGTTCCGGATTCTCGCGGGTTCCGGTGAGGCGGCCGAGCAGGGAGACGCCGGGGAGTTTGTCGAGGCGGGTGAAGACCTCCTCGCCGAGGACGGTGACCGCCTCGAGCCGGGTGAGGATCTTGTCGTAGGCGACGAAGGCGGGTTCGGCCAGGGCGAGGGTGCGATCGAGGCGGTCGATGGTGGAGTTGAGGCGCTCGACGGCGATGGTGAGGCTCTGGATCAGGTCGGGCAGCTGGGCGGCGAGCTGAATGGAGGCGGGCGGGAGGCGAACGGCGGTGTCGAAGGCGGTGGACGCGGTCACCTGGGCGGAATCCAGGGCCTGACCGGCCGCGCTCTGCGCGGCTTCGACCGCGGCCTGGGCCGCCGCCAGGATGTCCCCGGCGGTGGGGACGCGCGAGGTCGAGGGTTTGGCGGACTGACGGTCGCTCCCCTTGGGGTTGGTCATACCTCTACTGTGCCGCACGATTTTCAGATTTGCCGGAAGGGCCGGGCATGCGGTTTTGTCGGAGGGGCGTGGCATAGTTCGACCACGATGAAACTGACCTTGGGTGGCCATACGACGGTTCCGACATCGCTTCTGACGCTTGTGCTTTCGTGGCGGTCGGAGCATGCGGTGCGGGTGCAGGCCGTGCTGGTGGCCGAGCACGGGCGGGCCCGGTCGGACCGCGATTTCGTCTGGTTCGACGCGCCCCGGCACGTCTCGCAGGCGGTGACGCTGGATCGGGAGCCCGCACCGGGGACGGCACGACTGTCGGTCTCGCTCCCGCGCACCGGGCCGGACGTGGCGGGGATCGTGGTCATCGCTTCGGTGCCAGGCGGTTTCGCCGATGTCGCGGGCCTGCGGCTGACCGTGTTCGACCACGACCATCCGGTCGCTTGGTACGACATCGACACGCCGGACCCGGCACCGGCCCTGGTGCTGGGTGAGTTCACGCGCGCCGAGGAGAGCTGGGAGTTCCGGGCGCTGGCCGACGCCGGGGTCAGCCTGGCCGGGCTGGTGCGCGAGTTCGGGGTGCGGATCGATCCCGCGCACGGCTTCGAACCCGAGCCGCGTCGCACGCCGCCGCCCCCGGATCCCGAACGGGCGGAATGGCATCCGGATCCCCGCGATCCGGCCCGCCTGCGCTGGTGGGACGGCACGACCTGGACGGCGTCGGCCCGCCCTGCCCCGCCGCGGGATGCCCGCCACTGCCCGCGCTGCGGTACGCCACGCCGCCGCCTGTTCGGCGCGGCGCTGTTCGGCGCCACACCGCTGTGCCGCGAATGCGCCACCGAGACAGCCGAATACCTGCGCACCTGGCGGCCCCGCGCCGAGCGCACCCTGCGTGGCCTCGCCCCACACGACGACTGGGAGACGCTCTGGGCCGCGCTGCGCTTCCAGCGCGTCGACCGCGCCGCCGCCCTGGATCTGCTGCGCCCGCTCGCCCTCGATCAGCTGGAACGCCTGGTCGCCTTCACCTTCGCCGACGGCGTGGTGGACGAGTCCGACGTGGACGACTTCGAGGACACCGTCGCGGAGCTGTCCCTGTCGGGCCCGGTCATCGAGGACATGCGCCGCCGCCTGCACCGCGGCCGCCTGCTCACCCGGCTGCGGTCCGGCGAGCTGCCGCAGCAGCCCGCCACAGGCCTGCACCTGGATCCCGACGAGCGGGTCCACCTGAACCTCCCCGCCGTGCACATCCGGCAGCTGGCCCGCGGCCCCAAGCGCACCGAGGGCCGTCTGATCGTCAGCAACCGCAAGCTGCGCTTCACCGGTGCGGATACCGGCACCGAAATGCCCTGGGCCCGCGTGGTTTCGGTGACCGCCGCCGATGGCCTGGTCGAGGTGTCGGCCACCTCCTCGCGCGGCGGCGCGATCCTCGAGGTCGCCGATCCCGACTTCGTGGCCGCCGCCATGGAGGGCGCGCTGCGTATCGCCAAGCGCCTGGCCCTCACCCCCGGACGCCGCGACACCCGTTCCATCCCACCGGATGTCAAGGCTGTGGTGTGGCAGCGCGACGGCGGCAAATGCGTCGAATGCGGCGACAGCCACTACCTGGAGTTCGACCACATCATCCCGATCAGCCGCGGCGGCGCGACCAGCCCCGCCAACCTGCAGATCCTCTGCCGTGCCTGCAACCGCACCAAGGGCGCGCACATCTGACCGGAGCCGTCGGTCGAACCACCCGGATTCCGGCCCGCGACAGACTCGTTCGACCTCGGTGACGTGGCCCCACCCGGCCGCGTCAACACGCGGCGCAGGGTCGAATGTGGGCAATCCGACGGCGTGCGATGAATCATGTTGAGCGGCACACGGTGTGGTTCTAGCGTCCGAGGAGGGCCGGTCGAGGAAGGGGATCCGACATGCAGGTGGCGGTTGTGGGCGGTACCGGGACGCTGGGCACACCGGTGGTGCGGGATCTGGTGACGCGCGGGCATGCGGTGCGGGTGCTGAGCCGGTCCGCGCCCGCCGAGCCGGTGCCGCGGACCGAGCATCACGCGGTGGATCTGGCCACCGGCGCGGGGCTGGATGCGGCACTGGAGGGCGTGCACACGGTAGTGGATGCGGTCTCACACCGTGGGCTGCGCGGCGCGCCGGTGATGGTCGAGGGCGTGCGGACCCTGCTGGCCGCCGAGCGGCGCGCCAAGGTCGGCCACCATGTGGAGATCTCGATCGTCGGCTGCGAGCAGGTGCCGTTCAGTTACTACCGCACCAAGGTCGCGCAGGAGCGGGTGGTCACCCAGGGGCCCGTTCCGTGGACCCTGTTGCGCGCCACCCAGTTCCACGAGCTCGTCGACGAAATGCTCGGCGGGGCCGCGAAGTTTCGCATCGCGCCGCGCACCGGCATGCGGTTCCAACCGGTGGACGTGGTCGCAGTGGCGGGCCGGCTGGCCGACGCGGTCGAGGCGGGCCCGTCCGGCCGTGTACGCGATCTGGGCGGTCCGGTCGTGCAGACCCTCGGCGAGCTGGCCGAACTTAGGGGTCACGCGCTGGGGCAGAGGCTGCTGCCGCTGCCGGTGCCGCCGGTCGGCCGGATCGTGCGGCGGGTGCGCGACGCTGCGCTGTGTCTCGACACCGATGGCGAGACCGTGTCATACGACTATGCCGAGTGGCTGCGGCGGCAATACGGATAGCGGTGAGCTGACCTGTCCGATCGTCGTGGGAGCGGTGATCGGCGCACCCGGGGCCGCGCGCTACCAGAGCGGTACCCGTGGATCAGCGCTTCACGCGCAGCACGGTGGGTTCGGCACAGAACTGGCCGGTCGCCTGGTCCAGACTGAGGCCCGTGCGGTTCAGCCCGCCGCTGTCGATCACCGTGCACTCGCTGCCACCGACGCGCCCGGTCCCGTCGTCGAGGAGCCGGACCTCGGCGGTGACCAGGGGTTGGAGCCGATCGGCGTCGAAGGTCCAGAATTCGATGTTCCAGAGTTCGTAGCTGTCGCGCGCGGTGACGACGGTGTAGCCGGCCGCGGAGGTGTCGATGCCGATACCCGCGAGTTCGCCCGCGCGCTGGAGCTGCCCGTCGGCGGCCGCGTGGTAGATGACGTAGCGAGTGTTGGCGCTGGCCAGCATGATCGGGATGATCAGCTCGTCGCGGCCGTCGTTGTCGAGGTCGCGCAGTCGCGGCTCGGTGGTGCCGACGGCCTGTTCGGTGAGGGTCTGCAGCTGTGCGCCGACGGGGTCCAGCACGGTGATGGCGACCGACCCCTGCTGTCCCGTACCGCGGTGCCGCACTTCGAAGGTCAGCCCGGCGGCGTCGTGGGATTGCAGGTAGCAGTCGGGAGGCGTGGCGGCCGAGGCGATATCGCCGCAGGGCGGGAGGGCGGAGACGGGGGTGACGGGGCCCGGGACGACGTGATCGCTGGTGTGCGGGAAGAGGTTTCCGGCCATGGGTGCGGTGGCGGGGTGTTGTGCGCACGCGGCCAGCGTGAGCGTGGCGGCAGCCAGCACCGCGGCCACGAGATTCCTCCCCATGGAAGCGAGGATAGCGACGAATGCACAGCAATCGGACCGAGCGAGGCCGACCGCACATATATCCGACATCATGTGCACAACTGCGCACATATAGGCTTATAGTAGGTGAGTGCTCGACGTGCTCCGCGATCCCCGGTTCCGCAAGCTGTTCACCGCCCAGGTGGTCGCCCTGATCGGCACCGGACTGCTCACCGTGGCCCTGGGCCTGCTCGCCTACGAGGTGGCCGGGGGCCAGGCGGGCGCGGTGCTGGGCACCGCCCTGGCCATCAAGATGGTGGCGTATGTGGCTGTCGCGCCGGTGATCTCGGCGCTCACCCTGCGGCTGCCCCGGAAGCTGGTGCTGGTGTCGGCGGACGCGGTGCGCGCGGGGATCGCGCTCATGCTGCCGTTCGTCACGCACACCTGGCAGATCTATGTGCTGATCGCGCTGCTGCAGTCGGCCTCGGCCACCTTCACGCCGGCGTTCCAGTCGCTGATCCCCTCGATCCTGGTCGACGAGGAGGACTACACCCGCGGGCTGTCGCTGTCGCGGCTGGCCTACGACATGGAGTCGCTGCTCAGCCCGGTGCTGGCGGCCGCGCTGCTGACGGTCATCAGCTATCACTCACTGTTCGTGGGCACCGCGGCCGGTTTCGTGGCCTCGGCGCTGCTGGTGGTGACCACCCGGCTGCCCCGGCTCGCCGCGCCGGAGCGGTCCGCCCCGCTGCTGCGGCGCATCACCGAGGGCGCCCGGATCATGATGAGCCGGCCGGTGCTGCGCGGGCTGCTGGCCATGAACATGGTGGTGGCCGCGGCCACCGCGCTGGTGATCGTGAATACCGTTGTGTACGTGCGGGATCAGCTGGGCGGCTCCAATACCGCGGTGGCACTGGCGCTGGGCTGCTTCGGATTCGGCTCCATGGCGGTCGCGCTGTCGACCCCGCGATTGCTGGCGCGGGTGCCGGACCGCGGTTTCATGATGACCGGCTGCGTGCTGCTGCCACTGGGCCTGATCGCGGCGTCGCTGCCGACCCTGCTCCCCCGCGGGGCCGGTGCGCTCGTGCTGGCGATGACCTGGGTGCTACTGGGCGCGGGCACCTCGATGATCAACACCCCGTCCGCCCGCCTGCTGCGCGCCCAGTCCGAGCCCGACACCCGCACAGCCGTTTTCACCGCGCAGTTCTCCCTCTCGCACGCGTGCTTCCTGGTGACCTACCCGGTCGCGGGCAAGCTGGGCGCGCTGGCGGGCCTGCCGACCACGGCGATCGTGCTGGCCGCCGTCGCTACACTGGCAGCTACGACGGCGGCCCGCGCCTGGCCCGCACACGTGCCGACGGGCCCTGAGGCGGTGACGGCGGCGGCAGGAAGGTGAACTGGTGAGCGAGGAGACCGAATCGGCGCCTGCCGCACCCAGCCTCATCCACCCGGTCCGTCCGGATCAGCCCCATCTGGACGTGGCCACCGCCACCTTCCGCATGCTGTCGGATCCGACGCGGCTGCACATCCTCTGGATCCTCGCCTCCGACGAGGCCGATGTGACCGCCCTCACCGAGGCCTGCGGCGCCTCCCGCACCGCGGTCAGCCAGCATCTGGCCAAACTCCGATTCAGCGGCCTGGTCGACACCCGCCGCGAGGGCCGCCGCATCATCTACCGCATCCGCGACGGCCACCTGGCCCGCCTGGTCCGTGAGGGCTTGAACCACGCCGATCACATCGTGACCGGCGAGCCATCGCACGCGTAGCGGGCGTTTCCCGGGACTCGGCTCCTGGTCAGTGGGACGTGGTATCGCCGAGTGCCCGCATGCGCCGCGACGATATGCCTATTCGAAATATCTCGAGACGAATAGTGAGAGGTCGCGCATGCATCCCGAGCAGGGCAGCCCATTCGATGTGATCATCATCGGTGCCGGATTCGCCGGACTCTACGGCGTCCACCAGGCGGCGAAGGCCGGATTGAACGTGCTCGGCCTGGAGGCGGGCGAAAATGTCGGCGGCACCTGGTTCTGGAACCGCTACCCGGGTGCGCGCTGCGACGTGGAGAGCGTCGACTACTCCTACTCGTTCGACGAGGACCTGCAGCAGAGCTGGACCTGGACCGAGCGTTTCGCCGCCCAGCCGGAGATCCTCGCCTACATCAACCATGTGGCGGACCGCTTCGAGCTCAAGCAGCGCTACCGGTTCGGTCAGCGCGTCGTCGGCGCCCGCTTCGACGACGAGGCGGCCGTCTGGACGCTGCGCACCGAGGCCGGCGACGAATTCCGCTCGCAGTTCGTGGTTTTCGCCACCGGCTGCCTGTCCGCGCCGATCAAGCCGAGCATCCCCGGCATCGAAACCTTCGCGGGCGAGGAGCTTTTCACCGCGCAGTGGCCGGAGCAGGGCGTGTCCTTCGAGGGCAAGCGGGTCGGCGTCATCGGCACCGGCTCCTCGGGCATCCAGGTCGCGCCGATCATCGCGCGGGAGGCCGAGGCGCTCACCGTCTTCCAGCGTTCGGCCAACTTCAGCGTCCCGGTGCCCAACCGGCCGTGGACCGACGAGGAGCAGAGCGAGATCCGCGCCACCTACCGGCAGCGGCGCGAGAACTCCTACTACGCACCGGCCGCCACCCCGCACCGCTCGCTGGAGACCAAGGCCCTGGACCTGACCGCCGAGGAGCGCGAGCAGGCCATGCAGGACCGCTGGGACGGCGGCGGCGTGCTGTTCAACAAGGTCTTCCCCGACCAGAACAGCGATCTGGCCGCCAATGAGCTGGTGCGCGAGTTCGCGGTCGCCAAGATCCGCGCCAAGGTGGACGACCAGGCGGTGGCCGACGACCTCATCCCCTACGACCACCCCATCGGCACCAAGCGCATCTGCACCGACTCCGGCTACTACGAGATGTTCAACCGGCCGAACGTGTCGCTGGTGAACCTGCGCCGCGAGGCCATCGAGGAGGTCACCCCCACCGGCATCCGGACCGCCGACAAGTTCATCGAACTCGACGCCCTGGTCTACGCAACGGGATTCGACGCCATGACCGGTGCGCTGCTGCGCATCGACATGCACGGCGCGCGGGATGCCCGCCTCGGTGAGCTGTGGGCCGACGGGCCGGTCACCTACCTGGGCTTCGGCATCCCCGGCTTCCCGAACATGTTCAGCATCAACAGTGTCGGCACCCCGTCGGTGATGGCGAACATGGTCCTGCACTCCGAGCAGCAGCTGGACTGGGTGCTGGCGCTGGTGGAGCACTGCCGCGCCAACGGGATCCGCAAGGCCGAGGCCCGCACGGAGGCGGCGGTCAAGTGGACCGATCACCTGCTCGAGGTCGCCGAGGGCACGCTGTTCGTGAAGGCCAATTCCTGGTACATGGGCGCGAACATCGAGGGCAAGAAGCGCGTATTCATGCCCTACATCGGCGGTTTCGGCAACTACCGCCGCTACTGCGACGAGGAGCGCGACAACGGGTACCCGAACTTCGAGCTCACCGCGTAGTCAGCCCGGACCCGGCAGAACCGGCTCGCTTCCTCTCGGCGGCGAGCCGGTTTCGTCGTCCGCGGTCAGGCGGGCAGGCCCAGACCGGCAGCCAGGACGGGCCATGACCGCTTCATCGCGTCCTCCCAATAACCCCACGAGTGGGTGCCGGTCGGCGTGAAGTCATAGGTGGCCGGAATACCGAGGCCGTCGAGCTTGGCCTTCAGATTGAAGGCTGCAGAAGTCGGTGGCGGCCTCGATCCCGCCACCGATGATCAACTGCTGGAGCCAGCCGTCCATCCCCGGCAGGGTGTGCGGGCCGCCGGGGGCGTCCCACCGGCCCGGCAGTCCGGAACCACTGGAGATGAACAGATTCAGGCCGCGCAGCTGGTCGGCGTGTATATAGGGATCGTTGACGACCCACTCGGGATCACCCTCGGGGCCATACATGTTCGCGCTGTCCCCGCCGCCCTTCGTGACCACGTCATTGGCGAAGTGATATCCGATGGGGTCACTGATCTGGGCACAGCCGCTGTAGACCGCAACCGACCGATACAACCCGGGCGCGGCGATGGCCAGCTGCAACGCCGAGGTGCCCGCCATCGACAGACCCGCGATCGCGTTGCGCCCGTTGGCATTCAGCGCCTCGTCGACGAGCGGGGGCAATTCCTCGGTCAGGAAGGTCTTCCACTTGTTCACGCCCAGAGCGGGATCCGGGGCGCGCCAATCGGTGTAGTAGGTGAAATCCCCGCCGATCGGCTGCACCACATCGACGTTCTTCTCGGCCAGAAAGTCCAGCACATCGGTCTGCGTCTGCCAGGTCACGGCGTCGGCGGCGCCCGCGCCACCGAGCAGGTACAGCACCGGGGCGGGCTGGGAGGTGCCGGACGGACGGTGCACATCGACCTGAATGCTCTTGTCCATGGCGGCCGAATAGACCTGCAGAGTCACGAGACGGGTGTCGGTGATCGTGCTGGAGACGATGCGCGAGCCGTCGGCGGAAGTGCCGGTGTAGGTCACCGGGGTGTCCGGTCGGGCGGAGGCCGTGCCCGCGGCCATCGACACCAGAACGGTTGCGATCAAGGCCGATACCGCGCTGCTTAGGGCAATTGTGGAACGCACGCTGTCTCCTCCGGCAGGTTCCCGGTTGTCACGAGTCAGCACTTCAGCGTTGCCGAGCGGCTCGGAAAATGCTGGCCCGGAACTGAACTGACTCCGAGAGTACGTTTCCGGCCGTAGGGTCAGGGCGCGATTCCCACCCTCGTTACCACACGTGTACACAAGACGAAACCGGCTCGCTTCCCCTGAAGGCGTGCCGGTTTCGTCGATTTACCGGTCAGGCCGGCAGGCCCAGACCAGTAGCCAGGACGGGCCACGACTTCTTCAGCGCGTCCTGCCAGTACCCCCACGAGTGGGTGCCGGTGGGCGTGAGGTCGTAGGTGGCCGGAATGCCGAGGCCGTCGAGCTTGGTCTTCAGGTTGTGGGTGCAGTAGTTGGTGGCGGCCTCGAGTGTGCCGCCCAGGGCCACCTGGTTCGCCCAGCCGCCCGCGCCGGGCAGGGTGTGCGGGCCGCCGAGGGTGTCCCACGGGCCCGGCAGGCCGGAACCGCTGGAAATGAACAGGTTCAGGCCGCGCAGCTGGTCGGCGTGCACGTAGGGATCGTTGGCGGCCCACATGGGATCGGAGTGCGGGCCGTACATGTTCGCGCTGTCGCCGCCGCCCGCGCCGACCACGGTATTGACCATGCTGTAGCCGAGCAGATCGCTGATCTGGGCGCAGCCGCTGTAGGCGGCCACCGACTGGTAGAGGCCGGGCGCGGCGATGGGCAGCTGCAGCACCGAGGTGCCCGCCATGGAAAGACCGGCAATGGCATTGCGGCCGTTGGTGTTCAGCGCCTGGTCGATGATCGGCGGCAGTTCCTCGGTGAGGAAGGTCTTCCACTTGTTCACGCCCAGTGCGGGATCCGGCTCGCGCCAGTCGGTGTAGTAACTGAAGCCGCCGCCGATCGGCTGCACCACGTTGACGTTCTTGTCGGACAGGAAGTTCAGGACGTCGGTCTGCTTCTGCCAGGTCGCGGAGTCGGTGCCGCCGCCCGCGCCGTTGAGCAGGTACAGCACCGGGGTGGGCGCCGAGGTATCGGCGGCGCGCTGCACATCGACCTCGATGTTCTTGTCCATGGCCGCCGAATAGACCTGCAGGTTCAGGGTGCGTGCGTCGGTGGCCTTGCTGGAGGCGATGCGGGAGCCGTCGGCGGAGGTGCCCGCGAAGTTCAGCGAGGTCCCCGAGTCGGCGGAGGCGGCGCCCGCGGCCACCGGTAGCAGAACGGTTGCGGTCAAGGCCAATACCGCGCTGCCCCAGGTCTTCGTTGAACGCACGCTTTCTCCTTCGGCAGTCTTTCTCTGGCGTGACGAGTCGTTTGTGCAGGTGTCACGAATCAGGCCCCCACGTTGCCCACAGCCGCTTAGCAATTGCTGACTCGAAGCTGAGCTGCGGCTGAGAGGGTGGTGAGCCCCCGGTCAGAGCCGGAAATCGGCTCGGGTGACTTCACTCACAGCAGCCGCTGACCGGGATCCACGCCACTGACGGGCGGCGGTCAGCGCACTGTCGGCGGGCTGTCAGCGCGGGTCGGCATCGTCATGGACACACACGAACAGCCACCACCGAAAGGCACCGCGAATGTCCGCGAACGCGCACACCGATTCCGCCCTGACCGAGTTCGTCGCGGCCACCGCCGCCGAATATGGGATGCCCGGCATGGCCGTCGGTATCTGGGTCGACGGGCGGGAGATCCACGCCAATGTCGGTGTGACCAGCACCGAGAACCCGGTGCCGATCACCGAGCACACGATCTTCGCGATCGGCTCGACCAGCAAGACCTTCACCGCCACCGCCCTGATGCAGCTGGTCGCGGCGGGCCGGGTGGATCTGGATGCGCCGGTGCGCACCTATGTGCCGGAGCTGAAGCTGATCGACGAGAAGTCCGCGGCGACCATCACCGTGCGGCAGCTGCTCAACCACACCGCCGGGCTGGAGTGGAACATCATCAACGACACCGGCGACGGTGCGGACGGGCTGGCCGCCTTCGTGGCCACGCTGGCCGAGTTGCCGCTGATCGGTGCGCCAGGCGAGCGGGCGTCCTACAGCCAGGCGGGGTTCAACCTGCTGGGCCGCGTCATCGAGAAGGTGACCGGGGAGTCGTTCGAAAAGGTCGTCGCCGACACGGTTCTGGAGCCGGTGGGGCTGGCCGAGAGCTTCTACTTCGAGGGCGATGTCATGACCCGCCGCTTCGCCGCCGGACACGAGCGGCAGCAGGACGGAAAGCTCGAGGTGTCGCGGGCCTGGAAGGGCAGTCGCGCCAACAACCCCGGTGGCGGGCTCGGGTCCACCGTGTCGGACCTGTTGCGCTGGGGCCGATTCCACCTCGGTGACGGCCGCACCGAGAGCGGCGCGCCGGTGCTGCCCGCCGAGCTGATGCACCGGATGCAGCAGCCGACCATCGAGCTGCGGGCCAGCACCCTCGCCGACGCCTTCGGCCTGTGCTGGATGCTGCGCGATGTGGACGGGGTCCGCACGGTCGGCCACGACGGTTCCGGCTTCGGCCAGTTCGCCAACTTCCAGCTGGTGCCCGAACGCGATTTCGCGGTGGTCGTGCTCTCCAACGCCAGCCCCGACGGCATCCCCGCCAACCAGGCCATCATCCGCTGGGCCCTGGAGCACTACCTGGGCGTCGTCGACCAGGACCCCGAACCGGCCCCCTTCGACGCCGCGCGCGCCCCGGAACTGTTCGGCGTCTACGACATCGACGCCATGACCATGACCTGCTACGCCGCCGGCGACCAGCTCTACCTCGACTGCAGGGTCAAGCCCGAAATCCGCGCCGCCGCCGGCGCCGAAATCCCCCAGGACCACCCGCCCTTCCCCTTCGGCCTCCTTCCCGGCAGCGACGAATACGTCATCACCGCAGGCTCTTTCAAGGGCCAGCGCGGCTACTTCACCCGCGACACCAACGGCGACATCACCGCCATCGACCTCGCGGGCCGTGTCTTCACCCGAGTCTCCTGACACCTCTGAACGAGAGGGCGCCCCCGATACCAGGCAGGCGTCCTCTCATTGGCGTGTCGAGAGCCGGCGGACAGCCGATCGCCGAGTGCGTCCTGCTCAAATCTGGGCGGGGCGGGCGCCGCGGCGGCGTGGCCGCATCTGATGCAGGCGATACCAGGCCAGCGCGAGGAAGATCACCGCCAGGCCGGCGACGACTCCCATATCGAGCAGCCACGTGCCGATGGTGTGTTTCCACAGCGGGTCGGGCCCGCCATCGTGCGGCGAGAGGGTGTCGAGGTCGATGCTGGCCGCCGCAGCGCCGTAGCCCCAACGGGACGGCGACAGGTAGGACAGCTGTTGCAGAACGGGCGTGCCGGGAAGCCGCACCAGCCCGCCGGTGAGCACCAGTTGCGCCATCGACAGCACGATCAGCAGCGGGAGTGTCTTTTCCGACGTGTCCACCGCGGCCGACACCAGCAAGCCCAACGCCAGCGACGCGATGCCCAGCATCGCCATCGCCATGATCAACTCCAGCTGGACCGAGGTGAATATCCCCTTCGGCGGGAAAGTCTCACCGATGGTGCCGATCAGGAACAGCACCGCCGTCTGAAGGACGGTGATCACACCCAAGACCAGCAGTTTCGACATCAAATAGACCCCGGCCGACAGTCCTGCCGCGCGTTCTCTGCGATAGATCGTCTGTTCCTTGACGATCTCGCGAATCGCATTGCCGGTACCGACGAAGCAGGCACCGAATATCAAGATCATGAGCTTGGTCGAGGCGTCGGTGTTGGTTCCCGGCGCCCCGGTGAAACCGGCGCCCGATGGCACCGCGGCGATCAGGCCGCCCAGCAGCAGCGGCATCGCGCCGAGCAACGCCAGATAGCTGCGGTCCGAGGCGATCACCGCCAGATACCGCCGGCACAGTGTGCTGAGCTGGCTGAGCTTGGACTGCGGCGCGGGCGGCGGCGCCGGTGTGTGCACCTCCGCCGGTCCGATGTCGTCGGGCTCCCCGACAGCGACGTAGGTCTCGAAGCGCGGGGAGTTCCGGAACTCACCGGCCCAGTCGCGGTCCTCCTCCCGGTCGAATGCCTGGAACACCTCGGCCCAGGTGCGCTGCCCGAACTCCTGCAAGCCCTCTGCGGGCGGCCCGTAATAAGCAAGCTTGCCGCCGGGCACCAGCACCAGCAGGCGGTCACAGTAATCGAGATTCGCCACGCTGTGGGTGACGACGATGACCGTCCGCCCGTCGTGGGCGAGTTCGGACAGCATTTCCATGACCGTCTTGTCCAGGCCGGGATCCAGGCCGGAGGTCGGTTCGTCGAGGAACAACAGCGACGGTTTGGTCAGCAGTTCCAATGCGACGCTCACCCGTTTGCGTTGCCCGCCGGAGAGCCGATCGATGCGGGTGTCGGCGTGCCGCGACAGGCCGAGTTCGTCGAGGACTTCGTCGACTCGCTGCTCGCGCTCCTCGCTCTGTGTGTCACCGGGGAAGCGCAGCTCGGCCGCGTAGAGCAGGGCGCGTCGCGTCGCTAGCTCTTTGTGCAGGATGTCCTCCTGCGGAACCAACCCGATCCGGTGCCTCAGCTCGTCGTAATCGGTGTACAGGTCGCGTCCGTCGTAGCGGACGGTCCCCTCGGTCGCAGGCCGCAGCCCGGTGACCGCGCCCAACAGCGTCGACTTGCCCGCTCCGCTGGGGCCGATGACCCCGACGAGTGAGCGCTGCGCGATGGGGAAGGTCACGTCGTCGAGCAGCACTTTGCCGTCCGGTGTCCGGACGATGAGGTTCTGGACACAGACCGAGATGTCACCGGTGTCGACGGACTCGCGCAGTTCGTTGCCGACGAGCCGGTAGTTGGTGTGTCCCATGCCGATCAGGTCGGATTCGGACAGATCCGCGGTCTCGATCCGGTGGCCGTTGACGTAGGTGCCGTTGTGGCTGTCGAGGTCGACGACTCGATATTTGCCTTCGGCGATCACCTGTAGTTCGGCGTGATGGCGAGAGACCATGAGGTCGGGCACGACGATGTCGTTGTCGGCGGCGCGCCCGATCCGGAGCGTGCCCGAGACGATCCGTACCGACGCGGTGGGCTGGGTAGCCGGAGGCGACGACCGCGACACCCGCCGGGGCAGGCCCGGCTCGAACTTGGTGACCGTGGCTTCATCGTCGAGGTCATAGCCGGGATTCGGGACGACCATCGTGTCCCCACCGAAATCGTCATCGGGCTCGGGCTCGGGCTCGGCTGATGCTTCCAGCGAGCAGGACAGCCGCGCACCGTCTTTGGCATGCCCCAGCTTGAAGGTCTCGTCGTGGTCGATCAGCATCCGCTCGACGCGCTGACCGTCGAAGAAGGTGCCGTTCAGGCTGTGCGCGTCCTCGATTTCCCAGCCGTGCGATCCCTTCTCCAGCACGGCATGCAAGGCCGAAACACGCGGATCGGTGACAACAATGTCGGCGGTCGGATCACGGCCGATGTTGTATGCACCCCCGGCGCGTAGCCGATAGACGTGTTCTCGCGTCTGCACCACGAGAACGGGCGACTCGGGGAATTCCGTGGAGGACCGCTCATCCGCCATAACGGGAGTATACGACCGGACCGAACCGTCGCGGCGAATGCCAATGGGATTTGAAATACTAATCCGACAGAACCTGACGCAATATCGAAGCCGAATATTTCTCAACTTGTTTCATGTACCGAATTTTGTTACATCCCAGATGCGAGTTCACCGGCGCTTTTCGGCGCTCACATAGTGCGCCTGCTGCAAGAGGTCGAGCAATTCGGCGGGCATGTCGGTGATCGGGTGGCCGTAGCCGGCGGCGAGGTCGACAGGGGCCGTGCTCTGGACCGACCAGCCGTGTCGTGCCAGCCAGTCGCCGGGAACAGCGCGGGCGTCGTCGTACCAGAGGTCGCTCACGTCCAGGTTCCCGAAGGGGTTGCTGCCGAAGAACTTCTCCTCCGTGTCTTCGAAGCGTTGCGGGTCCAAGCCGCGGCCGAAGTCGTCGGTGGCCACGCTGCTGCCGGGCGCGGACAGCGCGTCGATGCGTTCGAACAGGGCGTCGTGTGCCGAACCCGGCAGGAACGGCAGCAGCCCCTCGGCCGACCATGCCGTCGGCCGCTCCGGATCGAATCCCGCGGCGGTGAGCGCAGCGGGCCAATCGTCGCGCAGATCGACCGCCACCACGCGCCGATCGGCCTTGGCCACAGCACCGTGCTCGGCGAGAACCTGGTCCTTGAACTCCAGCACCCGGGGCTGATCGATCTCGAAGACGACCGTGCCCGCGGGCCAATCCAGCCGGTACGCGCGCACATCCAGGCCGGATGCCAGGATCACCGCCTGCCGCACACCCTGCTGCCACGCCGTGGCGAAGAACTCGTCGAAGAACCTCGTCCGGATACCCATGAACCGCCCGAAGCGCGCCATGTTGCCCACCGACGCCGGGTCCTCCAGCATCTGCGTGAAGTGCGGTTCACCCGCCGCCTCGACGAACCACGCCGCGTAGTCGTCGCGGATCATCGGCTCGGGATCGATCGTCTCGAGTGCACGAAACGTGGCGACGCCCAGGGCGGTCAGCCCCACGCTCGTCACGATGTCCCAGCTGTCCCCGTCGGTTCGCATCAAGGTCACCTCGTGGTGTCATCGATCGCCTGAACTATCTCGACCGGAGCCGACGCCCCGCTTCCACTCGCTCGATTCTGCTCCCATACAGAACCTTTCGGCAACTAACTGGTTATCGCGCTCCGGCCGAGTCGCCCGGGATGGACCCGGGCGTCAGCCGACGTCCTGAAGCAGCAGGTGCCGCGCGTTGAGCGGACCGTCCAGTCGGTGAGCCCGCTCGGATCCGGCACGGCGAAGAACGGCACCGCGAGGAACACGAGTTCCGCCTGCGCCGCCTCCCCGGCCGTCACCGCGTGGGCCTTCGGCCCCAACTGCTCCACGACGGCCCGGAGCGTCTCCGGGCCCCGGCTGTTGCCGATGAGTACCTCGTGGCCATGACGGACGACCTTGTCGGCGACCGCCTGGCCGATATTTCCTGCTCCGAGAATGCCGATGGTGCTGTATGTGGTCATGGCGCTCATCCTCGATCGGATGGAGATTATCGGTTACGAATTAACCAATTTCCCGATGCCGCAAGACGTAATTCATTGAGGGGGCGGCGAGCTCTGGTGATCAGAGTACAGCGTCCAGCGTTTGGAGAGTCGCGGGTCGACTTCTTGGTTTCGATTACGGGGCAGGGATGGCCTCCGTCGCGAGGCGGGCCAGGGCCTCTGGTCGAGGGAGGTCTGCGCCGAGGTGGTAGGCGCGGTGGTATTCGGTGTCGCCCAAGCGGTTTGTGAGGGTGGCGGTCAGGGCGGTGAGTTCGGGCTCGCCCTGGTCGGCGGTGCCGCGGATGACTTGGCCGAGGCCGAGCGCGGTGGCGGCAGCGGACGGGTTGCCTTCCAGGAGAAGGAGTTTCGCGAGGAGTTCGGCGGCGTGGGCTTGGGCCAGGGCGGTGGTGGCGGAGTCGCCGTAAGTGAAGGCGCCTTCGATGGCGCGGGGTAGCAGGGCGCGGGCCGCGACGGGTGCGCCTTCGGTGAGGCGGTTGCGGAGGCGGGCGACGGTTATGTGGTTGGCGGCCATGACTTCTGGATAGGGCAGGTGGCGGAAGCGGTGCTCGAGTTGGTCGAGTTCTCGGTCGGAGCGGGTGATATCGCCGGTGCGGCGGTGTAATTCGGCGCTGGTGAGGAGGATGACGGCGGCGAGGCGGGGGAAGCCCTGGTCGGCGGCGAGGCGCTGGGCGGCGTCGATGTCGCGGGCGGCTTCGGCGAGTTCGCCGGAGCGCATGCGTTCGTCGGCGAGGGCGGTGCGGGCGGCGACGATGTCGTCCTCGGTGCCGAGTTCGGAGGCGAGGGTGACGGCGCGGGCGTAGGCGGCGCGGGCCTGGTCGTGGTCGCCCTGCAGCGAGTGGGCGCGGCCGACGGCGAGCAGCGCCATACCCAGACCCCAGCGGTCGCCGACGATTTCGAAGCCGCGCAAGGCTTCCCGTCGCGCGACGGCACCCTCGTGCAGGCGCCCCTGCCCCGTCAGGGCGATGTCGCGGGCGAGCTGCGCGCTGGCCCGTACCCACGGGTCCGGCCAGGTCAGCGCCTGTTCGAGCTGCCGTTCGGCCAGCTTCTCGTCGTCGGAGCGCGCCGCCAGGAGGGCCGTCCACAGTGGTACGGCCACATGGAATTCCAGCCCGCCGGCCTGCACGCAGTCCTCGATGAGCCCGGTCAGCGAGCTCCCGGCAGGCGGCGAACCGGCCATCAGCGCGATCACCCGGAAGGCGGCCCGCGCGGCCGCCGGGAGCTCGTCCCCGAACCGCAGCACCGCATCGAGCGAGCTCTCGAATTGGCTGCTCATCCCGCGGATTCCCCAGTACCAGAACATGGCCCGCACGAGTCGCATCGCCGTCTCCGGGTCGGGTCTGGTGCCGAGGGCGGTACGAAGTGCCGCAGCGAGGTTGGCGTGTTCGGCGTCGAAAAGGGCTATGGCGGTGAGCTGTTCGGTGCCGCGGAGGTGGGGTTCGGCCTGTTCGGCGAGGGTGAGGTAGTAGTCGGTGAAGAGCGGGGTCAGGTCGTCGGGTGAGCGGGTGAGCTGGTCGGCGGCGTAGGCGCGGATGGTTTCGAGCATGCGATAGCGCGGCGGGTGGTCGGGGGTGACGGTGACGAGGGACTTCTCGACCAGGGCGTCGAGGAGGTAGACGACGTCCTCGATGGGGAGGTCGCCGTCGGCGCAGATGGCTTCCACGGCTTCGGCGGTGGCGCCGCCGGGGAAGGCGGAAAGCCTTCGGGCCAGGATCTTTTCGGGTTCGTCGAGGAGGTCCCAGCTCCATTCCACCAGGGCGAGCAGGGTGCGCTGCCGGGGCTGGGCGGTGCGGCTGCCGGAGGTGAGCAGCCGGAAGCGGTCGCCGAGCCGCCGGGCGACCTGGTCGACGCTCATGGCGCGCAGTTTGGCGGCGGCGAGTTCCAGCGCCAGTGGGAGGCCGTCGAGTCGGCGGCAGATCTCCACCACGGGGGCGACGGTGGCATCGTCGAGGGTGAAGCCGGGGCGGATGGCGGCGGCGCGGTCCGCGAACAGCCGCACCGCTGGTGCACTCTGGGCCACAACGGGATCCGCTGTCTCGACCGGAACGCCGAGTGGTCCCAGGTGGCACAGCGCCTCGCCGGTGATGGCCAAGGGTTCCCGGCTGGTGGCCAGTACGCGCAGCTGCGGCAGCCGATCCAGCAGCTGTTCGGCGAGGGCCGCCGCGGCCGCGATGAGGTGCTCGCAGTTGTCGAGCACCAGCACCGCGGGCCCGACGTCCAGTAGTTCGGTCAGCCGGGCGGTCTTGTCCGGCCGCGCGGCGGAGTCGCTGTCGAGCGCCCCGGCCACCGCATCCGCGAGCTGGTCGGGCGCGCCCAGTTCGGCCAGCGCTACGAAGAACACCGCCCCGGTGGCCTGCCGGTCCATGGCTTCCAGCGCGAGCCGGGTCTTGCCCGCTCCGCCGGGCCCGACAATAGTGACCAGCCGCGAATCCGCCAGCAGCCCGGCCAGTTCCGTGAGTTCCGCCTCGCGTCCGATGAATCCGGTCAGCCGCAAGGGCAGCGTCCGGGTCACGGATTCCCTACGCGGAGCGGTGATTTCGAGCTCGCCCCGCAACAGCGCGAGATGCGTGTCCCGCAGCATGGTCCCCGGATCGATGCCGAGTTCCTCGTCCAGCCGCTCCCGCATCTCCTCGTACACGGCCAGCGCGTCCGACTGCCGACCCGCCGCCGCCAGCGCCCGCATGCGCAGCGCGGCCAGCCGCTCGCTGAGCGGATTGTCCCCTCCGGCGATCTCGAGATCGGTGAGCACATCGGCGTACCGGCCCAGCCGCAGTTCGGCGTCGAACCGGTCCTCGACCGCGGCGGCCCGCAAATCGTCCAGCCTGGTCGCGGCGGCTTGGGCGAACGGTGCGTCCTGCACATCGCCGAGCGCGGGTCCGCGCCACAGTGCGAGGGCCTCGCCCAGCCGGCGGGTGGCCGCCTCCGCCCGCCCGGCGGCCAGCTCCTGACGGCCCTGCCGCACCAGGTCCTCGAACCGATCGGCGTCCAGCGTCACCCCGGGCAGCCGATAGCCGCCGGTCCCGAATTCGACCGTGCCCACGCCGCGCAATGCCTTCCGCAGCCGCGACACCGCGGCCTGCAGCGCTCCGGCCGCCTCGGCGGGCGGCTCCTCACCCCAGAGTCCGTCGATGAGCGCGGCCGCCGGCACGTCCCGCCCCGATTCCAGAGCGAGCCGCGCGAGCAGCATCCGCACTCGCACGCCGGGGATCTCCACCGGCGTCCCATCCTCCGCTTGGACCCGAACGGGCCCGAGCACACCAACCTGCACTCCTCCGCCTCTCTCCTCCGCCTCTCCGAGCCTTCAGCGGACAGCTGAGAGCCGCTATCTGTTGCGCACCCGTGCCGGCGGTTGGGTACCGAACCACTTCTGGACGTACCCGGTGAGTTACCCCGACCGTCACGAAATCAGTTGTCACGTTGGCATACGCAACATCCGATTACCCGTAAGGTAATCGACTCACGGCTCGGCGTCGGGCACAGTCGGTCTCATGACCGACACCAACGCCGAGATCACCACCGCTCCGACGGGAGCCCAGCTGTTCGCCACCATGCCGTTCACCGAGGGCCTGGGCGTCCAGGTCCTCGAATGCGGCCCGGAGCTGGTGCGCAGCCGCCTGGAGTGGCGTGAGAACCTGTGCACGCTGGGAGGATCGATGCACGGCGGCGCGCTCATGTCGCTGGCCGACGCCACCGCCGCGGTGTGTGCCTTCCTGAATCTGCCGGCGGGCAAGCAGGGCACGACCACGGTGGAGTCGAAGACGAACTTCCTGCGGGCCCTGCGCTCGGGTCACGCCACCGCCACGGCCCGTCCGCTGCACGCCGGGCGCAGCTTCATCGTGGTGGAGACCGAAATCCGGGACGACGCGGGCAAACTCGTCGCCAAGGTGACCCAGACCCAGGCGGTGCTGTAGCCGGGCGTCCGCCTACCCGGCGAGGATCGGCACCAGATACGTGCGCGCGAATTCCCCCAGCTCGTCCGGGGTTTCGAGGGTGGCCGCGCCGCCGCCGACGAGAATCAGCGAATGCACTATGCGGCAGCCGATTTCGGTGCGCGCGGCCAGATCGGCCGGGGCCTCGAACAGGCCCCGGGCGGCGGCCCGCTCCAGGATCTGGATGGTGGCCGCGACGGACATGGCGAAGGTGGTCGCGCCTTCGACGGTGAGTTTGACCAGGATTCGGTCCGGCTCGACCGCGAGCAGCCGTTCCACCAGCGGATGGGCCCGCCAGCGGGTGATGACGGTGACGAAGATGTCGGCAACCAGTCCGGGTAGGTCGTCGTGCCGGTCCGGCATGCTCGACAGTTCGGCCAGCAGGTTGCCGACCTCGCGGCTGACGACGGCCTGCACCAGGTCGTCGCGGGAGCCGAGCCGGCGGTAGACGGTCACCCGGTCGACGCCGGCCTGCTTGGCGACGTCCTCGATCGTCGTCTTCTTGACCCCGACCTTCTGGAACTGCACGAGTGCCGCGTCGAGGATGCGCGTCTCGATGTCATCGGCGGCATCCGTGCGGGTCAGCGGGTTTTTCGACGCGGTCGTCACCGGATCTACGCTAGCAGGCACCACCCCCGATGCAACAATCTCGGACATTTTGTAGCTGCAACATTGCAATAGGATTTGTTGCGCTGTACGGTTCGGTCATGGCTGACAAGGCTGGCGCGACGCAGCGCCACTACCGCGACGAGGCGCACGCCATCTCCGCCCGCGATGTGCGGTTCGATTTCGATTCCGTTCCGCTGCACTACATTCCGGGCGAAGTCCTGGCAACCCACATTGTCGATGTCATGCACCTGGTGCTGCCGGAGGGCGAACGGGCCATGGCGCAGACGCTGGCGGAGGCCCTCCCGCACATCCACGAAGAGCGGCTGCGGGAGGAGGTGACCGGGTTCATCGGGCAGGAGTCCATGCACGCCAGCAGTCACGAGGCGGCGCGCCGGCACCTGCAGTCCCTCGGGCTGGACGTCGACTCCTATGTCGATGCGATTGCCTGGCTGGTCGATCGGATGCTCGGCGATCACGGACTGAGCGGCCGGGCGCGTGAGGAGTGGCTCAAGGAGCGACTGGGCCTGTTCGCCGGGATGGAGCACTACACGGCCGTCATCGGCGAATGGCTGCTCAATGCCGACATTCTGGAGGCCGAGGGCATGCATCCGGCCATGCTCGACCTGGTGCGCTGGCACGGGGCCGAGGAGGTCGAGCACCGCAGCGTCGTCTACGACGCGTACATGTACCTCGACGGCGGGTATCTACGGAAAGCGCGCACCGCGGTACTGGCCAGCGCGACACTGCTGCCGCTGTTCATCATTTCGGCCGGATATCTGTACCGGAAGGATCCGTCGCCGCGAAAGGGCCGGTTCTGGGCTCGGCAGTTCCTGAGCGCGACGCGGCGCGGCGTGATTCCCAGCTGGACGGTGTTCTTCACCGAGATTCCGCGGTATCTGCGACCGGGATTCCATCCCTCGCAGCTGGGCCCGATGGATGTGGCGCTGCGCTATCTCGCACACTCCCCAGCTGCGCGCGCGGCTGCCGAGTGAGCCCGGAGAACAGCGTGGGCACGCGAATCCAATTGGACGCCAAGAGCCGAACGGCCGTCCCTGCCCGCGTCGGCGCGGCGCGCCGGTCCGGCAGCCCGGACCAGGCGAGCACGACCGGCCGGGCATATGCGGTCGACGCCGTGGATGCGGGGACGATGCCCGCGAGCCTGCGGATGCTCGGCGGGATGATGGACGCCTACAAGCAGCTGTTCGTGAGCGGCCGCGCGGCGCGGCTGTTGTCGCCGTCGAACCCGGTGCGCCACAGCGGGTTCGAGCTGGACACGGTGGTCGAGCGGCTGGAGCGGCCCGCACCCGATGTGCTCGCGGTGACACTGCGGGCCCCGGACGGACGGGACCTGCCGAGCTGGCGGCCCGGGGCGCACGTGGACGTGTTCCTGCCGTCGGGGCGGCAACGGCAGTACTCGCTGTGCGGAGATCCGCGGGATCGGACGCGGTACCGGATCGCGGTGCGGCTGATCTCGGACGGCGAGGGCGGGTCGCGCGAGCTGCACGAGTCGCTCCGGGTCGGTGACCACATGCGAATTCGTGGGCCACGCAATGCTTTCACGCTGGTGGACGCGCCGTCGTATCTGTTCCTGGCGGGCGGGATCGGCATCACCCCGATCCTGCCGATGGTGCGGGCCGCGGGGTCGCGCGGGCGACTGGTGTACGCGGGGCGGTCGCGGGCGACGATGCCGTTCCTGGACGAGCTGCCCGACGCGGAGATACGGCCCGACGACGAGGTCGGACCGCCCGATGTCGGCGCGATCATCGCGAGCGCGGAACCCGGAGCGGCCGTGTACGTGTGCGGTCCGCCCGCCATGCTGGCGGCGGCGCAGCGCTGCCGGTTCACACTGGATTCGACGGGATCGCTGCACACGGAACGCTTTTCGGCGCCGCCTGTCGTCGACGGCCGGGCCTTCGACATCACCCTGGCGCGCAGCGGCCGGACGGTCCGGGTCGGCGCGGAGGAGACGGCGCTCACGGCGGTGCGGCGGGTGCTGCCCGATGTGAACTACTCCTGCCGCCAGGGCTTCTGCGGCACCTGCAAGGTCGGGGTCCGCGCGGGCGGCGTGGACCACCGCGACCGGCTGCTCACCGCGGCCGAGCGGGAGAACCGGATGCTGCTCTGCGTGTCCCGCGCCTGCGGCGACGCGCTCGTGCTCGATCTCTGAACGCGGGGACCACTCATGTCGATTGATACGGAAACAGCTGTGGTCGAACCCGATTCGGCACCGCCCGAACATGTCGGTATCGCTGTCGTCGGGGCCGGATTCGGGGGCATCGGCCTGGCGATCAAACTGCGCGAGGCCGGGTTCGAGGACCTGGTGATCCTCGAGCGCGCCGAGGATCTGGGCGGGACCTGGCGGGCCAACACCTATCCTGGCTGCGCGTGCGATGTCCCCTCGCAGCTCTACAGCTACTCGTTCGCCCCGAATCCGGACTGGTCGCGGACCTATGGGCGGCAGGTGGAGATCCTGGAGTATCTGCGCCGGGTCGCCGCGGACCATGATGTGGTGCGGCACATCCGATTCGGCGCCGAACTGCTGGACGCCCGCTGGGAGGAGGAGCACTCGCGGTGGCGGGTGGAGACCAGCCGCGGTGCGCTCACCGCCGATGTCCTGATCTCCGCGGCGGGCATCTTCGCGGAGGCCAAGTATCCCGAGCTGCCTGGGCTGGATCGGTTCGCGGGCAATGCCTTCCACTCGCTGCACTGGGATCACGACCATGACCTGACCGGCGAGCGCGTGGCCGTGATCGGCACGGGCGCGTCGGCGGTGCAGTTCGTGCCGGAGATCCAACCGGTGGTCGACCGGCTGCTGCTGTTCCAGCGCTCCGCGCCGTGGATCGTGCCGCGGATGGACCGGCGCACGCTGAGTCTGGAACGGACGCTACTACGTCGGATTCCCCTCGCCCAGAAAGCGATCCGTGGCGGCTGGTACGCCGCCATCGAGGGATTCGGCCTGATCTCTCTGGTGGACAAGCGGTTCCGCCATCCATATGAGGCGCTGGGCCGGTTGCAGCTGCTACGGCAGGTGCGCGATCCGGCGCTGCGCAAGACCCTGACCCCGGACTATGTCATCGGATGCAAACGCGCCATCTTCTCCGACGCCTATCTGCCCGCGCTGGACCAGCCGAATGTCGAGGTCATCACCGACGGCATCGCCGAGGTGCGCCCGCATTCGATCGTGCTGCGCGACGGCACCGAGCACGCGGTCGACACCATCATCTTCGGCACCGGCTTCACCTCGATTCCGTCGGCGTACCACCGCTATGTCGGACGGCACGGGCAGTCCATCGCGGACCTGTATCACCATGAGCCGCAGAGCTATCTGGGCGCGGCCGTCGCAGGATTCCCCAACTTCTTCTGCACGCTGGGCCCGTTCGGCGCGGCCGGGAACCAATCGGCCGTCTACATGATCGAATCCCAGATCGCCTACATCGTGGATGCGGTGAAGACCATGCGCGACAGGGGAATCGACCGTATCGAGCTGCGTCCCGAGGTACAGGACGACTTCCTCGACGAGATGGATCGCCGCAGCGCCGACACCGTGTGGCTGACCGGCGGCTGCCAGAGCTACTACACCACCGCCGACGGCCGCAATGCCGGCCTGTACCCCAACTGGAGCTTCGAATACCGCCGGCGCACCCGGCGTTTCGACTCCGACTCATACGAAATGAGCCGCTGATGTCCACTCCGCGCTGTCTCCCCGGTCCCGGCCCCTTCCGTCCCGAGGGGCGGGTGGCCCTCATTACCGGGGCCGGTCAGGGTATCGGCCGCGAACTCGCCGGGGTGCTGCACCGGCGGGGCGCGTCGGTGGCCATCGTCGATGTCGACGCCCGGGCCGCCACCTCGCTGGCCGCCGACCTGGGTGATCGGGCGCTGCCGGTGATCGCGGATGTCTCGGACCGGGCCGCCATGGCCGAGGCGATTCCGCAGGTGGTCGCCTACTTCGGGCATCTCGACATCGTGGTGGCGAACGCGGGCGTGGTGCCGTCCCCGGCGACGCTGCGGACCATGGAGCCCGCCGAGTTCGACCGGGTCATCGGCATCAACCTCACCGGGGTGTTCAATACCGTGCACCCGGCGCTGGACCACATCATCGCCGCACGCGGGCATGTCGAGGTCGTGTCCTCGTGCGCCGCTTTCGCTCCGGGGATGGGCGGTGCGCCGTACATGATCAGCAAGGCGGCGGTGGAGCAGCTCGGCCGGGCGCTGCGGGTCGAGCTGGCGCCGCATGGGGCGTCCGCGGGCGTCGCCTATTTCGGGATCGTCGACACCGAGATGACCCACTCGACCCTCGACCGGGACGAACTCGGCCGCCGCATCGAGGCGCTGCTGCCGTGGCCGCTGAGCACCCGCATCACCGCCGAGCACGCCGCGCGCACCATTGCCGACGCCATCGAGCACCGCGCACCGCAGGCCATCTCGCCGCTGGCCTGGATGCCCTACTCGCTGCTGCGCGGCGTGATCAATACCGTGCTCGATTCCCGCCTGGCCCGTGACCCGCGGGTGCACGCGCTGCTGCGGGAAGTCGAGCGCCGCAGTCTCGAGAAGCCGCTGACAGCGCCGGGTTCAATTCCATTGCAGGTCCCGCGAATACAGATCCAGCCAGGTGCCGATATCGATGGCACGGTCGAGACCGACGCGGACCTGCGGGGCCATGCGGTCCAGTAGCTGGCGGACGAAGCGGGTCAGATGCAGATGGCTTGTTGCCATGCAACGGCTTTGATCATGCTCGCGCCCGAAGGCCCGGATCCACCCCGAACACTCGCCGTCCCGTGCGAGCCTCGGCCACCCGCTTCGAATGAGTAGGTGCGGTGAGTAGTTCGGCGGACGTCCGGAACCGGCAGCTGTCCATACGCTTCCCAGCAGACATCGGTACCACTGCGGTGCCGAGCCCTCGGAAGTTGCGCCTCAGGCCGAAACCCGATGATCTACTTGACCTGTCACCGCAGCATCACGGCGATCCAGG
Source organism: Nocardia sp. NPDC051981 (assembly GCF_040680715.1). Classification (NCBI taxonomy): domain Bacteria; kingdom Bacillati; phylum Actinomycetota; class Actinomycetes; order Mycobacteriales; family Nocardiaceae; genus Nocardia; species Nocardia sp. NPDC051981. The sequence goes on along the minus strand of NZ_JBFAXK010000010.1, from coordinate 79,819 downwards.
TCAGGCCGAATGACCGAACTTCCCGCCGACCACACCGGACGTGAAGGCATCCCACTCCCCCGGCCCGAAGACCAGGGCCGGACCGGTCGGATTCTTGGAGTCCCGGACGCCGACCACGCCACCGTCGAGATGCGCGACCTCGACGCAATCCTGGCTGCCCCCACTGTGGCTGCTCTTGAACCATCGAGCATCGGACAAGTCAAAGTTCATTGGGCATGCTCCTTGCTCACTTGCCGCAGCCGATCACGGCTTTGACGTTCATCCAACGCTACCCGTCGCATCGCCTCGTGCGCTGTCCGATAGCGATCGATATTTTCGTGATCATCGAAGTACATTGCACCGGTGTAGCTTTCGACGTAAACCACGGTCGGCTCGAAGGGTTCGCGGGCCGCATCTCTGAAGTCGAGGATGGTGAACGGCCCGGTCAGATCGCCCAGCGGGATGCCCGCAGAGTACGGGAGGACGCGGATGGTGATATTCGGCCGAGTGCTGAGATCCGCCAGGTAGCGAAGCTGGGCGGCCATAATCTTCCGGTTTCCGATCACGCGGTGCAGGACCGATTCATCGAGGATTACATCGAGATTCGCAGGTTGGGCGCGGCGGGTGATCAACACTTGGCGGTGCATGCGCAGCTCGATGCGACGCGTGATCTCACTATCCGGTTCGCCCGGATGCACCGACTTGATCAGCACGCGAGCGTATTCGGGAACCTGCGCCAGCCCTGGCACCAACTCCTGAAACGACGTCAACGATGCGGCGGCCGATTCGAGGCCCATGTACACATCGAAGTTCGCCGGGATGAGGTCACCATATTCGTGCCACCAGCTCTTGGCATTACCTTGCTGGGCAAGCCCCTTGAGAGCGGCGGCTTCAGTTTCGCCGGCACCGAGGACCCGGCACAGAGCCTCGATGTCCCACAGCCGAATTCGGTCGGCCTGCCCGGTCTCCAGTCGTTGCAGCGTGGTGGCACCCCTCTCGATTCTCCGCGCGACCTCGGCGATCGTCATGCCGGACTGCTGGCGTAGTTCACGGAGATAGCGGCCGAGCTGCCGACGCGGAACAGTTGAACCGGTATCTCCCATGACGACCTCCCCGTTGGACGACGTGCCCACGACTTTTGGATGACGCTGTAGCCGGATGTGGATGATTGTCACCGGGCCCGAGGATCCGATGCTGGGTCTTCGAATGAATCGGCGTGGATTATCCGATTTCGACTGTCGTGCCGGGCGCCCTGGCGTGTCCTGGGTGACGTTCCCGACCGAAAATCCCGACGACCGAAGGGAGTTCGCGAGATGTCACGAAATAGCCAATGGTCGGTGCAGGCGATCATCGACCGCATCGAAGGTGAGCGGAAGGTTGCCGACTCCAACCGTATGAATGCCGAGCGCATCCGCGGCGGGTATGCGATCCGCGGGCTGTGGTCCTGTTATTCGGATCCCGGCGAACTCACTGCCGCGCAAGCGCATACGGCCATGCAGCTGCATCTCGGGTGCGGCGTGGATACCTGCCGGGTGCGGCGGCGGGCACGGACCGCGCTGGTCGCGGCCGGACGTATGGTGCTGGACCCGCGTGCTACGCGCACCCGAGCAGCCCGGAGATCACCGCTCGCCATGCTACGCGATGCGCTCTCCGGTTGGGGTGCACTGTTTCTCGGCGGTCGCCATGCCCTGCGATGACTGCGACCGGGATGACTACGACCGGGTCGAGATTCAGGTGATCAAGGATGTTCTCGATATCGTCGAGGTTCGCTTGTGCGAGCGCGAGCGGTGCGGGTGGCGACTGACCGTGGCCCGCTCCCAGATCTACGCAACCGTGTTGCACGCGGTCATCGTCAGCGCGCGTGAATCACACCGAGTCCCGGCCACTCTCGACCGGGCCGCCATCCTCGACTCCATTCTCGACGGCGCCGATCCCCCGGATTCCGGGTCGACCCGGCACCCGGTCGACGACGTCATCCGACACCACATCGCGAACATGAACTGACCCACAGACCTCATCGAGTGGTCGACCGCGATTCCTGCGTGGTCAGTGCTCGGTGTCCTGCTGGCAGGCCGGGCACAGTCCGTGCAGCGTGAGTCCGCCGGTGTCGGGCAGGGCGAAGCGGCTGCCGTTGCGTGCTTCGGCCAGGGCCACGGTGAGATGTGCCGAGGGGACCTCGTCGATCGCGCCGCACCGGGTGCACACCGCGTGATGGTGCGGGATGTCGGTGAGTCCGTAGCTGGTGATCCGTTCGTCGACGACCAAGGCGTGCAGCACTTCCGCGTCGACCAGGGTCGCCACCGTCCGGTAGACGGTGGTGAGGTCAACCTCGTGACCGGCCGAGGCGAGACCCTGCTGGATCTGGGCCACGGTCAGGTGTCCCTGCTCGCGCGAGCCGTCCAGGATCGACAGCACAGCCAGTCGCGGTGCGGTGCAGCGCAGTCCATGGCTGCGCAGCAGACGGCGAGCGTTGTGCTCACCGGTCGGCGCCGGGGCGTGAGTGAGGTGCGAAACGCGCGCCATGGCCCCCAGTCTGCCGTTTCGACCCGCTCAACCGCCAACCCCCGTCTTGCCAATCAGTTGCAACAAGGCGGAATGCGTTCTACCTTCGATGAATTCGAAGCGTCCGGAGAGGGCATATCGTGATGTCTGCAATCCTGAAGCCCTTTCGCGCGGTCACCGATCGGCTGGCGTTGACCCGCCCGGAATGGCTGCGGCTGGCCGCGATGGCGGGGGTCATCATCGGCTTGCACGTCCTGGGCTGGTTCACCCTGGTCGCGTTCGTCGCTCCGCAGCATTTCAGCCTGGGCGACCGGACCCTGGGTGTCGGCGTCGGCTTGACCGCCTACACGCTGGGCATGCGGCATGCCTTCGATGCCGACCACATCGCCGCGATCGACAACACCACCCGCAAACTCATGCACGACGGGCAACGACCGCTGTCGGTCGGATTCTTCTTCTCCCTCGGCCACTCCAGCGTCGTCTTCGCTCTGGCGCTGCTGCTCTCGATCGGCGTGGAGGCCATCATCGGGCCGGTCGAGGACGACTCCTCGGCGCTGCACCATTACACCGGACTGATCGGCACGACCGTCTCGGGGACGTTCCTCTACATCATCGCGATCATCAATATCGCTGTGCTGGTGGGCATTCTGCGTGTGTTCCGGCGCATGCGCGGCGGTCATTTCGATGAGGTCGAGCTGGAAAACCAACTCGCACAACGCGGTTTGGTGAACCGGCTGCTGGGTCCGGTGATGAGGTCGGTGACCAAGCCGTGGCAGATGTACCCGATCGGGCTGCTGTTCGGCCTCGGGTTCGACACCGCCACCGAAGTCGCGCTGCTGGTCCTGGCCGGCACCAGCGCCGCGGCGGGCCTGCCCTGGTACGCGATCCTCTGCCTGCCGATCCTGTTCGCCGCCGGCATGAGCCTGCTCGACACCATCGACGGCAGCTTCATGAACTTCGCCTACGGGTGGGCCTTCGCCAAACCGGTACGCAAGGTCTACTACAACATCACCATCACCGCGCTCTCGGTCGCGGTCGCCCTCATCATCGGCACCATTGAACTTCTCGGCCTGCTCGCCGACCAATTCGGCTGGACCGGAGGCTTCTTCGACTGGATCAGCGCCCTGGACCTCAACCTGATCGGCTACCTCGTCGTCGGCCTGTTCGTCGCGACCTGGGCCATCGCGATCCTCGCGTGGCGCTATGGACGCATCGAAGAGAAATGGACTGCCGGACTCCAGCCGCGAACCGACCACCACGACTGATCAGCTGACGCCCAGCCACATCTCAGCGGTGTTCCCGTGCGGCTCAGCTCAGTCGTGGGTGTGTGAATGATCGTCGAGTAGATCGCTTTGATGCACATGGCGATGCGAATGCACGGTCCCATCCTCGTGTGTATGGGTGTGTTCGTGTTCGCTGTGGTCATGCTCGTGGGTGCTGTGGGCGTGGGTATGGGTCTGGTTGCCGTGACTGTGTGGGTGGGTATGGGGCTCGACGTGGGAGTGTTCGTCGGTCATATCCCGGTTCCTTTTCTGTATCGGGTGAGTTTTACGGCAATGCATGCATACCAGCACGCCGCCGTGATATCCGGGATGCCCGGACCGTCGGCGGGTGCGCGCGAGCTGTCGGACCGGCTGCTCACGCGAATGCCTGCCGCCACCATCGTCGGCGTGGACGTGGATCCGCTACTGCTGACATTGGCCGAGATGACCCTGGGGCCACCGCGATTCCGTACGGTGAACGCTGATCTACGCGAGCGCGATTGGCTCGGCAGACTCCGCTTGCGTGAGCGACGGCCGCTGGAGGTCCGCACTCGCCACCGACGATCGAACGACGAGGTCGTGGGCGGTGGTCCGCAGGGTCCAGGCGGGGGCGCGATGGTGGAGCGTGGTGGCCGTCAACGGCGGGATATCGATGCGCCAGAAGGACTCCGCGGGAGCGTTCAAGGTGAGCAGCACCGCGGCTCGGACCACGGCGGGGTGGGTGATCGCGACGATGCGATCACCGCGGCCGGCCAGCGTGGTCAGCCAGGAGCCGACGCGGTCGAGGAGTCCGATGATGGATTCGCCGCCGTGAGCGCGGTAGGCGGGATCGGTGAGCCAGGCCATCAGCTGGTCCGGCGGGAGTGCGTCCATCGACCGGCCGCTCCAGGTGCCGTGGTCGATATCCCGGAGGGCCGGCTCGGGAGTTCCGGTCAAGCTCAGACCGTGAGTGGTTTGGACCGTACGGATTTCCGGGGCGTGGTAGACGACGGCGGGTTCGAGGCCGGGGAGGCCGCCCGCTTTCTCGACCGACCGCGACCCGAGCGGGTTGAGCGGTTCGTCGGCCGGGAAGCGGGCGGCCTGCACGGCGTCGGTGATCGCGTGCGTCACCAGCGTGAGGCGGGTGACCACGCTCATGCGGCCAGTTCGGTGGCGGTCGAGCGGTCGCCGAGCAGGCGCGGGGCGAGCCAGGCGAAGCCGACGCCGATGACCGCCCACAGGATCAGCTGGGCGGCGAAGGAATACAGCCGGAAGTGATAGAGATCGTCGGCGGGGAAGCCGGGGTACACGATCGTTCCGGACGGGTCCTTCAGCGGCTGCGGGGTTTCGGTGGCGAAGTCGCCGTACTCCTTATTGGCCGAAAGCTTCCCGAGGGAGGGGAGCAATGCCATGACCGCGCCCATGACCACCACGAAGGCCGCGGAAGCCGCGATGGTGGCGGTCCAGTTGCCCAGCCGTGCCGCCAGTTTGCGGCCCAGCCAGATGGCGGCGAGCAGGACGACCGCGCTGATCACGATCATGCCCACGAACAGCGCCGTCCGTTCCTTGATGGTCTCCGGATGCCCGATCGAGGGCGGATTGGCCGGGTATTTCAGGAACGGCACCGCGTACAGCACCAGGAACATGCCGCCCGACACCAGCAACGCCAGATTGCGGGGGGCGATCTTGCCGGCCCTGCGCAGCGCCAGGAAGTAGACGACCGCGAACAGCGCACCCAGCGCCGCGCCGAACACGATCACGCCGAAGCCCAGCCCGATGTTCTCCTGCTGGGTGCGGGTGAAGAGCTCGGGGCCCATGTCACCCATGGGTTTTCCGGCTGCCTTGTCGAGGGCCATCTGCGCGTCGTCGCGGCCGGATTCGTAGTCGATGGCCCGATTGATGATGGGCTCGGCCAGGATCCGGGCGAAGACGAACGCCAGCAATCCGCCGAGTGCGCCCAGCAGGACTCCTCGGCCGATGATTCGCTTTTCCATTGTGGTGACTCGATTCCCGCGACTAGTGGCAGGGGAACCCGAGGAAATGCCGTCCGTCGTGCACGAACTCGTGGACGTGCATGTCACTGCCGAAGATCGACACCGCACCCTGGTCGATGCCGATGAAGTAGATCGCCAGCAGCGCGAGCAGGGTGGTGCCGACCAGCCACAGGGCGGTGGTGGGGAGGGCGAGAGCGCCGGTGCCGAGACCGGAACGAGGAGCGTAGGACGTAGCCACGGTGACCCCTTTGAGTCAGGGGGATTTCGCGTCCCCACAGTCGATCGAATTCACGATGTGAGGGTCTGACTCGCACCCCTACCGGGATGCTCACAGTGGCGCGACCGCTCCGGAATTGCACCGGATTCCTCGAGACATCGTCGAACAACCATACGAGGACACATCCACGCTGGTCAATCTGTGTGCGCGTGACCGTACAGCTGATGGGATCGCACCGGCCGCGCAACGGGTTCGTGCGAACCTTCGCTATATTCGCCATCGCAGCTGGTTCGCCGGAGGTGGAGTCGAGGAGCCCCTGATCCATCCGATGGCGTCGAAGCCCGGCGGCGCGTTCGCGTGCCGAGCGGGTGAGAGGGAACCCGGTGAGAATCCGGGACTGTCCCGCAGCGGTGAGTGGGAACGACAGCCGTCATTCGCACTGGGCGCATGAAGTGATGCCTGGGAAGCGACGGCCAGTAGGACCAGCCCCGGCCTCGAGCGCCGGGGCCGACCCTTCCCGGGTCGATGCCCACGAGTCCGAAGACCTGCCCGTTGCGCCGGATACGCCGTATCCGGCGGTCGTCGCCTCGTGGATTGGGCGGTACGCCGAGTGGGACCTGGGCACGGGATCGATGCTTTACGGGCTCCGTCAGCGTGCGTTCTTAAGGGCGGCGGCCATCGGCTACTGACCAAGGAGTTCACCAATGCTGAACCCTGACAACACTTTCATCGCCACGGTGCTCGGATTGCCACGCATCGGGCCCAACCGCGAGCTCAAGCGCGCGGTCGAGTCGTACTGGGCAGGGCGGATCGACGCCGCTGCGCTGCACGACGTCGCGGCGGGGCTGCGCGCCGCACAGCTGCTGCGGATCCGCGACACCGGCCTGGATTCGGTTCCGGTGGGGACGTTCTCGTACTACGACCATGTGCTCGACACCGCGGTGCTGCTGGGCGCGCTGCCCGACCGGGTACGCGGCATCGAGGACGAGCTGGACCGGTATTTCGCCGCCGCGCGCGGCACCGCCGAGGTCGCGCCCTTGGAGATGACCAAGTGGTTCGACACCAACTACCACTACCTGGTGCCGGAGCTCTCGGCCGCGACGGAGTTCTCGCTGCATCCTGCCAAGCCGCTGGCGGAGCTGAAAGAGGCGCTGGCGCTGGGTGTTCCGGCCCGTCCGGTGATCCTGGGACCGGTCACGTTCCTGAAGCTGGCCAAGTCGGTGGACGGCAGCGACCTGCTGGACCGGCTGCCGGATCTGCTGCCGCTGTACGACCGGCTACTGGGCCTGCTGGCGGACGCGGGCGCGCGCTGGGTGCAGCTCGACGAACCGGTGCTGGTCACCGATCTGAGCGAGACCGAGCTGGCACTGGTGCACACCGTCTATCGCCGGCTGGCCGAGGTGTCCGCGCGGCCCGCGCTGCTGGTGGCCTCGTACTTCGGCCGCTTGGGTGAGGCCCTGCCGGTGCTGGCGGCGACCGGTGTCGAGGGCATCGCCGTCGACCTGGTTGCGGGCGGCGACGCGGATGTGGCTGCGGCGCAGTCGCTTCGGGACACGCTCGTCGTTGCCGGCATCGTCGACGGCTACAACGTGTGGCGCGTCGATCCCGATCGCGCGCTTTCCCGGCTGGCCGCCCTGAGCGAGGGCGGCGCGCCGCTCGCCGTGTCGAGTTCCTGCTCGCTGCTGCATGTTCCGTACAGCCTGGACGCCGAGACCGCGCTCGAGCCGCGGCTGCACTCGTGGCTGGCCTTCGGCGCGGAGAAGATCGCGGAGATCCGGATGCTCGCGAGCGCCCTGTATGAGGGGCAGGAAGCGGTCCGTGAGCAGCTGGAGACCGCGCGAACGGCCGTGCAGGACAGGCGATCCGACACCCGGCTGCACAACGCGACCGTGCGGGCCCGCTTGGCCGGGGCGACCGACACCCGGCGCGCCCCGGCCGCGGAGCGGCGGACCCTCCAGCAGCAGCGACTGCACCTGCCGTTGCTCCCGACCACGACGATCGGCTCGTTCCCGCAGACCGGCCGGATCCGGGTGGCGCGCGCGGAACTGTCGCGCGGGGAGATCGATCGGGCCGAATACGAAGCGCGGATGCGGGACGAGATCGCCGAAGTCGTTGCGCTGCAGGAGGAGATCGGCCTGGACGTGCTCGTGCACGGCGAGCCGGAGCGCAATGACATGGTGCAGTACTTCGCCGAGCAGCTCGACGGATTCGCCGCCACCGTGAACGGCTGGGTCCAATCCTACGGCACCCGATGCGTCCGGCCTCCGATCCTGTTCGGCGACGTGGTGCGCCCGGCGGCCATGACGGTCGGCTGGAGCACCTACGCGCAGTCGCTGACCACCAAGCCGGTCAAGGGCATGCTCACCGGACCGGTCACCATCCTGGCGTGGTCCTACGTCCGCGACGATCAGCCGCTCGCGGACACCGCACGCCAGATAGCGCTGGCGATCCGGGACGAGACGGTGGATCTCGAGGCCGCGGGTATCGGCATCATCCAGGTGGACGAGCCCGCGCTGCGGGAACTGCTGCCGCTGCGCCGCGCCGACCAGCCCGCCTATCTCGACTGGGCGGTGGACGCGTTCCGGCTGGCGACCTCCGGCGTCGCGGACGCCACGCAGATCCACACGCACCTGTGCTACTCGGAGTTCGGCGAGATCATCGGCGCCATCGCGGAATTGGATGCCGACGTCACCTCGATCGAGGCCGCCCGCTCGCATATGGAGGTGCTCGACGACCTCACGGCAGCCGGCTTCGACCTGGGTGTGGGGCCGGGCGTGTACGACATCCACTCGCCGCGCGTGCCGAGCCCGGACGAGATCGAGCAGTCGCTGAGCCTGGCGCTGAAAGCCGTTCCGGCCGAATGGCTCTGGGTCAACCCCGACTGCGGCCTGAAGACGCGTCACACCGATGAGGTGACCGCCTCGCTGCGCAACCTGGTCGCGGCGGCGCAGGCGCTGCGCTGACCGCGCGCCGGGGCGCTCCACACCGCGCGGGGCGCCCCGGCGTCGTTTTCACGGCCCAGCTGAAGACACGGCCGACACGCGGTGTCCCCGCAGCTTTCACAGATTCGCAGGGTCGGGTCCGCAAAAGTAGGCAATTGCGAGGTATTCAAGCCGAATGCGGCGCTCGGTAGCGTCCGGAATGTACCGGTGAAATCGACGTCTGGGAGGACCCGCCCGTGAAGCACCATCTCGTCCGCACCCACCGCTCCGCCGAGCACTTCCCTCGAGAGGAACACCTCGCGTGGCGGATCGCCGAGGTTGCCGCGGATGCCGTGGAGGTCGCTCCGGAGGTGGAGGCGATGATCGTCAACCGGATCATCGACAATGCGGCGGTCGCGGCGGCCTCGATCACCCGCCGCCCGGTCGCCAATGCCCGTGCGCAGGCATTGGCCCACCCCTATCGGCCGGGCGCCACCGTGTTCGGGGTCGAGGGCTCGTACTCCCCGGAGTGGGCGGCGTGGGCCAATGGGGTCGCGGTGCGCGAACTCGACTTCCACGACACCTTTCTGGCCGCCGAATACTCGCACCCGGGCGACAACATCCCGCCGATCCTGGCCGTCGCGCAGCACGCCGGGCGCACCGGCCGCGACCTGATCCGCGGTCTGGCAACGGGTTACGAGATCCAGGTCGACCTGGTGCGCGCGATCTGCCTGCACGAGCACAAGATCGACCATGTCGCCCACCTCGGGCCGTCGGCGGCCGCCGGCATCGGCACGCTTCTCGGCCTGGACACCGAGACCATCTACCAGGCCGTCGGTCAGGCGCTGCACACCACCACCGCGACGCGTCAGTCCCGCAAGGGTGAGATCTCGAGCTGGAAGGCCTACGCACCGGCCTTCGCCGGGAAGATGGCCGTGGAGGCCGTGGATCGCGCCATGCGCGGCGAGGGCGCGCCCGCGCCGATCTGGGAGGGCGAAGACGGCGTGATCGCGTGGCTGCTGGGCGGCCCGAAGGCGGAATACTCGGTGCCGCTGCCGGGTCCGGGTGAGCCCAAGCGCGGGATTCTCGACACCTACACCAAGGAGCACTCGGCCGAATACCAGAGCCAGGCCCCGATCGATCTGGCGCGGCGGATGCGGGCGCGGATCGGCGACCTGGACCAGATCGCGTCGATCGTGCTGCACACCAGCCATCACACCCACTACGTGATCGGCACCGGGTCGAACGATCCGCAGAAGTTCGACCCCAAGGCTTCTCGCGAAACCCTGGACCACTCCGTCATGTACATCTTCGCGGTGGCGCTGCAGGACGGCACCTGGCATCACGAGCGCTCCTACGCGCCGGAGCGCGCGCAGCGTCCGGACACGATCGAGCTGTGGAACAAGATCTCCACCGCCGAGGATCCGGAGTGGACGCGGCGCTATCACTCGACAGACCCGAACGAGAAGGCGTTCGGCGCCCGCGCCGAGGTGACATTGAAGAGTGGTGAGGTGATCATCGACGAGTTGGCCGTCGCCGATGCGCATCCGCTCGGCGCGCGTCCCTTCGCCCGGGATCACTACATCGCCAAGTTCCGCACTCTCGCCGAGGGTGTCATCGCGCCCGCCGAGCAGGACCGCTTCCTCGAGGTGGCCCAGCGCGCGGGCGAGCTGTCCGCGAACGAGCTGCCGGAGCTCACGTTCACCGTCTCATCGGACGTGCTAGCCCGCGCGCTCCCGTCGCCGAAGGGGCTGTTCTGATGACCGGCCTGCTCGCCGCCGCCACCTCGGCCGCCGACAAGCGCGCAGCGTTCAGAGCGGGGCTGAGCTCCGGCACGATTCAGCGGTTGCCCGGTGCGTTCAATCCGTTGGTGGCCAAGCTGATTCAGGAGATCGGCTTCGAGGGCGTCTACGTCTCCGGCGCGGTGCTCTCCGCTGATCTGGGCTTGCCCGATATCGGGCTCACCACGCTGACCGAGGTGGCCGGACGCGGTCACCAGATCGCCCGGGTCACCGACCTGCCCGTGCTCATCGACGCCGACACCGGGTTCGGCGAACCCATGAGCGCCGCGCGCACCGTCACGGTCATGGAGGACGCCGGCATCGCCGGGCTGCACCTCGAAGACCAGGTCAATCCCAAGCGCTGCGGCCACCTCGACGGCAAGGCCGTGGTGCCCACCGCCGACATGGTGCGCCGCCTGCGTGCGGCCGTGGCTGCCCGCCGGGACCCGGACTTCGTGATCTGTGCCCGCACCGACGCCGCGGGCATCGAGGGCATGGACGCGGCCATCGACCGGGCCAAGGCCTACGCCGACGCCGGTGCCGACCTCATCTTCACCGAGGCGCTGCGCACCGTGGCCGACTTCGAGAGGTTCCGGGCTGCTGTGTCGATTCCCTTGCTGGCCAACATGACCGAGTTCGGCAAGTCCGAACTGATTCCGGCCCAGACGCTCGAGTCGATCGGCTACAACGCGGTCATCTACCCGGTGACTACGCTGCGGCTGGCCATGTTCGCCGCCGAAACCGGATTGCGGGAGATCGCGGCGACCGGTACCCAGTCCGGGCTGCTGGACCGTATGCAGCACCGCAGCCGGCTCTACGAGCTGCTGCAGTACGAGCGCTACAACGAATTCGATTCCGACATCTTCAATTTCACACTTGGAAGGAATCAGTAATGGCGGAGACCACGATACCGACCATTTACAAGGGGCTCGCAGGCGTCGTCGTCGACACCACCGCGATCTCCAAGGTGGTGCCGGAAACCAACTCTCTGACCTACCGCGGCTACGCCGTCCAGGATCTGGCCGCGCACTGCAGCTTCGAACAGGTCGCCTACCTGCTCTGGTACGGAGAACTGCCCAACGACACCCAGTTGGCCCAGTTCCTGCAGCAGGAGCGTGCCTCGCGGCGCGCGGATCGCTCGCTGCTGTCGCTGGTGGCCAAGCTGCCCGACAACTGCCACCCCATGGACGTGGTACGCACCGCCATCAGCTATCTCGGCGCCGAGGATCCCGCCGAGGACGACCACTCGACGAAAGCCAACCGCGCCAAGGCACTTCGCATGATGGCCGTGCTGCCGACCATCGTGGCCGCCGATCACCGCCGCCGCCGCGGCCTGGATCCCATTGCGCCGCACTCACATCTGGGTTTCGCCGAGAACTTCCTGAACATGTGCTTCGGCAAGATCCCGGCGCCCGAACTGGTGAAGGCCTTCGAGGTCTCGCTGATCCTGTACGCGGAGCACAGCTTCAACGCCTCCACCTTCGCCGCCCGCGTGGTCACCTCGACCCTCTCGGATATCTACAGCGCGGTCACCGCCGCCATCGGCGCGCTCAAGGGTCGGCTCCACGGCGGGGCGAACGAGGCGGTCATGCACGACATGCTCGAGATCGGCGATCCGGCACTGGCCGAGGAGTGGATACGCAACAAGCTGTCCCGAAACGAAAAGGTCATGGGCTTCGGCCACCGGGTCTACAAGAACGGCGACTCCCGGGTGCCCACCATGAGAAAGGCTTTCCTCGACATCGCCGCCGCCACCGACGGCGGCACCTGGGTGCGGATGTACGACATCCTCGAACGCACGATGAACGAGGCCACCCGCATCAAGCCGAACCTCGACTTCCCCACCGGCCCCGCCTACTACCTGCTCGGCTTCGACATCGAAGCGTTCACCCCCATCTTCGTCATGAGCCGCATCACCGGCTGGACCGCCCACATCATCGAACAGAGCGCCTCCAACGCCCTGATCCGCCCCCTGAGCCAATACGTCGGCGTCCCACAACGTTCCGTCGTCGCCTGACAGAGTTGCCGCCAGGCTTCCAGCGGGGCTGTAGCGAGGGCGTAGGGAGAGTGGACCCGGGGTTCGTAGGTTCGGGCTATGACTACTTCGACTCATGGCACCGCAGTGTCGTTCGATGGGGCCGAGCTGGCGTTCGAGGCGATCGGATCGGGGCCACCGTTGGTCGTGGTGCCGGGCGGACCGCGGGATTCGCGGTATCTCGAGGACCTCGGGGGGCTCGCCGCGAGCCGGACCCTGATTCGGTACGACGCGCGCGGCACGGGATCCACTGCGGCACCGGATAATCCGGCCAAGTACGCCTATCCGTCGCTCGCCCGGGACGTGGACGCGCTGCGATCCCATCTCGGGGTGGAGTCGATCGATGTGCTCGGCCACTCGTCGGGGGCGGTGGTCGCGGCCGTGTACGCCGGGCATCATCCGGATCGGGTGTCCCGCTTGGTGCTGGTCGTGCCGGGACCGGACTTCTTCGGCGGGGGTGGCGATATCGCGAGCCTGCTGAATGCCCGCGCGGACGAGCCGTGGTTCGACGAGGTACGTACCGCTGCCGGGGAATTGGCAGCGGCCGGGCCGCAGGACTCGCCCGAGGCCGTGCTCGACCTCCTGGACCGCTACGTCCCGGCCGCGTACGGCGGGTGGGGTGAGCGGCAGCGCGCGCATGCCGCGACACAGCGCGAACAGTTCTCACTCGAGGCGTGGAAGCACTTCCACGGCAATGGCGATCGCACCGAACCCGAACGCTTCCTGCCGACGTTCGGGCAGGTCACCGCACCCGTCCTGGTCGTGACGGGCGCCGCGGACGCGCTGACCGGTGTGGAGGCCGGAAACGCCGCCGCCGCGCTGTTCCCGGTCGCGACGCACGTGTCGATCGCGGGAGCGGGCCACTATCCGTGGGTCGACAACGCGCCCGAGTTCAGCTCCGTCGTCGAGACGTTCCTGGCCCGCGGCCGATAGCCGCGTGCACGAAAGCGGGGTGGTCACCGGTCGGTGACCACCCCGCTTTCGCATGTCCTAGTCCCGCGTGGCGAATTCGTCGACATCGAACCCACCCGGGTCCGACAGCGGGAAGACCTCGAACTCCAGGTGCGAGGACAGCGGGTTGCCGTACAGCGCGTCGGTGAGTTCCTCGTGGCTGGCCACCTCGTAGACATTCAGCCCGCCGGACTGTCCGGCAATGATCCAGCTGTGCTTGATGATGCCCCGCTTCACGAGATCGACGTGGTGTGCGAATCCCTCGGGCAGCCGGTGCCGGAATTCGTCGGCGCTGATGCCGATGGGGTGCTGCTTGGTGAAGACGGCGAAGAGCGCCATGCTCGAAACTCCTTCTGATGCGGTGTTTTCTATCGGCCCGGCGCGACAGCCGCCGCCGCGACGCCGGGGGCTGTGCCGTCGAGTGCGACGGGCGCCGAGAAGTGCGGCAGCACGTCCTCGGCGAAGAGTTGCACCGAGCGCCGCACGACGGCCTCGGGCGCGGTGCTGGGCGGCGTCTGCAGGCTGATCGTCACGTCGCCGAACGCCTCTCTGATACGAGCGATCTGATCGACGACCTGGGCCGGCGTCCCGACTATGGTCTTGTCGGCGGCGAGCTGGGTAGCGAAGGTCCCGCCTGCGACCCGGTCGACGATCTTCTCGTACCCCTCGTACTGGGTGCTGCGGGCGGTCGACCAGCCGGAGACGGCCCGGGCCAGCGCACGGTGGTTGGTGTTCGCGAACTGCTCGCCGAGACTGCGCGCCTCGTCCGCGTCGTCGGCGAGAAACGAGCTGTAGCTCAGGTGCACTTCGGCTGTGGCGGGGTCGAATCCGGCGGCTTCCCGGGCCACCCGGTACCGGGCGATGATGTCCTGCACCTTCTCCCGCGGATTGATCGACGGCACCAGCAGCAGCCCGTACCCGGCCGCACCGGCCCGCTCGGCGGACTCCGGGGTGATCGCCGTGGCCACCAGGATGCGCGGGTGCGGACTCTGAAACGGACGCGGCTGCAGCGTCACCGGCCCGAACGAGTGGAAACCGTTGTCGATGGTCACGTCGGATCCCGTCCACAGCTCGACGATCGCCGCCACGGTGGCGTCGAACCGTGGCCGCGAATCATCCAGGGACAGTTGGAAAGCCGCGAACTCGTCCGGCAGGAATCCACGTGCGACACCGACATCGAGCCGCCCGTGGCTGACGTTGTCCAGCACCGCCAGCCGCGCTGCGAGTTTGATCGGATGATCGAACGCGGGCACCACAGCGCCGGTGATCAGCCGGATCCGCTCCGTCCGGGCGGCGACGGCGGTCAGGAAGGTGGTGGGATCCGGGCTGTAGCCGCCGTATTCGAAGAAGTAGTGCTCGACGGTCTTGACGTGGTGATAGCCGAGCTCTTCGGCATAGACCGCGATCGACAGCGCGTGATCGTAGTAGTCGACCGGCGCCTGGTCGTGCGGGCCGACGGTGGGAAAGAGGTTGATGCCGAACTTCATCGCGTCACGTCCTGGAGTGCAGAGGTGGCGGCCGGCAGCGCGAACTCGGCGGCCAGGAGTTCATAACTGCGTACCCGTGCCTGATGGTCGTGCACCGTGGTGACGACGATGATCTCCTCGACGTCGAGACTCGAGGCGAGCGAACGGATTCGGTCACCGACCCGGTCGGGCGTGCCCCAGAAGTACCGGGGCCATTCGAAGTTCTCGTTTTCGAGGATGTCGCCGTAGCGGGCCAGCTCCGCCAACGCGGTGTCCGGCTCCGGAATCGGCCGGACATCGTTGCGGAACAATCGATTACGCACCGCGCGCTGGGCCGAGTACAGTCGCGCGGCCTCGGCCTCGGTATCAGCGACCACCGCCGTGATCGCGACGATCGGCGACCGCCCGGGCGCGAGCCGGTGGTACGCCTCGATGGACTCCCGGGTCGCCCCCGGATTGATGAAATGCGCGAACGCGTAGTCGATGTCGGCCCGGCCCGCCGACACGGCGCTCCCGGGGCTGCTGCCCAGCAGCCAGATATCCGGTGCGGGCGCGTCGAGCGGGACCGCGAGCGGGGCCCGGCGCGCCCCGTCGACGGCCGGGGAGCCGGCCAGATACGCGCGCAGCTGTTCGACCTTCGCGTCGATCGACGGTCCGCGTCCCGCCTCGGGCACCGGTCGCAGTGCGAGGGTCTCGACCTCATCGGCGCCGGTGGACCGTCCGATGCCGAGGTCGATGCGGCCCGGATGCAGGGCCGTCAGCGTCCGGAACGTCTCGGCCACCTTGAACGGGCTGTAGTGCGTGAGCAGCACCCCGCCCGATCCGACCCGCAGCGTCGAGGTCGCCGAGGCGATCGCGGTCACCAGGATCTCGGGCGCCGAGATGGCGTGCGAGTACATGGCATGGTGTTCGGCGACCCAGTAGCGGGTGTAGCCGAAGCGTTCGGCGTGGCGGGCGAGGTCGAGAGAATTGGCCAGGGCCTGCGACTGGGGCGTGCCCTCGGGCACCGGAGCCTGGTCGAGGATGGACAATCTGATGGTCATAGCGCCTCCAGGGTTTCGTCGAGCAGGGCTACCGCATTGCGGTGCAAGGGAAATGGCGTCTCCGAGGGCAGTCCGGTTCGCTCCGCGCGGCGCGTCACCGCCGCGGTGATGAGCGCGAATTTGAATCCGGCCAGCACCTCGTAGAAGGTGAGATTGCGCAGGGTCCGGCCGGACAGCGCGGCGTACGCCTCGACGGTTCGGTCCCGGTCGGGCAGCCCGTACAGTCGCTGCGCGCCGATCCCCCGGCTCAGGTGCCGGTCCAGGTACAGAAACCAGGCGAGATCGCTCTCGGGTTCGCCGTATCCGGTCATCTCCCAGTCGACGAGGGCGGCGACCTCGGTATCGCGGTAGATGATGTTGCCCAGCCTGGCGTCACCCCACAGCAGCACGTACGGCGACCGGTGGACCGGAATATTGCCCGCCAGCCACCGCTCGGCCCGCCGGATCACCGGATCGTCAGCGCAGCGATAGAAGTCCAGCGCATCGCTCCAATACCGCACCTGCGCAGCGGGACCCGCAGGACCGAGATCGGGCAGATCGGCGGTGTCCGCCGTGATCGAATGCAGTCGTTCGAGCGCGGTCAGGGCCGCCCACCAGACCGCCGTGCGTTCGCTGGGCACCAGGTCGGCGACCCAGCCCGACCGGTGGTAGGACGGAAAGTCCGGCGGGACCCGGCCGTCGACGAACTCCATCAGGAAGAACGGCGCGCCCAGCACGGTGGCATCGGGTTCGATGGCCAGCACCTCGGGCACCGGCACATCGCTGTGGCGGCGGACCGCCCGCAGCGCATCGGCCTGCGCCACAATCGATTCGGTGGGATAGATCCTCTCTCCGGTGGCGCCGACCCGGATGATCGAACGGTGAGTGCCGCCCGCGATATCGCGCGCGGTCACCTGAATGGTCTCCGCCGAGAAACCGTTGCGCGGCAGCGAGATATCGACGCTGTCCGGATCGATGTCGTACCCGGTCGAGGTGCGGGACAGCCAGCCCAGCACCAGATCCCGGGTGCTATCGCGCGATCGCTGCAGTGGCACCGCCATGATGTGGCCTTTCGCCGGTGATGAGCGTGGATGTCGGACCGAGCGGAGCCGCGGCGATATCGACGAATCCCGCCGCGCGCAGCCAGGTTTCGGCCTCCGCGACGGTGTACTCGCTACCGCCGGAGGACCACACCAGCATGTTCAGGCTGGCGAGCAAGGCCGGTGGGGTGGGGCTGACCGGATCGAGCACCGGGTCGTAGATGGCGATGGTGCCGCCCTCCGGCAGCGCCGCGTAGGCGGCGGCGATGAGCTGCTGCCGACGGTGAACGGGCCAGTTGTGCAGGACGTGCCCGAAAATGAGCACATCGGCGCTGGGCAGCGGATCGGTGAAGAAGTCGCCGGGGCGGAAGGCGATCCGGTCGGTCAACCCCAGTTCGGTGATGTGGGCGTCGAATTCGGGCTCGACCTCGGGCAGGTCGAAGACCTGTGCCGTGAGGTGTGGGTGGGCGCGCACCAGTTCCGCGGCGATATTTCCGCGCGCGCCGCCGATATCGGCGAAGGTGGTGCGCTGCGACCAGTCCAGCCGCGACAGCGCCGCGCCGATGGGGACGTTGAGCACATCCATCGCCTCGAAGAAGGCGCGACGATCGTCGGCGTCGGTGAACAGGGTGCCGTACGGATCACCGTCCGCCGCATCGGAATTGGCCGGCTTCCCGGATTTCAGGCTGGCGGCGAGCCCGGTCCAGGCCGGATGCAGGGTCTTGTCGAGGAAACGCAGGAATCCGCCGAGATAGTGGGGACGGCCACGCACCAGATAACGGTGCGCATCGGGACTGTTCGCGTAACGACCATGATCGGTGATGAGCAGTCCGGTGGTGGCGACGGCATCGAGGAAATCGCGCGACCATTCGGGTTGAATTCCGGTGATAGCGGCGATTTCGGCTGCCGGAAGCTCTTTGTCGGCCAGTGCGGTGAACAGGTCGAGCTCCACCGCGGCCAGCACCACCTGGGCGCGGCGGGCCCCGGAGACCAGGCCGAGAATGTGTGCGGGCGATCCACCGGAATCGGTGTTGTCGAGGGTCTCACCGGGAGCGGGGATCAGCGGTGTGGAGACGTGACTCATCGAGTTCTCCTGAGGTTTGGCGTCGGAATCGACCGTAGAAAGCGCTGCTGCACAGCTCCTGGAGGATCTCTGGAGCGTGGATCCGGCATTCGACCGTGCGCCAGAATTGCCGGATACGCTCCCGCCGTCGCAGTGAATCGCAGTGCAAGGGAGAAGATTCGAATGATTCTCGTGGTCGGAGCCACCGGTATCGTCGGCACCGCGACGGTGCGGGAATTGTCGCGCCGGGGCGCGAAGGTTCGTGCCCTGACCAGGAATCCCGGCCGAACCGCCCCGGTGGCGGGAGTGGAATTCGTGGCCGGGGACCTCGATGTTCCCCGCACACTGGATCCGCTACTGGAGGGCGTGGATTCGGTCTTCATCGCGACCTCCGCCCACCTGAAGGCGAGGCAGGACGCTGCCGTGGTCGCGGCCGCCGCGGCGGCGGGCGTGCGGCGGGTGGTCACGGTCTCGTCGCTGGCAGTGGACGAGAATCCGGACGGCGCGCTCGGCGGCTGGCATGGCGCGGGCGAGCGAGTGGCCGTCGAGTCCGGTATCCCGTCGATCGTGTTGCGGCCGAATGGGTTCTATTCCAATACATTCGCGTGGATCCCTTCGATTCTCGGCACCGGCGTGGTCGAGGTGGCGCTGCCCGATCTGCCCGCGGCCCACCTCGATCCCCGCGATATCGGGCGGGTGGCGGCCCGGGCGCTGTCCGCGGAGACCGACCCCGCCGGCGCACCGGTGCTGCGGCTCAGCGGCCCGCGGGCGGTGAGCCCGCGTGAGCAGGTGGCCGTCCTCGCCGAGGTGCTCGGCCGGCCGATCGCCGTGCGGGAGATCTCGATCGACCAGGAGCGGGAGCGGCTGGCCCGCCGGGTGCCCGCGGCAGTCGCGGACGCGGTCACCGCGGCCCGTGTCGCCGCGGGCCCGGTCCGGGGCCGGATCTTCGATGACGTCGAAATGCTCACCGGGACACCGCCGATCAGCTATGAGAAGTTCGTGCGCGACCACCGGGCGAGGTTCCTCGGCGACTCGTGAGGACCCTCGCCCGGCGCCGGTCATGGGCGGGCGGGACTGCTTTCGGTGGTCTCCAGCGCGGTATCGGACTCAGGTGCGTCGATCTCCGGCTCCGCCGGGGTCGCCGCCGCCGGTGCGGGCGGCGCGGCGGTCCGCAGCCCGAAGGTGAACACCAACGCCACCACCGCGAAGACCGCGCCGACACCGAACGCGGCGTGATAGCCGGACAGCAGTTCAGCGTGCGACGGCGGGTGGCCGCCGCTGCCGGAACCAGTCCGGGAGGCAGCGATGGTGGCCAGCACCGCCAGTCCGATGGCTCCACCGAATTGCCTGGTGGTGTTGATGATTCCGGAGGCCACGCCGGCCTCGGCGGGCGCCACGCCGCCGGTGGCGGCAATGACGAGCGGCACCATCACCAAGCCCGCACCGAGGGTGATCAGGACCTGGGGGATCAGCACATGCAGCGCGAAGGAGCCGTGATCCGGGACGAACGCGAGCCAGATCAAGCCGAGCGCGCTCAACGCGGGCGCGCCGGTCAGCAGCGGGCGGACGCCCCCGAAACGCTTGACCAGCGGCGGACCCGAGTACGCGCCGATGGTCATCGCCACCGCGCCGGGCAGGAACGCGATGCCGGTGCGGAAGGCGTTGTAGCCCAGGATGTTCTGCATGTACAACGACAGGAAGTAGAAGTGCGCGATCACCGCCGCGCCGATCCAGAACATGACGATATTGGCGAAGGCGACCGAACGGATCTTCAAGACGTACAACGGAATCAGCGGCGCGGACGCGACCTTCGCCTCGTGCACGGTGAACCAGACCAGCAGCACGGCCGCACCTGCAATCGGCCCCCAGGTCGAAGGTGCGGACCAGCCGTGGTTCTGGGAGTCGACCGCACCGAACACCAGCGCCACCAGCGCCGTGGTGACGAGCACCGCGCCGACCCCGTCGAGTCGCTTGCCCGCCGCGCCCCGGCTCTCACCGAGCAATGGATAGGTCAGTGCCAGGGCCAGCGCACCGAGCGGGATATTGACGTAGAAGATCCACTGCCAGCTGGCGATATCGGTCAGTACGCCGCCGAGCACCGACCCCAGTGCAGCCCCGGCCCCCGAGATCGCACCCCAGGCCGCGGTGGCACGGGCCCGCGCCTTGCCCTCGGTGAAGGTGGTCGACAGGATCGCCAGGGTGGCCGGCGAGAGCAGCGCGCCGCCGAAACCCTGGATGACGCGGGCGATCACCAGCCATTCCGACGACCTGGCCAGCCCACCGGCCAGGCTGGCGAGGGTGAAAATGGTGAGGCCGATGAGGAACACCCGCCGGCGGCCGATCAGGTCGGCGACCCGGCCGCCGAGCAAGAGGAAGCCGGCGAAGGTGATCGCATAGCCGTTGACCACCCATTGCAGTCCGGCGTCGGAGAAGTCGAGCGAACCCTGGATGGCGGGCAGCGCGACATTGACGATCGAAAGGTCGAGGACAACGATCAGCTGCCCCAGGCAGAGCAGGCTCAGCACCGCCCAATCCGGCGGATGAGAAATCCGGGACCGTGTGGTGTCGAGCGACGGAGACGGTGTGGACATGGATTGGGCTCCAATTCCCTTGGATATAAAGGCGATTCGAGTCCGATGGACTCATGGGTCCAATATCTGGACTCGTGAGTCCACCGTCAATCCGACTCCAGCGGGACTCCAGCGAGACTCCAGCGGGACTCCAGTGGCGCTGCAGATCCCGCGCACATGCTGGAGACACGTGTTCGATCGATGAGAAGTGGGGACGATCGATGTCCGATCCAACGACCGACCCGGTAGCGGCCGGGCAGTCCGAGTACGTCTTCGTGAACGTCCTGCGCCTGGCGGGTCCGGCGGAGCGATTCGAATCGATCTATGCCGATGTCGCGGACTATTTCTCGCGGCAACCCGGTTTCCGGCATTACGAATTGCTCAAATCCGAGAGCGATCCGGACGTCTACATCAATATCGCTCGCTGGTCCGGCCGCGAGGCATTCCTGCGCGCGACCTCGAATCCGGAATTCCGCACCCGCACCCGGGTCGGTGAGGTGGCGGCCGGAGATCCACAGCTGTGCCGGATCATTCGATCGGCCGGTCAGTCGGGGTGAGCGCACTCGACGAGGTCGCCGACGACGTCTTCGCCTATATCGAGCGCCCCGGCGGCTGGTGCGTGAGCAATGCCGCGCTCGTCCGCGCTGACGGCGAATCCGTTCTGGTGGATACATTGGGCACCGAAAGCCGGGCCCGCGGTTTGCGTTCCGCGCTGACGCGGATGGGCGCGCGCTCGCCGGCGATGGTGATCAACACCCACTGGCACGGGGACCACACGGCGGGGAACGCGCTGTTCGCCCCGGCTCCGGTCGTCGCGCATCGAATGTGCCGGCCGGCGATGGCTCGCAACGGCTGGGCGGTGCGGGCCCTGTGGCCCGAGATCGATTGGGGGGACCTGCCTTTGGTGCTGCCCGGTGTCGGGGTGGGTGATCGGGCCGTCCTGCACGCCGGTGAGCGCGAGATCCACCTGCTCACCGGGGGTATCGGACACACCGACGCCGATCTGGCGGTATGGGTGCCGCACGCGCGGGTCGTCATCGCGGGTGATCTCGTCATGCCCGGCACGACACCGTTCCTGCTGTCGGGTTCGGTGCACGGCATGCTCGACTGGATCGATCGGCTGCGGGACCTGGCGCCCGAGATCATCATCGGCGGCCACGGCGAGGTCGCCGACCGTCACGCCCTCACCGAGACCCGTGACTATCTCGACTGGCTGCTCGCGGTCGCCCGGGACGCGATGCCGTCCGGCGCGACGCCGCTCGAGGCGGCCCGCCAGGTCGATCCGGCGCGACTGGGCGACCATCCGTGGTCGTCGTGGAATGAACCGGAGCGTTTGGTGGCTAATCTCCATTGTGCGTACGCCGAGATCGCGGACACCGCCGTGCGGATCCGGTCCGGACCGGTCCTGGCGGATATGGCGGCCTTCCTGGGGCATTCGATCCCGGCCTCAGCCTGACCTCGGCACGCCCACCCGCCGATTGCCGATCAAGCCACCAATTCGACTGTGCCGTAACAGATTATGAAATACTAACGAAGCCTTCCGATCACCGCGAGCGGGACGATTCCGCACCCGGCGGACGCTGGCTAGCCTGTGGAATCGGATCGCATTTCGAATGAAGGAGTGTGCCCATGGTGTCAGCTTCGTCCCGGGCCGCAGTCGCGCTGGAATCACGCGCGGCGAGCAAGCGGTCGGTGATCGTGGCTGCCGCCACGGACTCGTTCCTCGAATTCGGTTACGAGCGAACCAGTGTCGAGGCCATCGCCGAGCAGGCCGGCGTGTCCAAGCAGACGATCTACAACTACTTCGGCGACAAACGGACCCTGTTCCGGGTGGTACTCGCCGGGGTGCGGGCGGCGGCCGATACGGCCGACGAACTCGATCCGCGCCTGCTGCGGAATCCGGACACCGTCTTCGAGGATCTGGTCACGGTGGGGCGTTTGTTCCTCGCGGTGACCCTGTCCGAACGGGTGTCCGCGGTACGGCGGCTGATCGTCGGTGAGGTGGCGCGGCATCCGGACCTGCATCAGGTCTGTGCCGACCAATCCGTGGCGCAGGGGCCGCGGATCGCCGGGTGGCTCGCCCATCGCTTCGAAGTGCTCGCTGCGGCGGGCATTCTGGAGACGACCGAGCCGACGGAGGTGGCGGGCCAGTTCTTCGCGCAGCTGTCCCACGACGGCCAGCAGGCCTCGGCCTTCGGCACCATCGCGCTCACGCCGGACCGGGCCGCAGAGATCTCGGCGCGCGCCGCACGACTGATTCTGCGCGCCTACGCGATCGAACGACCAGCGTGACCGGATTTCCGGCGCGCTGAAATCTTCATACAGCTCGGGAGCTACACATGATCAAATTCGGGGTATTGGGATCACTGCAGTGCTGCATCGACGGTGTCGGCGCAGTCCCGAGCGCACCGAAGCAGCGCCAACTGCTCGCCCTGCTGTTGATGAACGCGAACCGGGTGATCTCGGCTGACTACTGCATCGAGGAGCTGTGGGAGTCGGCGCCGCCGTCCTCGGCGGCCTCCACGCTCCAGACCTATGTCATGCAGTTGCGCAAATGCCTCGGCGAGCACAGCTCGAACCTGGATCGGGGCGAGTCCCGGCTGGAGACCCGCGAACGCGGCTACCTCCTGCATGTGGGCCCCGGGGAATTCGATGTCGACGTCTTCGAGGACAAGGTCCGGCTGGCGCGGCTGGCGCTCGCCGCCGAGGACGACGATAGCGCCGACGGCGCGCTGCGCGCGGCGCTGGCCGTGTGGCGCGGCCCGGTCTTCACCGACATCAAGCCCGGTCCGGTGCTGACCATGTGGGCCACCAGCCTGAACGAGGTGCGGCTGTCGATCCTCGAACACCGCATCGAGGTGGATCTGCGGCTGGGCCGTCATCGCGAACTGATCGGTGAACTCAGCGGCATGGTGCAGCGCTCGCCGCTGCTGGAAAGCCTGCACGCGCATCTGATCATCGCGCTCTACCGCTCCGGTAGGCAGGCGCACGCGCTGCAGGTGTACGAGCGGTTGCGGCACCGGCTGGCCGAGGAGCTGGGCTTGGAGCCCACCCCGGCGCTGCAGCAACTGCACCACAAGGTGCTGCGCAGCGCCCCGGAGCTGGCTCCGCCACCGAAAATCGTTGCCGCCTCGCGCTATTCGGCCGAGCTCATCGCGGGTCGACTGCGACCGCAGGTGGATTCGCTCTGCGGCTGAAGCCGGACCGCGGCGAGCAGGGCCCGGGTGACGTCGTGCTGCGGAGTGTCGAAGACCTGGTCGACACTCCCCTGCTCCACGATCCGGCCCGCGGACATCACCGCCACGGAGTCGCTGAGGTGCTGCACGACCGCGAGATCGTGCGAAACGAACAGCATCGACAGTCCCCGCTGGGCTTTCAGATCCGCGAGCAGATCCAGGATCTGCGCCTGGATGGTGACGTCCAGGGCGGAGACCGGCTCGTCACAGATCAGGACGGCGGGATCGGAGGCCAGGGCGCGGGCGATGGCCACCCGCTGGCGCTGCCCGCCGGACATCTCGCCGGGCCGCCGCCGTTCGAAAGTTTGTGGCAGACCGACGGAATCGAGCAGGCTCAGGATTCGCGTGCGCCGATCGGTGGCGCTGCGCCCGCGCGCGGGCAGGGCCTCACCGATGATCCGGGTGACGTCCCAGCGGGGATCGAACGAACTCGCCGGGTCCTGCCAGACGACGCCGACCTCCGGCCGCCGGGCCCGGCGGGCCCGCTCGGGCAGGGCGCTCCAGGGTTGGCCGCCGAGGGTGACGGTGCCGGCATCCGGTCGCAGCAGGCCGAGAACCAGTGCGGCGGTGGTGCTCTTGCCTGAGCCGGATTCGCCGACCAGGCCCAGCGTGGTGCCGACCGGCAGCTCGAAGCCGACCTCGGTGACGGCCGCCACCGACCGGCCGCGGGCCACGCGGAACGACTTGCACAACCCCGTCACGGACAGGGCGGGCGGGGCGGATTCGGTCCCGCCGTCGACGAGGACCGCCGGTTCCGATCGCGCGACAGTCCGGCCATCCCCGGACAGCCGCCTGCCCCGTTTGCCGGGAGTCGGGACCGCCGCCAGCAGCCGGCGGGTGTAGGGGTGCTCGGGTGCGCCGAGAACCCGTGCGGTCGGGCCCTGTTCGACAATGCGGCCCTCGTGCATGACCGCGACCCGGTCGGCTATTCCGGCGACCACCGACAGGTCGTGGCTGACCAGCAGCAGGGCGGTGCCGTCATCACGCAGGGCGGACAGCAGTTTCAGGATCCGCGCCTGTACGGTGGCGTCGAGGGCCGTCGTCGGTTCGTCGGCGATGATCACCTTCGGCCGGCCCGCGAGGGCGGACGCGATCAATACCCGCTGCCGCTGCCCGCCCGAAAGCTGATGTGGGCGCATGGTTCTGCGCAGTTCCGGATCGTCGATGCCGACCGATCTCAGCAACTCGTCGACCCGGCGGGCGCGGTCGGCCGCGGAGCGCGCGAGCCGGTGCGCGCGAAGCGTGTCGCCCACCTCGGCCGCAACGGGCCGCAACGGGTCGAGCGAGATCAGCGCGTCCTGCAGGATCAGCGCGATCTCCCGGCCGCGCACGGAACGCCACTCCCGCGCGGACAATCGATCCAGATCGATGTCCCCCAGGCGCAGGGACCGGGCGGCGACCGTCGATCCCGGTCCGGTCAGGCCCAGCAGCGCGCGGGCGGTGACGCTCTTGCCGGACCCGGATTCCCCCACCAGCGCCAGGCATTCACCGGCCGCGAGCTCGAAACCGATGCCGCGCACCGCCGCTACCCGGTCACCGCCCCGGCCGAAGGAGACGTGCAGATCATCGACGTGCAGAACGGGCAAGGCCGCCCTCCCAACGTTGTTGCAGTGCCCGGCCGAGCACGGTGACGGTGACGACGGTGAGGGTGATGGCGGCTCCGGGCGGAACGGCCACCCACCACGACTTGGACAACAGTTCACGGCCCGCCGACAGCATCGAACCCCATTCGGGGGTGGGCTCTTTCGGGCCGAGCCCCAGGAAACTCAGGGCCGAACCGATCATGATCGAACTGCCGACGCCGAGGGTCGCCAGCACGACGGTCGGGCGCAGCGAGTTCGGGACGATATGGCGGGCGATCCGATATCCGGGCGAGCGGCCCAGCGCGATCGACGCTCGCACGTAGTCGGCGTTCCGCACCACCAGGGCCTGCGACCTGACCAGCCTGGCGTACGAGGCGGATTCGGCGATGGCGATCGCCGCGATCAGGCTGCCCGCCCCCTGTCCGAGCATCGCGATCACCAACAGCGTCAGCAGGACGCCCGGAAACGCCAGCACGATGTCCAGCCCCCGCGCGATGACGGTGTCGATGAGCCGGCCGCCGAGCGCGGCGCACAGCCCGATCAGCGTGCCGCCGAGCACGGCCAGCAGAGTGGCGGTGAGACCGACGAGGATCGAATAGCGGGCGCCGAAGACGATGCGCGCGAAGATGTCTCGTCCGAGCTGATCGGTCCCGAGGAAGTGGTGGCGGCCGGGCGTCGCCAGCGCTTGACCGAGATCGACCTCGATGGGCGATCGCGTCGCGATCCAGCCGGGCACGAGGACACAGGCCGCCAGCACGACGGCGATAAGGCCGGGCAGGAGCAGTCGCGCGTTCCGCGTCACGGTCACCGGGCCACCCCCGAGGGCGTCGCCGAGCGCGGATCGATGACCCGATAGGCCAGGTCCACCACGGAATTGACGGCGATGAACAGCAGCGAGCCGAACATGACCAGCGCGATGACCACCGGAAAATCGTGAGTGGTGACCGCCGACAACAGGACTCGCCCCAGACCGGGGCGCGCGAACACCGTCTCGACCAGCACCGCGCCGCTGAGCAGACCGCCGACCAGCCAACCGCTGACCGTGACGGCGGACAGCAGCGTGTGCCGTAGCGCGTGATGGATTCGGATGTCCAGCTCACCCAACCCCCGGGCGCGGGCGCTGAGCACGAACGGGGACAGCATGACCGCGTCCACGCCGTCCCGCATCACCTGGGCGAGCAGCGCGCCGATGGGCACGGCCAGGGTGGTCGCGGGCAGGACCAGGGCCGCCGGACCGGAACCGGTCGAGGGGAACAGGTGCAGACGGAACGAGAGGCCCGCCAGCAGCAGGGTGCCGGTCCAGAAGGTCGGCGTGGATACCGCGATCAGCTCCAGCGCATGGGCGATCGCCCGCGGCACGCGGCCTGTCCCCGAGGTCGCGACCACCGTGACCAGCGCACCCGCGACGCCGAGGGTAATGGCCGCCGCGGCGAGTTGCAGTGTCGGAGTGAGCTGTTCGCCGATCACATGCAGTACCGGCTGCTGTCGTTGGAAGGATTCGCCGAAATCACCGCGGGCCAGGCGGCCCAGATAGTGCAGGAACCGCTGCGGCAGCGGCTCGTCCAGGCCCATCTGCGCACGGATGGCGGCAAGAGTCGCCGGGGTCGCGGGCGCATTCCCGAGCATGGCGTAGGCCGGATCGCCGGGCACGAGTGACATGGCGAGGAACGTCACGGTCGCGACCCCCGTGAGGATTCCGGCGATTCCGAGTACCCGGCGCAGGGTCGCACCCGCGACGGTCACCAGGGCGGCCATCAGTTCAGCCACGCATCGTAGAAGACCGGGTACGACGCCGGGGCGGCGGCGATACCGTGCACCCGGGTCCGGGTCGCGACCTGGCTGGCGGGCACGAAGATCGGAACGAGCACCGCCTGATCGATGGCCCAGTGCTGGGCGGCGGCATAGTCCGCGCGCCGCGCGCCCGCGTCGAGCGTGCGCGCCGCATTGCCGACCCACGCGTCGACCTGTGGGTCGTCGACCCACGCAATATTCTGTCCCGCCATCGGTTTGGCGGTGGAGAGCAGGAAGCTGCGCATGATGTCCGGCGAGTTGGATGACCAGCTGGTGTCGAACAGGTCGTAGTCGCCGCGCGCGACGAGCTGGAAGAGCTCACCGGTCTGGACATTGGTGCGGGCGATCTCGATGCCGACCTGCTTGGCCGAGGCGACGATGGCCAGCCCGACCAGGCCCCGATAGTTGGATTCGTCCTGTGCCCTGGTGGTCGTCCAGGTCGCACGGAGCCGGACGCCATCCCTGACCCGGTAGCCCGCTGCGTCGCGCTGGTTCCACCCGGCCTCATCGAGCAGCCGGTTGGCCTCGTCGGTGCTGTAGTTCCACGAATTCTCCAGTGCCGCATCGTAGAACTGCGTGGCGGGGGTCAGGATGCTCCAGGACCGGCTGTAGACGCCGAAATAGATCGAGGACAGGATCGCGTCGACATCGGTCGATCGCTGCAATGCCCGGCGGACGCGTGGGTCCTGCCACGGACCCCGCCGCGTATTGATGTAGACGCCGTAGCCGGTGCCCTGTGCGTCGTAGCGGGTGTACCGGAGCGAAGCATCCGCCTTCAGGTCGCTGACGTTCTGCGCGGGCACCGACAGCAGTCCGTCGATCTGGCCGCTGGTCAACGCCCCG
This sequence comes from Nocardia sp. NPDC051981, assembly GCF_040680715.1. Classification (NCBI taxonomy): domain Bacteria; kingdom Bacillati; phylum Actinomycetota; class Actinomycetes; order Mycobacteriales; family Nocardiaceae; genus Nocardia; species Nocardia sp. NPDC051981. The sequence goes on along the minus strand of NZ_JBFAXK010000010.1, from coordinate 51,584 downwards.
ATGCGGGTCGAGTTCTCCGGCACGAAACGGAACTCGACACCATCGAGGTGCGCAGGTCCCGCATGCGCCGAAGTCTCAGGGGCCCAGTCGTATCCGGCGAACTTGGCGAGGCTGACGCTCTGCTGCGCGGTATGCCCGGCAAAGGTGAACGGACCCGACCCGACCACGTGATCGCAGAGTTTGCCGGCGTTGTCGGCGAAGTTCTTCGGCGACTGGATACCCAGGGCGGTGGTGCTCGCCGCCGCGAGGAACGGCTGGAAGGGCTCGGTGAACGTCACCTCGACGGTGTGCTCGTCGATCACGGTCGACCGGCTGTACGGTCCCAGCAGCGTTGCCGCCCATTGGGATTTGGTGTTCGGATCGACGATCCGGTCGAAGTTCGCCTTGACCGCGGCGGCATCGAGCCGGGCGCCGTCGTGGAACACCACATCGTCGCGCAGGGTGAAGACGTACCGCGTCAGGTCATCGCTGATCGTCCAGCTCTTCGCCAGCCAAGGGTGGAAGGTGTTGTCATTGCCCTGCGCCACCAGGGAATCCACCACACCGCGATCGATCAGGGCGGTGGCGTCGGCGGGACTCACCCCCGGGTCCAGGCAACTCGGCTCCGAGGGCAGCGCGAAACGCAGCGTGCCGCCGGCCACCGGCGGCCCGTCCGATCCCCCGCCATCCGTACCCGGGGAGCAGCCCGCGACCAGCGCGGCAGCGGTCAACAGGGCGGCCAGTGGCCACACGGTTCTACCCATCATGGTTCGCAGTGTTGTCGCCGCTGATGCAGCCGCACTCCGGCGCCGCTGGAGGAACGCTGGAAGGCATCCGGCGCTTGCTGGACAGCGTTGCGCGGCAGTCGTTTTGCTGGATCGCGTAAATACGCGCGACAGGACGGGTGTGCGATGAGAGCGGTAGTGACCACCGGCGACCGGCAGACGCCGACGCGGCTGATCGAGGTCGACGAGCCGACGCCGGGGCCCGGTGAGGTGCTGGTCCGGGTGCGGGCCATCGGGATCAACCGAGGTGAGCTGACCCGGGCGGAGCGACTTCCGGCTGGATCCCGGCTCGGCTGGGACATTCTCGGCACGGTCGAGGACGCCGACGCCGACGGGCCGGCGCACTCGCGGGCCGTCGTCGCGCTCGCGCGCGGCGACGGGTGGGCCGATCGGGTCGCCGTGCCGCGCCGTGACGTCGCGGTCATCGACGACCCCGGCGCGGCCGTCGATCTCGCCGCGCTGCCCGTGGCCGGGTTGACGGCGCTCGCGGCCATCCGGCGAGCCGGGCCGATCATCGGCAGGACCGTGCTGGTCACCGGAACGAGCGGCGGCGTCGGTGGGGTGCTGGCGCAACTCGCGCACACTGCCGGGGCCGAGGTGCTGTCGGTCCGGCACCGGTTCACCGGCACCGGGCTCGAAATCACCGATGCCGGGCTCGATGTCGTCTCTCCGGAAGGCGAACCGACCGCACCGCGGCCGGTCGACGTCGTGTTCGACAGTGTCGGCGGACCGACGTTGCAGGCGGCGTTCGAGCTGCTGAAACCGCGAGGCGTGCTGGTGAGTTTCGGCAATACCGTCCGCGCGCCGCTCGAGCTGCCGGTCGATTGGGGACATCGGCGGCCCGGGGTGAGTCTGAGCTACGTGAACCTGTTCGACGAGCTCGACGCCGGGACCGGGGCCGCCGACGATCTGCTCTGGCTCGGACGGCGCTGGGCCGCAGGTGATTTGAGCCTCGCCGTAAACCGAACCGGGCCGCTGGACACGCTCGACGACACGCTGTCCGCACTCCGGGAGCGGACCTTTCACGGCAAGGCGGTCCTGCACTGGTAGCAGGCGTCAGAACGCGAGGCCGCCGTTCACCTCGAGCACATGGCCGTTGACGTAGTCCGAGTCCGGACCCGCAAGGAACCGGGCCACACCGGCGATCTCCTCGGCCCGCCCCGGCCTACCCGCCGCGATGGTCGGTAGGTACCGGTCCCACACCGGTGGATTCGCGATGAGATCGCGGCCCATCCCCTCGTCGATGAAACCGGGAGACAGGGCGTTCACCGAGATGGACTGTGGTGCGAGCTCTATCGCCGCGATGCGGACCAGGGTCTCGATGGCCGCCTTGCTGATCGAGTACGCGCCCGCGCCCGGCGCGATCCGCTGCGCCAGGGCCGACGACAGGGCGATGAATCGGGCGGATCCGGAGTCGGCCAGATAGGGCACCGCCGCCTGCAGGGTGAGAAACGTTCCGACGACATTGGTTTCGAGCACCGTGGTGAAATTCGCCGGCGGCGTAACCGCCAAGGGGCCGGGGCGGCTCACGCCTGCGTTCGCGAACACCACATCGACACCGCCGAGCCTGCTGCCGGCCTCGGCGAAGGCCGCCGCCAGCTGCACGGCGTCGGTGACATCCGCTGTCACGGCGCTCCCGGCGGGATGCTCCTGAATCCACTGTGTCGCAGTCGATTCCCTGCCGACGATCACTACGCGCGCGCCGTGGCGGAGCAGATCCTCGGCCACCACGCGGCCCAGCCCGCGGCCACCCCCGGTGATCACGATGCGGCGTTCGGCCAGACCATTCGGCTGCACAGTCATTACTTCTCCTCCAGGTGGACAGTCGTCGCTCGACTGTGCCCACACCCGCCGGACAACCGCCTACAGGATCGCTGGAGCAGCCGATTCCAGTGGTCCTCCAGCATTCGTCGGCGTCGCCTCCAGCAGCCGATGCGAGTGTCGACGCCACTGACACGAAGTCGTGGCGATCGCCAGCAGTTGTTCCGAACTCGAAAGGATGGAACATGGCATACGTTGGGGCGCAAGCAAAGACAACAAAGGCGCACGGACCGCGCCGGGTCGCGATCACGGGAATCGGCATACTGGCCCCCGGTGCGGTCGGCACCGGCCAGTTCTGGGACCTGCTCACCGCGGGCCGCACCGCCACCCGCCGGATCAGCTCGTTCGACACCGGCGGCTACCGGTCCCGGATCGCGGGCGAGATCGACTTCCGGCCCTACGACCACGGATTGAGCCGGCGCGAGGAGCGGGCCTGGGATCGGGTCACCCAGTTCGCGGTCACCACCGCCCGGGAAGCATTGCAGGACAGTGGATTCGATCTCGGCAGTGTGGACCCCGCGCGGATCGGCATCAGCATCGGCAGTGCGGTCGGGTGCACGACCGGCCTGGAACGCGAGTACTCCCTGGTCAGCGATCAGGGCCGGGAATGGCTGGTGGACCCGGCCTGGGCGGTGGCGCAGCTCTTCGACTATCTGGTGCCCAGTTCCATTGCCGCGGAACTGGCTTGGATGATCGGCGCCGAAGGACCCACGTCGGTGGTCTCCACCGGTTGCACGTCCGGGCTGGACGCGGTCGGCCACGGCGCCGATCTGATCCGCGAGGGCGCCGCCGATATCGTCGTGACCGGCGCCAGCGAGGCCCCGATCTCACCGATCACGGTGGCCTGCTTCGATGCCATCAAGGCCACCAGCCCCAACAACGACGACCCGGAACACGCGTCGCGTCCGTTCGACCGGGATCGGGACGGCTTCGTCCTCGGCGAGGGTTCCGCGACCCTGATCCTCGAGGACTGGGACCGGGCCCGCGCCCGAGGCGCGCACATCTACGCCGAGTTCGCCGGATTCGCCACGCGCGGCAATGCCTTTCACATGACCGGCCTGCGGCCCGACGGAGTGGAGATGGCCGAGGCCATCGGCGCCGCGCTGAACCAGGCCCGGGTGGACCCCACCGCGGTCGACTACGTCAACGCCCACGGCTCCGGAACCAAACAGAACGATCTGCACGAGACCGCCGCGGTGAAAAGGGCGCTGGCCGACCATGCCCGGCGCGTTCCCATGAGCTCCATCAAGTCCATGATCGGGCATTCGCTCGGCGCTGTCGGCTCCCTCGAGCTGGCCGCCTCGGCGCTGGCCATCGACACCGACGTCATCCCGCCGACCGCCAACCTGCACAACCCGGGCCCCGGCTGCGATCTGGACTACGTGCCGCTGACCGCGCGCGGCCAGCGCACCGACACCGTGCTGAGCGTCGGCAGCGGATTCGGCGGATTCCAGAGTGCCGCAGTGCTGGTCGCGCCATGACCGGACTCGCGGCCACGGTGGAGCCCGCCGTCACCGGCATCGGCGTGCACGCGCCGACCGGAGTCACCGTGGCGGATTACTGGCGCAACACCCTCGCGGGGCGCTCGGCGATCGACCGGATCACCCGCTTCGATCCCAGTCCGTACACCGCCACCCTGGCCGGGGAGATTCGCGACTTCGACCCCTCGCCGCTGTCCGGCCGCCTGCTTCCGCAAACCGACATTTCCACCCGGCACGCCCTGGTGTCCTCCGACGCCGCACTGCGCGACGCCGGCATCACCCCGGACGACCGGGACGACTTCGAACTCGGAGTGGTCACCGCCAGCACCAGCGGCGGCTTCGAGTTCGGGCAGAAGGAGCTGCAGAAACTATGGGCCCAGGGCAGTCGCCATGTCAGCGGGTATCAGTCTTTCGCCTGGTTCTACGCCGTGAACACCGGGCAGCTCGCGATCAGGCACGGCGCGCGCGGACCCTCGAGTGTCGTGGTGGCCGACCAGGCGGGCAGCCTCGACGCGGTCGGTAAGGCCCGCCGGCTGGTGCGCGCGGGCACCCCGCTGGTGCTCACCGGCGGCTTCGATTCCGTACTCTCGCCGTGGGGCTGGCTGGCCACGCTCGCCGCGGGCAATGTCAGCACGAGCACCGACCCGAAACGGGCCTACCAGCCATTCGCCGACACCGCCGAGGGTTTCGTCCCCGGCGAAGGCGGCGCCTTGACCGTCCTCGAACATCCGGACCGGGCACACGACCGCGGTGCGCGCGTCTACGCCCACATCAGCGGGTATGCCAGCGGATTCGATCCGCGGCCCGGCTCACCGCGGCCACCGGCGCTGGCCCGGATCATCCGGGCCGCGCTCGCCGACGCCCGCGTTGGGCCCGGGGAGATCGGGGTGGTGTTCGCCGACGCGGCCGGAGTCCGCGAACAGGACGATCACGAAATCGCCGCGCTCGACACGGTATTCGGCGCGCACAGGGTCCCGGTAACCGCCCCCAAGACCGGGACCGGACGACTGTTCGCGGGCGGCGGGGCGCTCGATATCGCCGCGGCCGCCCTCACGCTGGACAGCCGCACCATCCCGCCCACCCCCGGCCTCGAGCACTATCCCTGTCCCACCCGCCTGGACCTGGTCCGGGAGCCGCGTGAGCTGACCACGCCGGCCGCGCTCGTGCTCGCCCGCGGTGGGCGCGGGTTCACCTCGGCGGTGGTCCTGCGCGGCGCCCGATGAAAACCCCACTTCCCCAACAGCACCCGACAGAGAAGGGAGGCACATGGTGTCTGCCAACCCAGCCGTGACCACCGATCAGCTGCGCGAGGTACTGCAGCGGGTCGCCGGCGAAGACGAGACCATCGACCTGAGCGGAGACATCACCGATCGCTCGTTCGAGGACCTGGGATACGACTCCCTCGCGGTCCTGGAACTGTCCAACCAGATCGAAATCCGTTACGGGATAAAGCTTCTCGACAGTTCGGTGGTCGACGCCGTGACCGTTCGAGACTTTCTCGAGCTGGTCAACACCACCCTCGCGGAGGGCGCCGGCCAGGACGCCGGTGCCTCCGATCCATCCTCAGGAGCACTCGCATGAGCAAGCACGCCATTGTCACCGGCGCCACCAGCGGAATCGGCCTCGAGATCGCCCGCACGCTGGGCCTGGCCGGATATCAGGTCTTCATCAACGCCCGCGATGCGGACAGGGTCGAGAGCACGGTCGAGGAGCTGAGCGCCGAAGGCATCACCATCGACGGCATCGCCGCCGATGTCCGATCGACCGACGACGTGCGGGCCTTCGTCGCAGCGGCGGTCGCGCGGTTCGGACCGGTCACGGTGCTGGTCAACAACGCGGGCCGCAACGGCGGCGGCGTCACCCGGGACATCGACGACTCGCTGTGGCAGGACGTGCTCGACATCAACCTGACCGGAACCTTCCGAGTGACGCGAGAAGTGTTGTCGCACGGAGGAATTCTCGATTCCCAGGACGGCCGCATCATCAATATCGCCTCGACCGGCGGCAAGCAGGGCGTGGTGCTCGGCGCGCCCTACTCGGCGTCGAAGCATGGGGTCATCGGATTCACCAAGGCGCTCGGACTGGAACTGGCCAAGACCGGGGTGACGGTGAACGCCGTCTGCCCCGGATACGTCGAAACCCCACTGGCCGAACGGGTCCGGCGCGGCTACGCCGAGGTGTGGAACACCACCGAGGCCGCCGTGCTCGAGAAGTTCGAGGCCAAGATCCCGCTGGGGCGGTATTCGACTCCGCTGGAGGTCGCGGGACTGGTCGGCTATCTCACCACACCCGCCGCCGCGCCGATCACCGCGCAGGCCATCAATGTCTGCGGCGGACTGGGCAACTACTGAGCCACCGAGAGATTGGGAGGTGGCTCGGATGAGCCTCCATCACACCGAACACGCCATCACGATCGCAGCGCCGGCCCAGGCGGTGCACGACGCGCTGCGCTCGGTCATCGACTGGCCCAACATCTTTCCCCCGACCATCCACGCCGAGATCCTCGAGCACGACGCCTCCGGCGACCACATCCGGCTGTGGGCCACCGCGAACGAGTCGCTGAAGACCTGGACCTCGCGCCGCACCTTCGACCCCGAACAGCGCCGGATCACCTTCCGGCAGGTGGTCTCCGCTCCCCCGGTCGCCTCCATGAGCGGGGAATGGGTGGTGCAGGAGATCGACGCCGACACCAGCCGAGTGCTGTTGCTGCACAGCTTCTCTCCCGACGACAGCGCGGGAGCCCGGGAATGGATCGAGGCCGCGGTCGACACCAACTCGACCCGGGAGCTCGAATCGCTCAAGTCCGCGGCCGAGGCGCTGGCCCGGCGACCCGAGGCCACCGTCACCTTCGCGGACTCGCTGTGGATCGACGCCGAACCGGCGCGGGTCCGGGAATTCATCGACCGTGCTGACCTGTGGGCGGAGCGACTCGCCCACGTCGACGCCGTCACCCTCAGCGAACCGGTACCCGGACACCAGTTTCTGAGCCTGGACACCCGGACACCGGACGGGGACGTCCACACCACCGCGTCGTGGCGCGTGGTCCTCGACTCCGGCGACATCGTCTACAAGCAGACTCGGCTGCCCGCGCTGCTCTCCCTCCACCGCGGTCGCTGGAATTTCACACCGCGCGACGGGGGAACGCTCGCGACCTCCGAGCACACCGTCGCCCTCATCACCGAGGCGATCCCCTCGATCCTCGGCACGGGCAAGACCCTCGCCGATGCCACGGCCTTCATTCGAAATGCCCTGGGCCGCAATTCCCTGTCCACCCTCGAGAACGCGAAGAAATGGGCCGAATCCACCGAACGGGGCTCCGATGTCCGACGCTGACCGCACCCGACAGCTCTATGTCGACCTCCAGCAGTTCTATGCCGCGCACCTGCGCCTGCTCGACGACGGGCGCGTCGACGAATGGGCGGCCGAGTTCGAACCCGACGGGCTGTTGATCCATCCGCAGCGGGCCGCCACCCACACCGGGCGGGCCGAGATCGCCGACGGGCTGCGCCGCACCGCGGAGCGACTCCGCGCCGCGGGCCTCGTGCGCCGCCATTGGCTGGGCAACCTGACCATCGAAAACGGCGGCGCGGCAACAGGAACCATCCGCACCCGCTTCTACTCCCTGGTCGTCGAAGCCGGCCCCGGGCAGTCCCCGCGGCTGCACCTGAGCACCGATATCCGCGATCACCTCGTTCCGCACGGTGCCTCGTGGCTGGTCCGCGAACGCAGCATCACCCACGACCCCATCCTCACCACCCCGAATTGAAAGTCATCCCCTTGCACAAGAACATCGGCCTCGCCCTGCTCACGGCCACCGCACTGACCGCCCTACCCGCCACCGCACACGCCGACTCCGGTGCCGCACAAGCGGACTCCGGCACCGCCGGCCGAGTCGCCTACACCGCCGTCGGCACCGACAGCGCGCTCACCATCACCACCGACGCCGGCTCCCTGGTGAACGACCACGGCACCTTCAAGATCGAAGCCGCCGACGGCACCACCCTTGCCGGCACCGAATTATCCTTCCGCGTAGACGATTTCGTCTTCCCCATCACCGCCGACATCACAAACCGCACCGCCGTCCTCACCCCCCGTTTCGACCTCGACCACGCGGTCTACCAACCCGTCGCCCTCCCCTACGAGAACCAGGCGCCCTGGAAGAACGAATACGACCGCGAACAAGCCGCCTGGGCTCGCCTCGGCACCACCCTCGTCACCGGCGCCGCCATCGGCACCCTGGTGGGCGGCCTGGGCGGTGCCGCCGTCGGCTGCCTCCTGGGCGGCGCAGCAGGCGCAGCCGCCGCCTCCGCCACCATCGTCGGCCTCTTCGGCCCCTTCCTCCCCGCCGCCGCCGTCGGCTGCATCGGCGGCATCGCCGCCATCGCCCCCCTCGGCACCGTAGCCGGCCTACTCCTCGTAACCGCCCCGGTAGCCATCCTCGCCGCCGCCCAATACTTCACCACCATCAACCAACCCTTCACCCCACCGGCCGCCAAATAGCCCGACCCCCAAAGGAGCCGCAGGTCCCGCAACCTGCGGCTCCTTTGATCGTGGGCCTGAGCTGCCGCAATGCAAACAGTAAGGTGCTGGTCGACTGCCCCGCCGTTGATATCGACAGACTCAGTGACCGATCCGCAGCCAGGTTCCTCTCATGAACGCTCAGAAGGATTTCGACGCGACGCTGGCAGCAAAACGCGCTACTCCCGAGTATCAAGCAGCCATGAGGGCATACGCACTGGCACACGAACTGGGCCGTCAGGTGCGCAGAGTCCGGGAAGCGCGAGGCTGGACTCAAACCGAGCTAGCCAGGCGAACCGGTCTGAAACCGCACGCGATCAGTCGCCTCGAGGCCGGAGATGTGGTGCCGACGTTGACAACCCTCGAGCGAGTCGCCGCCGCTCTCGATGCCGAGTTGTCGGTGTCCCTGGCCGCGTAGCCGCTGCGCGCTACGCCGCACCTCCATGATCGCTCCTAGTGCGGTCTTCTCGGGTTGGGTGGTCATCACGATGACCGTGGTGGCGTGGATTCGAGCGCGAGCCGGAACTCCTTTTCGAGGTCTGCGGCGGAGGTGACGTCGACAACACGCCGTTCTTCGAAACCGCAGATGTGGCCGTATCGGCCCGAGACTCCATCGGAGCAGGCCGTCTTTCTTGCACGTGTCACAGGTCGAGGACGCCGGGCTCTGCGGGTTCGAGGGGGTCGGGCCGTTGCCTCGGCCAGTTCGGGCACGCTGGAATACTTTTCGCTCCAAGTGGCGGTGAGGCCGCTGCGGGCGAAGGTGATTCGTGGACCATTGACCTCCGGGCCCGCGGGTCCGAACGGTTGACGAACCCGCCGCCGCTGGAGATGGCCAGTTATCGCTTCCGGATTTTGACCGCGGTGCCGTACGCGCAAATCTCCTGGCCGCCGTCGCCGAAGTCATTGGCGTCGAAGCGCATTGCGAGAACAGCGTGCGCTCCGCGTTGCTGAGCGCTGTCGATCAGACGGTCCCTGGCTTCGATCCGGCTGTCGTAGAGCATCTTCGTCATGCCTTTGAGCTCGCCACCGAACATCGACTTGATGCCGGCTCCAATCTGCGAACCCAGGTGCCGACTGCGTACCGTCAGGCCGACGACATCACCGAGCACCTCGACCACCTCGTATCCCGGCAGATCGTTCATCGTGCTGATGATCACGCTGTTCGTGCTGGCGCTTCCATGGTTATCAACCTCATTGATGGACATGGACATCCCTTCATCGGTGTGCTTGCCCCTCGATCGTCACCGATCCGAACCGGCTTCCACATCACTCACGGGTCGCGGAACAAATCGTCCTACGGTCGCTATCCCCTACGACTCCGGACTCACATCCGACCCTGAGATTCACCCAGACATCGGATCGACCGCACGGCACCCGGCGTCCTTCATGAGAACAGTTCCGGGTGTTCGGCTATGTACTGACCGACCGTGGATGGCGGCTGTCCCGTGATCTTCTCGACGTCGTCGGTGGCTCGGTCGTAGCGTCCGGCGCGGTGTAGCAGTGCCAGTGTGGTCAGGTGCTGCTCGACGTGCGCGGGCAGACCTCGGGGCTCGAGGATCTCCTGGACCCAGGTTTCGTGGGGAATGTCGGTGCCGCGAATCTGCCGGTGAAGTCCCAGGGTGTACTCGGCGGCCAGGCCATCGATGTCCAGACGCGCCGGGCCGGTCAATTCGCAGACGTCGCCGATGCGGTGGGTGGGATCCACGAGCACTGCCGTAATCGTGCGGGCCACGTCGCTGGTAGCTATCGGTGATGTTCGACCCGTTCCGAAGGGGAGGGCCAACAGGTTTCGCTCTCGCAGCGACGGTGCCGCGAGTCCGGTGAATATCGGATTGTCCAGAAACACCGTGGGCCTGATGTGCACGACCGGGACACCCGACCAGTTCAAGACGTGCTCGGCGAGGTAATGCAGTCGATGTTGACGAGACTCCCCCACACTGGTCAGCGTCATTTGAGAAACAGTCATCTGGGACATGTTCACGACCACCTCGAGACGGCCGTACTCCAACGCGGCATCGCAGACGACAACCGTTGCCTGCAGGTAGTCCGGCGAGACACCCATCGAAAAGAACATCCGATCGACACCGGCCATCGCATCGACCACATCTCGTGGATCGGTCAAATCTCCGACCACGACATCAGCGCCGAGTGCACGTAACGGCTCAGCTCGGGCGTCGTCGCGGTGCACCAACGCTCGAACGCGATCCCCGCGTCCCCGCAATTGCTCGATCACCTGCCGGCTCACGCCACCGGTGCCACCACCCGCCCCGGTGATCAGGTACAAGGGCGCATTCATAGTCGCTCCTCACGGTGTGTTTTCCCAGTGCTTGGCAAGAGGTGTGCCGGCGAACCTCTCGAGCATCACGCGGGACAACAGCAGCACCGAGCTGCGTGGACGGTGGTTCACCACGAGGCGCTGGGCCTTTCCTGCGGCGTCGAAGGTGACCAGGACGATGACATGAATCGGAACGCCGCTTACGGAGGAGGTGTAGTCCTCCAGGAAACTGTTCTCGCCACAGGGGCCGGCGTAGTGAAAGTCTTGGAACTCATATATTTCGCGGGCGGCGACCACGACTTCATGAACGGCCTCTGCGCCCTCTATGACGCCGTCCCACGCGGCGCCTTCCCCGGTTACGTCGTCAGCCAGGTTATCCAGCCACGCTGGATAGTACGGCTTCCCCATATACGTCGATGTCATGCCGCGCCTCTCGTGAAATCCGGCAGCGAGCCGGCTCACCGACGCGCGCCCTCGATATGTGACCAATGACCATGCGGGTGCGGCGACGAGGACTGAGCGACTCCCAGTTCTCGCTGCCCCAGTGACTGCCGGGAGACGGTGAATCGCAGGGCAATGTCAGGTGCCCTTGGACTTCACCGGGCCGACGGTGACCTGGGAAGGCTATGCACCGCTGCCGGTCTCGAAGACCTACTCCTTCGAATCGCCTGCGGCGGCGGGCTTGAATTTCGCGCTGACCCTATGAGTCTGCGCTGAGGAGATCCCGCCGCCGATGGCGACGACGTACGCCTTGATGCCCGCCTCGCCTTCGTCTTTCACGGCGATGTTCAGCTCGATGGCGCATTCGTCGAGCGTCAACTTGGATCCGTCACCCGAGCCCGCTTGGGCCGCGGTCAGCTCGGACTTGAGATAGCGGATCATGTCCGAAAGTTCGATTCTGCCATCGGCTGGAATGGTCATGCCGCAATGCCTCTCGCTTGACGGTTATTTCTCAAGCCAGTTCCAGGGTCGAACCCAAGAGTATTTGACCGCTGCCCCGACGTGCCTCGAGACGCGCCGGATCCCGATCGGTTTCGCCGCCACCCCCTACTTCATCAGGCTCATACCCGCCGTCATGTCCGCCGGGCCGCGTTCGGGCCCACGGCGGCGGTGGGCATGTCCTGTTGTCGCGCAGGGTTTCTCACTTGCCGGGCGGGCCCGCTGGCGGGTCTGCCCGGAGCAGGGCCTCGATGAGCCCGTCCGCGGCGGCCAGCCCGATCATCGCACCTGCTCCGGCGCGGTGGTTCGCCCGCTCGATCAGCGGCAATGGTGGCCCTATACCCGTGCGCCACAGCAGATTTCATCGCGGATGAACCCTACAGCGGTCCTGCCGTCAAGGAACGTGTCACCAGGTGCAAGCTGCTCCCAAAGGTGGCCCCCAGCCGCAAGGCGGGCAGGCTCAGGGTGACTTTTCGCAGATCTGGACCTCACGCCCCGCATCAGAGTCCGGCGCTACCGGAGCTGAGGAGGTTCGAGCTGCCGGATCCGCCGCTGTCATGGCAACTGGGCTGTGTCGGCGGTTGCGGGGTGCCGGACCCCGGCGGTGCGGCGACCACGGTCACCGTGGTGGACGAGGAGCCTCGTTGGTTCACGGTGATCTTGTGGGTTCCGGCGGTGGTCGGAACCCAGAGGACATTCGCGAAGAGGTGGCCCGGGTCTGTGTCCGACGGCGCGATAGCGCCCGCGACACATTGTCCGTTGTCGTAGAAGGACACGAAGGCGTTGTCCCCGTTGACGTTGGGCGTGATCGGCGAGTCGAGCATGTAGGTCTGGCCGACGACATACGACGGCGGTATCACGCAAGGCGGTCCCGGGTACGACGAGGACGTCGGGTCCGACGTGCATTGGTAGACCTGGACCGGCCCGATGGCGGAGGCCGTGGGCGCGGACAACGCAGCGATGGTCGCTGCCAGTGCCAAAGTGGTAGCGCCCCAACCGATGCGGCGGATAGGTCGAGTTTCGGCGTGCATTGGTGGACTCCTTTCCTACCCCTTCGTTCGGGGTAGACAGAACATAACTTTCACCAACTGTGAAATTCGTCCACTTCAAAAAACCCTTGTGGCCCCAACTTTCTTGGGCGATATTTCCGGGGTCAGCTCGTCGGACAGAGGGCTTCGCTCTCGGGCGAAGGTGATGCGGCCTCTTCTGGAATCAAGCTCACCTGGTGGCCGTCGGTTCGATGGCCGGTGACCGGGCGACGCTGCACGCCGTCACGGGTGCGCGATGGGAGATTCCTTCTTCGTTCTCCTGCGACTTCGCCTGTTCGACAGCCCGTGTCGGCGAACAGCGGATGATGGCGGTCTCGCGCAGGTCGTAGAAGTCGGTACCGGCGCGTCCGGTTCTAACGCCCCCATGCGAGCCGCTTCTACGCGCAGAATGCAAGGCTCGAGGTGCTTTGTGCGCTTTGTACCGGACCGGCTCGACCGAACGAGGCGGAGTATCCGCAGGTGAAAGCAGGTTTGCGGGGCGGGCGGGGCTCGAACCCGCGACCAATGGATTATGAGATCAATCACTGTCAGCTCTGTGCGCGACAGCAAAGTACCTGCACGTCATCGAGCATTCGTCCATAATCTATTGGTCCAGGATCCCTACGATGCACCAGGTGACCGAGGGGATGAGGCACGCTGCGAAAATCACTGCCAAACTTCTAGTTTGCCGTACCAGTTGCCGGCGACCATCGCGAACGAGACGAGCCCGCGACCCCCGCACCAGGGCTTGCACTGCGCAGGAGGGCGAGAAGTTTTGTGCTGTCACCCCCGGATACGATAACTATCCTGTATGTAGCGATAGATACCGGCACTAGTATCCACAACAAATTCTCACGGACCCATTCCGTGACTAATTCATATCGAGACTTGACGACTTCAGCGGTATTCGACGCGCCAGCGGATTCTTCTCCCCCCACGGGAGATGATTCGCTTCTTGCGTTCTTCGAGATTCCACGTACAGCCCTAGCAGTCCTGTACTACGCGCGCGAAGGCACACCGGATCGAAGGCCTGGCCTTGAGGAATACATCGGGCTCACACTCCGAACAGATCTACTATCGTTGCGCAAATCTCACTCTCCAATCCATCCCTCCCTCTACCTCTTGCTGGAGGGTAGTGAACACGTCGCTATTACACGATCTGTCGTTGCTGATGTGATCAGCGCTACACCCGGATCTGGGAACGCATCCAGCACCTCACCTATAGGACTGCTTCGCGCGGCACGCCAGGATCCGCGCGCCTACGCTCGGACGCCCGCCCGTAGGCCAGCTGTAGCGCGATACGGACGCGGGCCTGCCGCCACCGCGCGGCCACGCCGTCCGGTCGCGGAACCATCGGAATCACCTGCGCCACATCATCATGAGCCACACCTACTTCGACGACGGGATGATTGGATCGGTTCCAAACCGAGAGCACTGCTACCGAAAGGCGCGAGCTGCCAGCGGCCGAAGGTCAGCAGATCCGCGGTGCCGATGGACTCACCGGCGGAGTACTGACCACTGGGCGAAGACTCGCGGTTTCCGCACACCCGCCTGATTTGACGAGTTGTGCCCGCTGGACCAGTCGAGACGCTGACGAGCTACAGCGGTCCGCCCCGCGCCGCTGGTCGGCAACTGGATCGTCACCTCGACCCACGACGCGAAGTCGAGCTGACTGGTGGCAATGTCAGCCGGGACGGTGGCAGTAGCCTTGAGCACCACCGAATCCGGGCCGGTCACGACTAGCCCAGCTTCACGGATTGAGACCCCGTACGCGTGCTCCGGTTCAATCAACCGCACCGCACCGCGAGCACCCTCGGTGAGGACCATGTGCCGACTGAATTCGACGTTGTCAGCATCGAACTGGTCCCCATCGGCCGTCACGAACCGAATCGCCCCTGCACACCGCCCAGGCCGCCGTCCGCGACTGGCGGACCCGAACTACTACATCATCGCCAGCGACTTCACCCCCAGCTGCCGGCCCGAGGCGACATCGATCACCAGGGCGACGGTGTCGAACATCTTCCCGTTCGCGGTCTCCGAATCACTCAGCGGCACGTACTCGGCCGCGCTCCAGCGGACCACCGGTGGCGCGGCAGCAGAACGCGCTGCTCCGAGTCGATGAAAAGGACCGCTTCGAGGGCAAGAACACGCTCATCCTCAACGTACTGGAGGTCGCCGTACGGGTCCCGCCGCTGCGCCAGGCGAAAGGTCAGCTTCGGCTGAAGCAACTCCAAGGTCGGCACCGCTGAGACAGCGCTGAGCAGGGTCAGCATTTCATGCCGCTTGGCGGTTCGGGCCCGCGTTCCGTCTCGCCATGGGACCTCCCGTGTGAGTCCGCCGGCCGTGTTCGGGTCGACGTTGACGACGTACGGAGAGCGGTCGGTCTCGAAGTGGTGGCAGGGTCGAAGATGACTTCGTTGAGTGCAAGACGAAGTGGCCCGAGAATCCCGCAGGGGCGGCCCGCCGAATCGCTGGGATCGCGAACGCGGCCCGCGGCGAGAACGTCATCTGGCTGATCGGCCTGGACGAGGGCGGACACCGCGTGGCAACCCTGGACGACACCGAACCGGGAAACTGGTGGGGTTCAGTGGAATCGAAGTTCGCCGATGGCGTTGCGCCTGCACTCCGGATTCGCAACATCCCCACCGACCACGGAACAGTCGTATGTCTGCATCCGGTAACCCGTTCCACGATACCCAGGACATGGGCTTCGATTCGCTGCCAGTTCACGATCGCCAAATGTACGCCGACAGCAGCCTTGTCTGCTTCTTCTTTTTCGTCCGGCAGGCAGATCCAACGCAGCATCGGGTGCATGCTGCCGCACTCCACGATTCCACGGGCGGTCCGCTCTGATTCGTATGCACACCAGCGCATTTGACTGTAGATCATGGCGGGTGTTGTGCCACAAATTCGCGACAGAATGGACAGCAGATCGGCCGGACTCCCCAGAAACTTGCCGGAAATTTGCCGATCTGATGTCGGGAGTTTGTTTCACCGGCCAAGTCGGAACCCCGTGTGCCCCTGGGTGGTGGCGCTTGTGCCTCCACCGGGCAGGCCCCCGGCCTGTCGATTCAGGATCCACTGCCTGTCTAAGGCTAGAGATCGACAAGGAGGCGAAGAACACACTGCTAGTAGGGCTTTCGCGGCAAACACGACCGATCCAACCAGGTTGCCGAGGCCGATCCCGCTGTCGAGTAGGGGAGCTGTGTACTCAGGCCGCTGGGTCGGTTCTTGAAGCCAGCCAGTGCACCCGCACCCGCGAGCGAGCCCTTGAGTAATACAGGTAGCCCGGCCCGGACGCCAGCGGTCCCGACCATGCGGATCCCGGCAGGGCTCGGGCTCCAGCAGTAGCGACGTTGAGTCTTCGCTCACACCGTGCAGGACCGCTGGCATATCGATCAATCGGGCTTCGGTGCGGGAATCGCTGTCGCGCGAGGCCGCGGCCCCGTCTACTCGGAGCCATCGTGGATGTCGCCTGTGGAGTTGGGCAACCTCGCATTGTCAGATATATCGACGTTATATCTAGTTATGACGATAACGTCCGCTATGTCAACTTAGAGAACCTAGACGGCGGCGGGACATAGACATCTGCCGCCGTCGGCCATCCACCTGCACGCCCGGACCCGCCGCCTCATCGAATCCAGATGATCGACGGTCCCGGGGAACCGTCTTGGCGGTGAGCATGTAGCGGCCCGTCAGGTGCGCCGCCGGGGCCTGGCGACCAGTTCGCCGCCGCAGTTCGGGCAGATCTCGCCCATCGTCTCGCTGCACGACACGCAGAAGGTGCACTCGTAGGAGCAGATCCGCGCCGGCCCGTCCGCGGGCAGTTCGACCGTCTCGCATCGCTCACAGTGCGTTCGCATTTCCAGTGCCATGCTGGTCCTCCATTCCTCGGCGGGATTCTCGATGCCATTGCAGCGGATCGGGTTCCGTGGTTATGCGCCGACCGTCGAGGTCGAGATCCAGTTGTGGATTGCGGCATTGACCTGCGGTGCGCACTCGAGTCCGACCCAGTGCCCGGCGTCGAGCATCACCTCGGTCAGGTTGCGGCAGAGCTGACGCATGGGGCGCGCCAGCTCCGAGTGGGCGGTGTCGGCGACCGGATCGTAACGTGCCCCGACGAACAGGGCGGGAACCTCGAGCTGGCCGTCGGCTGGTGCGGTGTCGCTGTAGGCGAGGTTGTCGGCGTGGTTGAGGTAGTAGGCGGTCGCGGCGGAGAAGCCGTGGCGGGCGAAGGCGCCGCGGAGCTCTTCGAACAACGCGGTGTCGAGGATCCGTTCGTCGCGTGGGAGATCCGGGACTTCGGCGCTGCCGCCGAACCAGCCGCCCGCGTGGCTCACCGTCGCCGTGAGACCGGGTTTCCCTGCGCCGTCGGGGTTTCCGCTGCGGTAGAACGCTTTCAGCGTGCGCTCGGGGTGGGCGTCGAACAGCGCCGTCACGCGGTCGGGATGCCGCTCGTAGTAGCGCATGTAGTCGAATTGCGCGTCCGGGTACTGGTCTTCGGGATAGGTGTCGCGGTTGACGTAGGCGAGCATGGCGTCGATCCCGCGCTCGAGGGTGCGGTACGGCACCGCCAGGCTGACCACGCCCGAACACGCGTCGGCGTGATGGGCGGCCAGGCTCCAGACCGTCGCGCTGCCCCAGTCGTGACCGACCCAGATCGCCTGATCGCGGCCCAGATGCGCGAGCAGTGCCATCATGTCGGCGACCAGATGGCGTTGGGCGTAGGCGCTCGGATCAACCGGGGCGGCCGAATCCCCGTACCCGCGCATATCCGGGGCCACCACGCGGAAACCATGCGCGGCAAAGTAATCCAGTTGCGGACCGAACGTGCGCGCGATCCCGGGCCAACCGTGCACGAAGACGATCAGCGGCCCGTCGGACGGCCCGGCCTCGTGATAGGCGATCGACCCCGCCGGACCGTGGGCACTGCGCCGGAGGGTCGTCGCGTGCGACCCGGGCACCTGACTATATGACGACATAGACAGGACAGTAGCTTGCTGGCTATGGTTCAGTAAAGTCAGTCATTCGGGGGTGCAACCATGACCGCTCTGATTCCCGCTGTCACCGGCCAAGTGGCATCCGCGCTGGCCCGGCGACTGAATGCCGAACAGGTGCCGGCCCGCGCGCTCGCCCGCGACCGGGGCCGCGCCGAGGCCGCGCTCGCGGGAACCGCCGACGTCGAGGTCGCGATCGGAGCGCTCGACGACACCGATCTGAGCGAGCCCAAGCCGAGCACTGCCCTCAGGTCGGCCTCCGTTGACGACTCGACGACCATCACGGGTCGAGACCGACGGGGCGACTATGTCCCAGTAGGGATTTCGACTCTCAGCGCTGTCTCCGGTCATGTAGTTCAGAAACCTGAGGTCGAAGGCAGCATCGGCCTGTTCGTCACCACTGCCAGGAATCATCGGCGCCGTATCCAAGTAGTCGGCCACCTTCGGATACTCGGCGCGCAACCGCTGCTCATCACCGAGCAAGGCAGCCAACCGATCTCGACGATCTGGGGTGAGAACGAACCCGGTCATAACTCCATACTGCCGGTACCGCTGCGGCTGGTGGCCTAAAACGCGTAAGCGTAGCGTGCAAGCGTCGGCAGCGACCGTCCCAACATCCGTCCACAGAAAGGTTGTCGTACACCTAGGAACTATGCCGTTTTGCTCAACAACAGCCTACATAAATGCAGGTCAGGACAGCGTTTCGAGGTTAGGAACTTCTAATCCCTAAGCGGGGTATCTCATGACGTTGGTTCCGATCGATCGGCGTTAGAGTTTGTCGCCGAGCCGTGCACGCCGATGAGCCGCCTTGGCCCGCTCATCCGCAACCGACTTGCCATAACGGTCCAACATCTGCCGTGATCGCCACCCAGCCAACATCATCAGATCCTGCTCTTGGCCGCCGTTGGCGAGCCAGTTGTAAGCAAACCAATGCCGAAGCATGTGCGGATGAATGTGCCCGATACCCGCCGCCTCCGCACGGCGTTCCAGCATCTGCCGGATGCCGTGATCGGTCATTGGCCCCTGCCTGCCGAGCCACAGCCGGTCACTCCTCGTTGCGAACGGATGCTGCGCCCTGACCCGCAGATACCGACGCAGAGCGATTCTCGTCTTGTCACCGAACGGAGACGAGCGTGGCCGATTCCCTTTGCCGACGACCAGTGCAGAGTCTTCCTCGAAATCGAGATCATCGACGGCCAGATTGGCGACTTCCCCACAGCGGCAACCAGTGTCGGCAAACAACCGGATGATCGCGTTGTCCCGCCGCGATATGAAGTCCGTTCCAGAGCACTCGTCGAGCAGCGCTTTCAGAGACTCGATGCTCGGGACAGGCACCAGCTTGTCAGGGGCATCCGGAAGACTCAGCTTGTCGAACGGGTCGACTGCGATGATCTCCTCGGCTGTCAGGTATTTGAAAAACTGCTGGAGACTCCGGTACTGGCTGCGCGCGTATTGCGGCGACAGCGGCTCGCCGGTCCGCCGGTTCGTTCGCGACAGCAACGTCTCGATGTATCCCCCGATATGGTCGCGGGTGATGTCAGGCGCTTCGATCGGAAGTGCCTCGGAGAGCAGGTAATCGGCGAAGTACCCGATGTGCACCAGGTACACATCGATCGTCTTCTTGGCTCGGTTCTTCCGCCTCAGCTCGGTCGCAAAGTCGTCTTTCAACTCACGGATGTCGTCCAGTGAAGCGGTCCCCATAGTGCGATGTTACGCCCATAATCTATTCGTGGAAGAGCGCTGTTCTAGATTGAAACCTCTCCAGAAAAAGCAAAACCCCCTGATCAGAGGGGGTTTGTGGGGCGGGCGGGGCTCGAACCCGCGACCAATGGATTATGAGTCCACGGCTCTAACCGACTGAGCTACCGCCCCCGACCGCTTCAGATCACTGCGGGCTCCGCGAGATGCTACCGCTTCGGGTGGGTCTATGCCCAGTTGGACTCGCTATGCGGCGTAGCGGTCGGCGATCTTGTTGAGTTCGAGCTGGTAGTAGAGGATGCCGAGGCCGAGGATGAGGTTCAGGACGAAGCCGAGGAGGGGGTTGCAGGTGCCGTCGAGCCCGGCGGCTTCCTGGGATTGGCGGATTCGGGTGCCGGTGCGCCAGAAGCTGATGATGGCGCCGATGCCGGTCCAGGAGAGGAAGAGCATGACCAGGAGGGGGCCCGCGACCGGGGCCTCGGGGTCGCGGCGGAGATGCCGAGGGTGATGAGCGGCCAGACCAGCCACACCAGCACCGGGTTGCGGAGCTTGATCGGCGTGGCGAGAGCGGTGGTCATGCGATGAATCCTTTTGTCGTCGTGCAGTTTTCGCAATCCCCGGTGAACCGGCTCGGGAAACGTATCCACAAGATCGTGACCGGATCGTGAAGCGTTAATCTGGGGCAGTCCACGACCGCAGGGAGGATCACGATGGCGAGTCTGTTCGCGAACGTGCTGAAGGCACATCAGTGGATCTACGAGAACAGCAACGGCCTGGTCGGGCACAAGCTGCTGTTCGGGAACCCGACGCTGCTGCTGCGCACGGTCGGCCGCAAGACCGGCCAGGAGCGCACCAATGCGCTCACCTACGCGCAGGACGGCAAGGACTACCTGGTCACCGCGTCCAATGGCGGGTCGCCCAGGCCGCCGGGCTGGTTGGCCAATGTGAAGGCCAAGGCGGATTGTGACATTCAGATCGGCACCAAGCGGATTCCGGTCACCGCACAGGCCACCTATCCGGACGATCCGGAGTACGCGCGCCGCTTTCAGCTCGTCGACAAGGTGAATCAGGGCCGCTACACCCAGTACCAGACGATGACCTCGCGTCCGATCGCCGTGGTGGTGCTCACACCGCGCTGACACCAGCGCCGGGTGGACCTCGTGGGTAAGGGTCGACTATCCTTCCTGACCTGAGGGGAGTACTTCCCAAGAATCACTCCGGTCAGTACGGGCCGCGCCGACGCGTCCCCCGGATGGTTGCCTGCGACTGTGGCATTCGACGACGCAGGTGAAGGAGACCTCGGCTGGTTTACCCTGCCCGAGGAGGTCCCATGAGTCCTACCCTGTCCGTTCTCGCGAGTTCCGCCACCATCAACAGCGTCGGGACGCCCTGGCTGTGGGGCGGGACGATCGCCGCGGTGCTGGCACTGCTGATCCTCGATTTCGCGCTCACCCGCCGCCCGCACGAGGTGTCCATGCGCGAGGCCGTCGCCTGGACCGTCTTCTACATCGCCTTGCCCATCGCCTTCGGCGTGTTCCTGTGGTTCAACAACGGCAGCACCCCGTCTGTGGAGTTCTTCACCGGCTACCTGCTGGAGAAGTCGCTGTCGGTGGACAACCTGTTCATCTTCATGCTGCTGCTGTCCGCCTTCGCGGTCCCGGCGGCGCTGGCGCAGCGGGTGCTGCTGTACGGCATCGCGGGCGCGCTGGTACTGCGCGGCATCTTCATCGCGCTCGGTGCGGCCGCCCTGGCCACCCTGGACTGGGCGTTCCTGCTGTTCGGCATGATCCTGCTGGTGACCGCGGTGAAGCTGCTGGCCGACGCGGCCGGCGGGCATGAGCAGGAACTCGATGTCGCCACCATGAAGTCGGTGCGCCTGCTGCGCCGCATCTGGCCGGTCACCGACGACTACCGCGGCACCAGGATGGTGGTCCGCGAGGCGGATCCCGCCCAGCCCGGTAAGTTCCGCCGTGCCCTCACCCCGCTGGCGCTGGTGGTCGGCGCGGTCATGGCCACCGATGTCGTCTTCGCCGTCGACTCGGTGCCCGCGGTGTATGGCGTCACCGGCGACCCGTTCCTGGTGTTCGCCACCAACGCCTTCGCGCTACTCGGTTTGCGCGCACTGTATTTCGTCCTGCACGCCGCGCTCTCCCGCCTGGTGCACCTGGCCTACGGCCTGGCCGCCATCCTCGCCTTCATCGGCGTGAAGCTGGTCTTGCACTGGGCGCACGGCATCTGGAGCGGTGTACCCCAGATCCCCACGGCCGCCTCGCTACTGGTGATCGTGGTGGTGCTCGCGACGGTCACCTTCACCAGCCTCCGCTCCACCCGCGGCGACAAGGGACACGCTGAGGAGTCCGCGGTCGACGTGCAGTGAGCCGCGGCGGGGACAGGCGAATATCGCTCGCGAACCACGCCGGTATCGACGTAGCGTGAAATCATGCTGCTGCACCGTTCCCGGCCGCCTCGGCTCGAGCAGGTCAATCGCGCCGTGGATGCGCTGGAACTTCCGGAGGCGGTGTTCAAGACCTGTCCGTGGCAGCCGCGCGAGCTGGTGGAAACCGGGCTGCGGCAATGGTTGCGCTGTTGTGGAGCGGCGATGCGTGACGATCGGGTGATCGGCATGCCCTCACATGCGGTGGATGAGGCTTGGCACGGGCTCATCCTGTGCACGAAGCGGTATGCGCGGTTGTGCGACAGCGCGTATGGCCGGTTTCTGCATCACTTCCCCGATGGCGAGGGCACGGGTTCGGGCGACCCGATGGCGGAGCAGTTGGGGCGCACAGTGGTCGCCTGGTCGTTCGTGGCGCGACCGGGCGAGAAATGCGTGCTGTGGGACCTGGATACCGTTGTGGGAGTGGACCATCCGTGGGGCATCCCATCGGAGCGGGTCCACTCCATCGAGGCGGCGCTGGGAGCGGGCTAACCACCGCCGCCGCCGCAACCTCCGCCGCCGCCACCGCAACCTCCTCCGCCGCAACCCCCGCCACCACAACCACTGCCACCACCGCAACCACTGTGCCCGCCTCCGCACCCATGACCGTGGCCACCGCCCCCATCGGCCCATCCGCCACCGGTCGAGGTGCCGCTCCCCGCGCTCCCGACCGAGCCATGTCCCCAACTCGTGCGGCGACTTCGGGTGGGACGAACGGGAGCCTTCCGGATGTTGACGCTCGCCGCGACGATCAGGGCGACAAAGATGACGCCACAGATGATTCCGAAAATCATGGTCGGAGGCCTCCCCTGCTCACGGCCGCTCTGACAGACCGTCATAGCCGAAAGTTACTCGGGGAGAATCCGCACGACAGTCCCATCTTCTGGGGGGGACCCATCCTCGGTGTGAGCCCCCGTCGTCGTGGGTACTCGCTAGGTCAGCTTCACCCGCGCCGCGAAGAAGCGGGCGACGGCCGGGGCGAAGCGGTTGAAGCGGTACTGGAGCCAGGCCTCGGGGGTGACCGGGACGATGTCGCGGCCCTGTTCGACGGCCTTGACGATCTGAGCGGCGACCTTCTCCGGGCCGTAGCGGCGGGCGGCGTAGAGCTTGTCGTAGCGCTGCTGCTTGGCGGCCTCCTCTTCGGCGGAGACACCCGAGAAGCGGGTGGTGGCAACGATATTGGTGTGAACGATGCCGGGGCAGATGGTGTGGACGCCGATGCCCTGTCCGGCCAGTTCGGCGCGCAGGCAGTCGGAGAACATGAAGACCGCGGACTTCGAGGTGGAGTAGGCGGCGAAACCGCGCTGGGGGGTGTAGGCGGCCATGGAGGAGAGGTTGACGATGTGGCCGCCGAGGCCGCGGTCGGCCATGGCCTTGCCGAAGGCGCGGCAGCCGTTGATGACACCGTGCAGGTTGATGTTCAGCACGCGGTCGAATTCGGCCGCGGGGGTTTCGAAGAAGTCGCCCGCCGCGCCGACACCGGCATTGTTGATCAGGATGTCCGGCACACCGTGGGCGGCGATGACCGCCGCCGCGTGCTCGGCGACAGCCGCCTCCGAGGACACGTCCAGCTGGTAGGCGTGCGCCGTACCGCCTTCGCGCGCAATGAGTTCCGCGGTCTCCTTGGCCGAGTCCAGGTTGATATCGGAGAGCACGACTTCCGCGCCCTTGCGGGCGAAGGCGAGCGCCGTCTCGCGTCCGATGCCGCTGCCGCCGCCGGTGATCACCAGCAGCTGGTGCTCGAACGGCCGCTGCCCCTCACCGACTTCGGCACGACGCAAAGTGCGCGGCGTTTCCCCGGTGCGCAGCGAGTCGATGAGCTCAACGGTGGAGGTGGCCAGCAGTTCCGGGTGCGAGAATGGCAGCCAGTGCCCGCCGCCGACCTCGCGCCGGTACAGGTTGGGCGCCCAGTCCTTGGTGTCGTCGTAGCCGGCGGGCCGTACCGCGACATCGCGGCGCGCGATGATCAGCTGCACCGGCACCTCGGTGCGGCGCTCGCGTGGATCGCCCAGGCGCTGCAGGATATTGGCGCGGTAGATGCGCATGCCGTCGAAGAAATCGCGCCGGAATTCCGGCCCGAGCTTGATGTTCTCGGGCGAGGTCTCGTTCATCAGCCCGACGAAGCGCGACCAGATCTTCTCGGTGCCCAGCGGCTTGAGCACCACCCGCGGCACACCCGGGGTCATGAACAGCCCGGTGTACATCGACGACAGCAGCTGCGTGAACGGCCCCCACACCTTGCCGCGCGACAGGCTCGACCGCACCCACGCGCCCAGATGGTCCAGGTTGGGCCCGGACACCGAGGTGAACGAGGCGACCCGCCCGGCGGCCTGCGGCTCGCAGACGGCTTCCCACATCTCCACCGAACCCCAGTCGTGAGCCAGGATGTGCACGGGCGCATCGGGACTCACCGCGTCGGCGACGGCGAAGAAGTCGGCCGCGAAGTGCTCGAGCCGGTAGTCCTCGGTGCGGTCGGTGCGGGTGGAGCGACCGTGCCCGCGGGTGTCGTAGGTGACCACGTGGAAGCGGTCGGCCAGCAGCGGCACAACGCGGTCCCACAGATGGTTGTCGTCGGGCCAGCCATGCACCAGCACAATGGTTTCTGCGGAGGGTTCACCGTATTCGTAGACGGCGATGTCGAATTCACCGCTGCGCACCAGGCGTTCGGCGGCGGGGATGACGGTGGGTTGATCGGTCACGATCTCCTCCTCGTTGAGAGACGGCGCTAGATGTCCAGCACCAAACGGTCCCCGCCGCAACGGGATACACAGATGAGCATGTCGCCGGCCGCGCGCTCGGCATCGGTGAGCACGGTGTCGCGATGGTCGACCTCGCCGGAGCGCACCCGCACCACGCAGGTGCGGCAGAAGCCCTGCCGGCACGAATACGACGATTCCGGACGGGCCTTCAGCACTTCCTCGAGCACCGACCTGTCGGCGGGCACGTCGAGGACCTCGCCGGTGCGGGCCAGCTCCACCTGGAAGGCGGTGCCGTTCACCACGGGCGGCGGCGAGAAACGCTCGGAATACAGTTCCACGCCAGGCATTTCGCGCACGGCGTCGGCGATGAGCTGGGTCATCACGACCGGCCCGCAGCAGTAGACGGAGGTGTCGGGACCCACGCCCGGCAGCAGCTCCGCGGCCGTCGGAATGCCGTGCTCGTCATCGGTGCGCACGGTCACCCGCGAGCCGAACGACTCCACCTCCGACAGGAACGGAATGGTGTCGCGGGACCGCCCGGCGTACACCATGCTCCACTCCACGCCCAGCCGATCGGCCATCCGGATCATCGGCAGGATCGGCGTGATGCCGATGCCGCCCGCCACGAAATGCACTCGTGCAGCAGAGGATCCGTACCCGGGCAGCACGAACGGGAAGGCATTGCGCGGCCCCCGCACGGTGACCGGGGTACCGACCGCCAGCCCCTCGTGCACCTCGAGCGAACCGCCGTTGCCGTCCGGAATACGCCGCACCGCAACGCGATACGCGTGCCGGTCGGCCGGGTCGCCGCACAGCGAGTACTGCCGCACCTTCCCCGAGGGCAATTCCAGATCCAGGTGCGCGCCCGGCCGCCACTCCGGCAGCTTGCCTCCGTCCGGCGCGGTCATCAGCAGGCTGATCACATCGGTGTCGTGCGCCTCCACCCGGCGCTGCACCACAACCAGCGGAATCCGCCAGTCGTCCACCCGGACGTCCGGCTCACGCCGGTTCACGAGCGTGGTCCAGCGCAAACGGCTCTCGGCGATGAAATCCAGCACCCGCGTGGTGCGATCGGCACGACCCTTACCGAACAGATCCTGCGGCGGCGTGACCGGGACGGGACGAACCGCGCTCACGAGGCCAGCGCCCGGGCGGCCGGGGACTGCGCCAGGTAGGCCACGGCCTGCGCGGTCGAGCCGACGGTCTCCGGGGTGTAGCCGGGCTTGAAGGTGGACAGCGCGCTGATCAGCAGTGACGGAATCCCCGGAATCGACCCCCGCCACATGCCCGCGAAGATCCGCCCGATCAATATCGGGTAGCGGTGGTCGGGCAGCGACGGATCGGCGTGCACCAGGAACTTGGTGCCGCGCAGGATGAGTGCGATGAAGATCGGGAACACCAGCAACATGAGCGCACCGCGGCGCAGGTAGCCGATCTCGAAGTACTCGGCCACGTCGTGGGCGACCATGCGGTGCTCGACCTCTTCGGCCCCGTGCCAGCGGAACAGGTCCAGCATCTGCGGATCGGTGTCGAACTGTTCGAGGTCGGCGTTGATGATCCAGTCGCCGAGGAAGGCGAAGAAGTGCTCCAGCGCGGCGATGACACCGAGACGCTCGACCAGTTGCTGCTGCCGCGCCGCCTCACTGGCCGCCGCCTTCGGGCCCAGGGTCTTGCGGAACAGGAATTCCGTCTGCCGCACGTAGGGTTCGATATCGATCCCGTGCGCGGACAGCACCTCCTCGAGCGCCCCGTTGTGACTCTCGGCGTGCATGGACTCCTGCCCGATGAAGCCGATCATGGCCTCGCGCAGCTTCTCGTCCTTGACCAGTTCGAGGGCTTCGCCGAAGGTCACCAGGAACATGCGCTCGCCCTCGGGCAGCAGCATGCTCAGGGCATTGAGGACGTGAGAGGCGATCGGTTCCTGCTTCATCCAGACCGGTTCGGTCCGGGACCAATCGAACTGCACATTCCGGGCGTGCAGGGCTACCTCTCCGGGTTCGGTCACCGGTCGGCGGCCCAGCTTCGGAAGTAGCTTCATCGGTACTCCTGGTCTCGTCTCGCGTTTGCTGCGTGAGCGTAGCAATATTCTACGCATGCATGAAACCCTGAGTTACACCTAAACTTGCGAGCCCTCCCCTGTACGAAACAACAAGGGAGCTCTCACTGCGGAAATTCGTCCGAATCCCCGCGATGAGAGCTCCCTCGTGCGGAGCTAGCTGTCGACGTGGACGTGGGGACGCTGGGAGCGGCGCGGGATGGCGCGGCGGAGGATCTCGCGGGTTACGGGGGCGACCTCGCCCTCACCGAAGAACATGAAGCGCATCAGGTTCGTCAGCGGATTGCCCTCGGTCCACTCGAAGTACACGTGCGGGCACTCGCCCGTGCGGTCGCGGATCGCGATCAGGATGGAGGCGATGCAGTTCGGCACGGCCGCGGCCTCGACGGTGAGGATGTGGTAGTCCTCGACGTCGACCTCGGTCACGTGCAGTTCGGTGCTGAACTCCGAGGGGTCCTTGACTATGACCTCGAGGAAGAGGATCGGCTCCGTCTCGGGAATGTGACTCTCGCGACGCTGGTCGGCTTCCTTCTCCGCGTACTCCTCGGGCGAGCGCCCATCGGTGATGTCGTGGGTGACGATGCGGATCTCGCCGCGCTCGGCCAACTGGTCGATCATCTGGCAGGCCTTCTCGTCGAAGATCACCTCGACGGCCCGCAGCTCGAAGGCCCGGCGAACACGAGAGGCGAACGACACCACCATGATCGCCACCACGAAAAGGATGGCCAGATGCAGACCGGCCGGCTTCTCGATGATGTTGTCGATGGTGGTGTACACGAAGATCAGCGACACCAGGCCGAAGCCCAGCACACGCGTGTGCTGCTTCTTGCGCCAGGCCGAAATTGTCACGGCCACGGCCGCGGAGGTGATGAGCACCAGGACACCGGTCGCGTAGGCCGCGCCCTGCGCGTCCACGCTGGCGTCGAAGTACCAGGTGATGCCGAAGGACACGAGCGCGAAAACCAGGGTCAGCGGCCGGATCTGACGCGCCCACTCCGGGGCCATGCCGAAGCGCGGCAGGTAGCGCGGCACCAGATTGAGCAGACCCGCCATGGCCGAGGCGCCCGCGAACCACAGGATGGCAATGGTGCTGACGTCGTAGACGGTGCCGAACGCGTTGCCCAGGTACTCGTGCGCCAGGTAGGCCAGCGCGCGGCCGTTGGCCTGCCCACCCTCCTCAAATTCCTTCTCCGGAATGAGGATGGTCGTGATGAAGCTGGTGACGATGAGGAACGCGCTCATGATGACCGCGGCGGTGGTCAGCAGCTTGCGGGTGCCGTTGATGCGGGTGCGGGGGTATTCCTTGGAGTCGGCCGGATTGCCCTTGATCTGCGGCATGACCGCGACACCGGTCTCGAATCCGGACAGACCCAGCGCCAGCTTCGGGAAGACCAGCAGCGCCACGCCGATCATGGCGAAGATATTGCCGTGCTTGGCCGTCAGCAGATGCGACCAGTCGGTCACCAGGTGCGGAGCCTGCAGCACCTTCGTGATGCCGACCACGGCGACAACCAGATTCAGCGCCAAGTACGCGCCCACCAGCCCGACCGCGATGCCGATGGCCTCACTGAACCCCTTCAGGAACACCGCCGCCAGCAGCGCCAGCAGGACCAGCGTGATGGTCATGTTCTGGTTCTGCAGGAACGACGGCACGTACGGGTTCTCGACGATGTGCGCCGCACCGTCGGCGGCCGAGAGCGTCATGGTGATGGTGAAGTCGGTGGCCGCGAAGCCCAGCAGCACCAGAATGGAGACCTTGCCCCACCAGCTCGGCATGAACTTGGCGAACATGGCGATCGAGCCGCCGCCGTCGTGGCTCTCCCGGGCCACCCGGCGGTAGACCGGCAGCGCGCCGAGCAGGGTGAGAGCAACCAGCACAATGGTCGCCAACGGCGACAGCACACCCGCGGCGAGCGCCGCGATGCCGGGCTGATAACCCAGTGTCGAGAAGTAGTCGACACCGGTGAGGCACATCACCTTCCACCAGGAATGCTGATGCTCCTTGGGAGCCTTCTTGGCCATCGGGCCCGGAATCTGCGAGTACTGCTCCCCCGCGTCTTCCAATAGCCAGTTCGCGAAGCGCGAGCGCGGCTGTGCGTCGGTCGTGGTCAAGGAGTCCTCCCCGGAACCCTGGTCGTCCGGTTTCCCGAAATATTCCGTAAATGACGTGACGAATGTACTCACGGCAAATCGGGCGCGGACAGTGCCCGCGCCATGAGCCGTTCAGTCCGGTGTGCTAGCCCAGATAGGCCGCGATGGCGGTGGCGATGGCCTGCGCGAATCGCGCGCGGCCATCCGGTGATTCGATGATCGCGGCGTCGCCGGGATCTCGCATGTTCCCGCACTCGACGAGGGCGGTCGGGCGCTCGGAGAAATTCAGCCCGGCCAGATCGGCCCGCGGGTTCAGCCCGTCCGAGCCGACGTAGGTGGAGGTGGTGAAGCCCGCGCCGACCATGGTGTCGCGCAGGGTGGTGGCCAGCTGCACCGACGGCCCGGACTGGGCGTCGTTCAGCGCGGGCGAGGAGTAGGCGACGTGGAAGCCGTGGGCGCCCGCGGGCGCGCCGTCGGCGTGGATGGAGACCACGGCCGCCGCGCCGACCCGATTGCCGAGGGTGCCGCGGTCGTTGACGCACGGGCCGACGCCGGTGTCGCTGTCGCGGCTCATGATCACCTGGTAGCCGCGGGCGCTGAGCAGGTCGCGGACGCGCTGGGCCACATCCCAATTGAATTCGTGCTCGGTGTAGCCGTCGTCACCGCTGGTGCCGGTGGTGTTGCAGGGCTTCATGCCGCCGCGGCCGTCGGGCACCTGGGCATTGATCTCGTCGGTGTGGGCCGCGCCGCCGCCGTTGTGGCCGGGATCGAGGACCACGGTCTGGCCGGCGATCGGAAACAGCGGGCGGACAGGAGCTTCCGGCACCGGGCGCGCGAGCGACCCCGAAACCGGTGCGGCGGCGAGGCTCTGGCCGGTGCCCGCGATCAGCAGGACGCCGCAGAGGGCCGCGAGGGACTTCCAGGTTCGGTGTCGCACGGGACAAACGATAACGGTTGAATCACGAACGGGTTGGTCAGTGTTCGAGTTTGCGCAGGAGTCCGTGGAGTGTGCGCAGGTCGGCCGGGGTCAGGGCGGCCAATTCTGCGGGCGCCGGGTCCGGCGTGGCGAGGGCCTCGGCCACCACCTCCTGGCCCGCGCGGGTGAGCGAGATGAGCTTGCAGCGCCGATTGGTCGGGTCGATCTCGCGGATCACCAGGCCGCGCTCTTCGAGATCATTGACCACGACCGTGGTGGCGGGGGCGTCCATGGTGGCCGCCCGCGCCAGCTCCTTGGCGGTGAGCGGGCCGGGCAGCAGCCGGCGCAGGATGCGAATCCGGCTGAACGGCATGCCGGTTCGCTCCACCACCGCGCGCTTCCAGGTGTCGCGGGTGTCCATCACCAGGTGGGTGAGCTGCCGCCAGACCTCGTCGGTCGTGGGCGTGTCATCCGGCATGAGCGAGGACCTTCTGTTCGAGCAGGGGGGCGACGCGATCTCGCGAACGGTACGCCCAGTCGGTATTGGCGGCCACGCCCAGTGCGGTGACCGCGGCGGCGAAACCGGCGATGGTCCACCACAATCCCGCGCCCGTGAGCGCACCACACAGTGCCACACCGAGACTCACACCGACCTGGCGGCTGGTGGAGGCGACCGCGGCCGCCGCGCCCGCGCGATCGAGCGGCATGCCGCTCACCGCGGTGGTGGTGATGGGCGCGTTCACCATGCCGAAGCCGATGCCGAACAGCGCGAAGGTGATGACCAGCTGCCAGATCGGGGTGTCCGGGTGCAGCAGGGTGAGGCCGATCGCTGCCACCGCCATCAGGATGCCGGAGGCCAGCAGCGACGGGCGGGTGCCGTAGCGGCCCACCAGCCGCCCCGACAGCGGCGAGAAGAACAGCATGCCCAGCGCCATCGGCAGGTACAGCAGACCGGTGTGCACGGCCGAGAAGTGCCGGGTCCCTTGCAGATACAGCGACATATCGAACAGGAACGCGCCCAGCGCGGCGAACGAGCAGACCGCGATGACGGTGGCCGAGGAGAACGGGAAGCTGCGGAAGAAGCGCAGATCGATGAACGGCGACGGGTGGCGCGCCTCGTGCCAGACGAATCCGGCCAGCGCCACGGCGGACACCACGAAGACCGCCGGTTCGCGCTCGATCAGGCCGTACACGAGGGTGAACAGGACCACGATCGCCAGCGCCTGCCCGATCGGATCCATGCCGCGCGGCCTGGCCGACTTCGATTCCGGCACATAGGCGGTGGTGAGCGCCAGCGCGACCGCCACGATCGGCAGGTTGATCCAGAACACGGACTGCCAGCCCAGGCTGTCGATGAGCACGCCGCCGACCATGGGCCCCAGCGCCGTCGAGATGCCGACCACCGCACCCCACACGCCGACCGCCCGTGCCCGCTCGATCCGGCCGGTGAAGGTGGTCGTAATGATCGACATGGCAACGGGATTCAGCATGGAACCACCGACGGCCTGCACGAACCGCGCGCCGATCAGGACCTCGATGGTCGGCGCGACGCTGCACAGCAGCGAGCCGAGCGCGAAGGCGAGCAGTCCGATGCGGAACACCCGCTTGCGCCCGAAGCGGTCGGCGGCCGCGCCGGAGAGCATGAGCAGGCTAGCGAGGGTGAGCGTGTACACGTCGACGATCCACTGCAGCCGCGACAGCGGCGCGCCCAGGTCGTCGCGGATGGCGGGGATGGCGACATTCACGATGGTCGCGTCCATGGACG
The DNA here is from genome assembly GCF_040680715.1 of Nocardia sp. NPDC051981. NCBI lineage: Bacteria > Bacillati > Actinomycetota > Actinomycetes > Mycobacteriales > Nocardiaceae > Nocardia > Nocardia sp. NPDC051981. The sequence goes on along the minus strand of NZ_JBFAXK010000010.1, from coordinate 20,102 downwards.
AGATCAGCAAGCTCAAACAGCAGGTGATCAGGATGATCGTCTTCCGGCGCGAGCTCAGCTCGTCGACAGTTGTAAGCACACAACGATTGTGAAGACACAACTATTCCGAGCGCAAGGGGTCGCGCCGATGGCACGGATCACACGAGGCATTGGCGGACCAGCCGAGCCCGCACGGTGACACCGCCGGCACAACGCGGATTGTCAGTGTCTGGGAGTCACCGGGTTCGTCAGCGCCGACCACGCGCCGAGCACATCCTCGGTCTGCTGCTCGGCGGTGCCGTAGGTGTGAGCGGCGACGGTGAATCCGGGGCCGAAGGACACCGATGCCACTTCCGGAGCGCCGACATCGGACCAGCCCCACTTGGTTCCGTACACCTGCGGCAGTCGCGCGGTGCCCCAGTCCTGACGGGTGCCGTCGGCCGCCCGCTCGCTGGGCTGTTCCATCCAGGCCAGGATCAGGCTGTCGGGTTCGTCGCGGATTTTCGCGGCCAGGAAGTCGGCCACGTCGGCGACGCTGGTGGTCGACAGTTCCCACCCGCCGCCGCCGTGGGTGGCGCGCAGGCCGTACTCCTGGGCGACCGCGTCGATGGCGTACGGATATTTCGCCGCGATCCGGTCGGCGGCCGCGTCATCGGACTTGCAGACCATGCGCTCGCCCAGTTCGCGATCCTCGGCCGAGCCGTCGCCGTGCCGCAGAGCGAAATCCGCCAGGAACAGCTTGGCGATGGACAGGGCCGCGCGCTCCTGGGTCTCGTTGTCGGTGCCCCAGCCCGCGCCTGGCACCAGCGTGCGCACCGAGAGCGCGGTGCGCGGCGGGATGTGAACGGGCTGCGGGATGTCCGGTTCGAAGCCCGGTTGTGCGCACGCGGCGCCCGCCACGGCCATCCAGACCCCCGCCACCACGGCCGCGACCGCACCGGCTCTGGTACCCATCACCACCTCCGCGTCGTGTTCCGCCCGATGCCACCTTGCTCTCCGAGGCCGGGCGAAGGTTCACGACACGCCGATGACTCTCAGACCGTGAGGATGGTCCGGCCGACGGCGGCGCGGGAGCCGATGGCGGTGTGTGCGGCGGCGGCCTGATCGAGGGGGAAGGTCTGGCCGATGACGACCTCGAGGCGACCGGCGGCGACCTCGGCCTGGGCGCGGTCGTGGAGGGTGAGCCAGTCGGTCTCGGGGGTCGCGATCTCGAACAGGGAGACGATGGTGATGCCCTGGGCGGCAGCGGATTCCGCATCGACCGCGGCGAAGCCACCGGCCGAGTTGCCGTAGGCGATGAGCAACCCGCCGGGAGCGGTCGCGGCCAGGGCCGCGCGGCCGATGTCGCCGCCCGCGCCGTCGAGGACCACCTGCACGCCGCCGGTCCGTTCCCGGACCCGCTCGGCCCAGCCGGGTTTCGAGTAGTCGACCACCTCGTGTGCGCCGAGCCGTTGCGCCAGAGCGAGTTTCGCCTCCCCGCGCGCGGCGGCGATGACCTGCGCGCCGGCCGCGCGCGCCAGCTGGATGAGCAGGGTGCCCAGACCGCCCGCGGCGGCGGTGATCAGCACCCACTGACCCGGTTGGATCGCGGCCCGGTCGGCGACCGCGAGCACGGTGCGTCCGTCGTGCACGAGCGCGGCGGCCTGCTCGAAGCTCAGCTCGTCGGGGATGACGGCCAGGGTGCCGACCTTGGCCAGGGCCCGTTCGGCATAACCGCCGACGGGCAGGCCGCCACCGATGCCGCTGGCCGCCGTCGGGGTGGCGACCCGCTTGCCGACCCACGCGGGGTCGACGTCGGGCCCGACCGATTCGACCGTGCCCGTGACCGCGCCGCCGGGGACGAACGGGGGCTCGACGGGGAAGAAATTGCGCGCCCACCCGCTGCGCAGTGTCGTGTCCAGGAACATGACGTCGGCGGCCGCGACCCGCACCACCACTTCGCCCGGACCGGCGACCGGATCCGCGACCTGCCGCACGGTCAGCACCTCGGGTCCACCGAACTCCTCGGCCTGCACTACACGCATCTCGTTGCCTCCCTTTCGCTTTCGACGGGGTGTCGATGACTCCAGCATCGAACCTCTACTTATGTTGAGGTCAAGAGGGCGGGCCGCGATTCCGCTCTGGGCGAACCGTGGGCGATTCACGGGCATACCGAAACCGGGGCTGCGTCATGTCCCGGAGCCGGGATGAGCGCATGCGAGAATCGAGCGGTGGTGATCGCGGCGGCGCCGAGTTATCGCATCGTTCCGGCGCGGTTCCGGCTGCCCTTGTCGCTGTTCATGTTCGGCGGGCTGAGCGGGGTGACGCTGGCAGCGATCCGGGTGGTGACGCTGCTGCGACCCGCAGGGCCGCAGGTGAATTCGTGGTCGCCGATCGTCGCCGTACCGATTTTCGGGTTCGCGCTCGGCTCCCTCATCGCCGGTGCGCGCATACGCGAACAGGAACTCGAGGACATCGAACCTGGCACGCGCACTCGATAATGACCGCATGCAGTACCCCGAATCGCGGCTTTCCGACACCACCCGCGTGGAAGCCTTCAGCGATGGCGTCATGGCCATCGCGATCACCCTGCTCGTGCTCGAGATTCGCATTCCGGAGACCGATGACGGCTCGCTGTGGCATGAGCTGACCGGGCTGTGGCCGAGCTACCTCGCCTATGCCGGATCGTTTCTCACCATCGGTGTGATCTGGCTGTGCCATCACCGCTTCTTCGGCCGGGTCCGGCGAATGGACGGACTGCTGCACTGCGGCAATCTGCTGTTGCTCCTGGCGGTGGCGTTCCTGCCGTTTCCGACAACCGTGCTGGCCCATCATCTGGAGGACGGGGGCTGGAATGCCAAGGTGGCGACCGCATTCTACGGCGTGCTGGGTGCGGTGCAGGCGGCGGCCTGGTTCGTGATGTGGATTGCCCTGCGCCGCAACCCGGATCTGTTCGAGCCGGGCTACGATGCGGACTACGCGCGGCGGGAGAGTATGCAGGCGGTGATCGGCTTCGTGGGCTTCGACCTGATCGCGGCGATCGGACTGGTGCTGCCCGCGGCGGCGTTGCTGCTGTATCTGGTGGCGGTGCTGGGCTACGGATACCTGAGTACGCGCCCGCAGGTCTTCGCCCGCATCTGAACCGCCGTCCCGCTCAACAGGACTCGTGATCGTGGGCGGGTTCGCGCTCGGGTAGCGCCGCCCGCCCCGTGCGCTTATGCTGCGTCCGGCAGATCCGAATCCGCTTGCCGGTCCGGGCATTTGGCACGGATACCGCATGCGGGTGCGGTTGGGGGCATCGGGGTGTTCGCCCTGGTGGACGTCGGTTCGGAAGTGCGGAGCGTGTCGGAATCAGTGAATCCGCCGGGCGGGGAGCAGCAACCCGTCCTACGACAGCGACCGCCCCTGTCCACACTGGCGGGATCCCTGGCGCTCAGTGCGGCCGCGGTAGCGGTCGCGGTCCTTTACTCCCCCACCGATTTCCGGGTGCCGCTGGCCATCGGCGCGAGCGTGGCGGCGCTGTTGCTGACCGCCGCCCTCACGGCCGCCGCCTACTACCGGGGCCGGGTGCAGGCGGTGCGGCAGGAGGCCCTGGCCTACACCGCGCAGGCCGATGCCCATGTGGCCGCGACTGTTTCCGCCGCTCAGGCGCGAATAACCGAGTCCGAGGCCAGGATTCACGGCATCCGCGAACAGGTCGCGGCCGAGGCCCGAGCGGCCAAGGAGAGCGAGAGCCGCCGCGCCGCCGCCATGGCCGCGTTTGCCGGCGCGGCGGGGCGCATGCAGGCCATGAGCACCAGCATGCTGGCGGAGCTGCGTGAGATGGAGCACCGGCACGCCGACCCGAAGGTGCTGGCCGACCTGCTGGAACTGGACCACCGCACCGCGCAGGCGGGCCGGCTGGCCGACAGCATCGCGGTACTCAGCGGTGCGCGCTCGGGCCGCCGTTGGGCGAAACCCATTGCCATGGAATCGATTCTGCGCGGCGCCATGGGCCGGGTCGCGGGCTACCAGCGCGTGCGCCTGCGCGCGATCACCGAGATCGCCATCGCGGGCCATGCCGCCGAGGGCGTCATGCACGCCCTGGCCGAGCTGCTCGACAACGCCTGCAACTTCTCCCCGCCCACCACCGAGGTCCACGTCTACGCCGCCGAGGTCCCCGCCGGTGTGGTGATCACCATCGAGGACTCCGGCCTCGTCATGAGCGAGTCCGCCCTCCGGCGAGCCGAATCCGCCGTCTCCGGCCCCCACGCCGGCTCCGACCTCTCCACCCTCTCCGGCACCCGCCTCGGCCTGGCCGTGGTCGGTCACCTGGCCCGCAAACACGACCTCACCGTCAGCTACCGCCCCTCCGCCATCGGCGGCACCGCCGTGGTCGTCGTCATCCCCCGCGAACTCACCACCCGCCTGGAACGCCAATCCGGCACTTTCGGCCGCCTCACCCCGGTCACCACCCGTCCGCACCCCGGCACTCCGGCGAGGGATGTCCCCACCGCGCCCGAAACGGCCCCGCCGCCGAAACCCGCCTTTGCCTCCACCGCCCCGGACGTTCTTCCGGCCCAGCCCGAAATCGACCAGCACACAGCGACTTCCAGCGGCCTGCCGAAGCGCCGCCGCGGCAGCACGCTGGCCGCCGTCCACCCGGACGGCCTGTCCGGCCCGGCGCAACCCGAGGCGCCACGCATGCCGTCCGCGCCCTCGGCCATGGCCGCCTTCCAACGCGCCTTCACCACGAACTCGTTCCCCGCCCCTACGACCCCATCGGAGACCGATCGATGACACCGCCCGCCACACATCTGGGTTGGCTGCTGGAGCAGTTGCTGGCGCGTACGCCGCGGGCGCGGCATGCGCTGCTGCTGTCCGGCGACGGGTTGAAGATCTGTCATACGGCCGGGCTGGGGACCGACAGCGCGGATCAGCTGGCGGCGATCGCCGCTGGGATCCAGAGTCTTTCGCACGGGGCCTCGGTGGAGTTCGGGGACGGGCGGGGCGGGGTGCGCCAGTCGATGACCGAGTTCTACGGGGGCATCCTGTTCATCGTCGAGGCCGGAGTGGGGGCGCACATCGCGGTGGTGGCCGCGGAGGACGCCGATGCCGGGCTGGTCGGCCACACGATGCGGGAGCTGGTCGAGCAGCTCGGCGAGCATCTGGCCGCCGCCCCGCGGGTGCCGGGGGCGAGCGTGTCGTGACCAGGCCAGACGAGGATCCGGATCGGCTGTACACGCTGACCGGCGGTCGCAGCCAACCGGATTCGGACGCGTTCGATCTGGTGACCCTGGTGGTCAGCGAATGCGATCCGGTGCGCGGCATGCAGTCCGAGCATGCCGCCATCCTCGACATGTGCCGCGCGCCGACGGCGGTGGTGGAGATCGCGGCCGAGCTGCGGCTGCCGGTCGGCATCACCGTCGTCCTGCTGTCGGACCTGCTGCACGCCGGCAAGATCACGGTGCGTCATCCGGATCATGCCGCGCGGCAATGGAATTCGCTGCCCGATACCGACATGCTGGAAAAGGTGCTCGTTGGACTCCGTAAGCTCTGACATCCGGTGCGCCGGCACCGAGGACCCGCGTCCGGCCCGCGCCGACGCCCCGCTGCACGCCGATGCCCGGCAGGGCCTGAAGATCGTGATCGTGGGCGGCTTCGGCGTCGGCAAGACCACCATGGTCCGCTCGATCAGCGAGATCCGCCCGCTGGACACCGAGGCCACCATGACCCAGGCCGGCCAGGGCGTCGACGATCTCGCGGGCGTGCCCGGAAAGACCACCACCACGGTGGCTTTCGACTTCGGCCGCATCACCATCGACACCGAGCACGTGCTGTACCTGTTCGGCGCGCCCGGCCAGGAACGCTTCTGGTTCCTGTGGGACCGCCTGTTCGCGGGCGCGCTGGGCGCCATCGTGCTGGTGGATCAGCGGCGGATCGCCGACTCCTGGTACGCCATCGACCGGCTCGAGCACCAGCGCACCCCGTTCATCGTGGCGTGCAACAACTTCGGACCCGGCCCAGCCCTGCCCGCGGTGCGCGAGGCGCTGGATCTGGACCCGCACATCCCGCTGCTCGACTGCGACGCCCGCGACCGCGACTCCTGCAAGAACGTCCTGATCGCCCTGGTCGAATACCTCTCTCACCCGGAGACCGCGCTGTGGAGGAATCCCGCATGACATCGCCCGCGCCGGGTTCCTGCCCCGTGCCCCACGAGCCCGGCGTGGTGCCGTTGAGCGGCCCCCGTTTCCACACCGATCCGCATTCGCTCTACCGGGAGATGCGCCGCGACCACGGGCCGGTGGCCGCGGTCGAGCTACCCGGCGGGATTCCGGCCTGGCTGGTGCTGGGGTATCGGGAGATGCACCAGGTCACCAGTTCTCCCGAACTGTTCCCCCGCGATGTCAGCCTGTGGAATCAGTGGCCGAACATCCCGCCGGACTGGCCGCTGCTGCCCATGGTCGGCTCGCCCATGCCGTCGATCTATTTCACGGCGGGCGCGGAGCACCGGCGGCACCTGGCCATGGTCGAACCCGCGCTGGAATCGGTGGATCCGTTCGAATTGCGCCGGGTCTGTGAGGGTTTGGCCGATCGGCTGATCGACTCCTTCTGCGGTCGCGGCCAGGCCGATCTGGTGGGCGAGTTCGCCGAACCGCTGCCCGTGCTCGTCCTGGCCTGGCTGCTGGGCATTCCCGACGCGGAAGGCCCCGGGCTGGCGCGGGCCATGAAGGTGATGGCCGACGGCGGCGCCGACGCGCAGGCGGCGCACCTGCAGTTCATGCAGTACATCCAGCATCTGCTGGCGGTGAAGAAGACCGCGCCGGGCGATGATCTGGTCTCGCGCATGCTGGCCTTCCCGGCGCCGTTCACCGACGAGGAGTACGTCAACGACCTGATGGCCGTGACGGCCGCGGGACACCTGCCGACGGCGGACTGGCTGGTCAATTCGGTGCGCCTGATGCTCACCGACGACCGCTTCGCTGCCGCCCTGGGCGGCGGACGGCGCAGTGTGGACCAGGCGATGAACGAGGTGCTGTGGGAGGACTCCCCCACCTCGATCCTGGCCGGGCGCTGGGCCGCGCGCGATACGCGCCTGGCGGACCGGACGATTCGCGCGGGCGACCTGCTGCTGCTCGGGCTGGCCGCCGCGAACACCGATCCGCACGTGCGCCAGGCGGTCGGCGAGGCCGCCACCCACACCGGCAACAACGCGCACTTCGCGTTCAGCCACGGCGAGTACCGCTGCCCGTTCCCGGCGCAGCAGATCGCGGAGGTGGTGGCGCGCACCGGCATCGAGGTGCTGCTGGACCGGCTGCCGGACATCGATCTGGCGGTGCCCGCGCAGAACCTGGTGCGGCGGCCGTCGCCGTTCCTGCGCGGAATGACTTCCCTTCCTGTTGTTTTCACTCCTGTTCGCGCTCTCGGAGGTTTCCAGTGAGTTCCCCATGCCCGCATGCGATTTCGATAGATCCGATGGTCGGTGATCTCGCCGGCGAGACCACCCGCCTGCGCGCCGCCGGTGCGGTCACCCGGATCGATCTGCTCGGCGCCACCGCCTGGACGATCACCGACCACACCATCGCCCGCCAGCTGCTCACCGACACCAGGCTGGTCAAGGACATCAATGCCTGGAAGCTGTGGCGGGACGGCGTCGTCACCCGGCAGTGGCCGCTGATCGGCATGATCGACGCCGGCCGCTCCATGTTCACCGTGGACGGCCCGGAGCACCGCCGCCTGCGCATCAAGACCACCCAGGCGCTGACCCCGCGCCGCCTGGAAGCCTTGCGCCCCACCATCGAACGGCTCACCAAGGAGCTGCTCGACGATCTGGACGAGGCGGGCCGCGACGGCACGGCGGTGGATCTCAAGCAGGTCGTCGCCTACCCGCTGCCCATGCGGGTGATCTCCGAGCTCATGGGGGTGCCGCGCGCGGACCACCCGATGCTGCTGGACTGGTACAAGAAGTTCTTCTCCATGGTCACCCCGCAGGACGAGCGCCTGCAGATCATCGAGGACATGGACGTCTACTTCACCGAGATGGTCCGCCGCAAGACCGCCGAGCCCGGCGACGATCTCACCAGCGCGCTCATCCTGGCCGACGAGGGCGGCGAGCCGCTCACCGAGGAGGAGGTGGTCGGCAATCTGAAGGCACTGGTCGCCGCCGGGCACGAGACCACCGTGAGCCTGATCCTGAATGCGGTGCGCGCCTTGCTGACCCGGCCCGAACAGCTGGCCCGGGTGCGCTCGGAGGAGGTGGAGTGGAAGCAGGTCATCGAGGAGACGCTGCGCTGGGACGGCCCGGTCACCCATCTGCTCATGCGCTTCGCCACCGAGGACATCACCGTCGGCGGCACCGTGATCGAGCAGGGTGAGGGCGTGGTCATGTCCTACCGTGCCATCGGCCGCGACACCGCGGTCTTCGGCGAGGACGCCGACGATTTCGACATCACCCGGCCGAGCGCGCACCGCAATATCTCCTTCGGATACGGCCCGCATATCTGCCCGGGCGCGGCGCTGGCCCGCCTCGAAGCGGGCATCGCGCTGCCCGCCCTGTTCGACCGCTTCCCGGAGCTGCGGCTGGCCACCCCGGTCGAGGAGATCATCAACCTTCCGGTCATGACCCAGAACGACATCGCCGCCATGCCGATCCACGTGGGCTGAGCCGGGATTCGGCGCGCGGACACTGTCCGGGCCGCACGATCACGACCCGCTGATCGCGGCCCGGGCGGGTCACGGGTGCATGCCGGACTCGGTCCACCTCCTGAAGACGTCCACCTTCTCCGCCGGCCAGGCGCCGTCGCAGGGCATGGTGCCGGCGGCCAGGCGGTCGAGGATCTCGGCGGTGTGCTTGGTGACGTCGTCGAGGGACCACAGGTCGAAGACGAGGCTCATGGAGCGCTGATCCTTGTCCCGGAACAGGGGTTTGATGTGGGCGCCGAAGCCGACGGCCTCCTCGGGTCGGGGCAGGGCAGGGTCGGATGATTCGGCGGACGGCTGCGGCGCCACGTAGGGCGGCGGTCCGGCCGGGCCCCAATCCCAGTCGGGCGGCCCGAGAACGCCGGTCCGGGCGCCGCCCACGGGACGAAACGCGCACGCCGGTGTATTGCGACACGCACATTTCGGGCGTCGGCCCTGCTACCTTCGAATGCGCCACCTCGAGGCAAGGAGCATGCCATGGGCATCATCACGATGATCATCATCGGGCTCATCGCGGGCGCGATCGCCCGCCTTCTGGTTCCGGGCAAGGAGGATTTCGGCATCATCTGGACCGCCGTTCTCGGCATCATCGGCAGTTACGTCGGCGGCACCCTGGGCAGTCTGGTCTTCGCCCCGCACAAGTTCAGCGTCCATCCCCCGGTCCAGCACACCTTCCTCGGCGCCATCATCGGCGCCATCGTGGTGCTGGTCGTCTACAAGTGGATCAGAGCCCGCGTCTGACCTGCCGCACAACCGAATACGACCGAGGGGCGGGGCCGCTGACTCGCGGCCCCGCCCCTCGTGTGTCGACAGCCTTGCGCGTGATGAGGGGTCCGCACAATCCTGCCGCCACGACGCCGTCCCCACGGCGCCCTCAGCCGCAGGTGGTCTACGGCTCGAGCTCTTTCTACGTATCTACTAAGTAGATACGTAGAAGATAGCAGTCCCCACCCCGTCGATCAATCAGCTTCGGCGAGAAGGGGGAGGAGAAGTTCGGCCCGGGTTAGGGCATTGTCGAGCTTGCGGTCCAATCAATTCCTGCCCGGCGTGTTGTCCAATTCGGCACGGGTGATCGCGGGTGCCGTGGCGCAGACTGATGACCGGTGCCACCAACCCTCGACCGGGAGAATGCCGCATGCCCTCGATCGACTACCGCCTGCCCCAGCGTCGCGACCTCGTCACCGAGCTGCCGGGCCCGCGTTCCCGGGCCCTCACCGCACGCCGGACGGCGGCCGTGGCGGCCGGGGTCGGATCGTCGGTGCCCGTCTATGCGGCCGACGCCGACGGCGGGGTCATTCTCGATGTGGACGGCAATTCGCTGATCGATCTGGGCTCGGGCATCGCGGTCACCACGGTCGGCGCGTCCCATCCGGAGGTGGCGGCCGCCGTCGCCGAGCAGGCCGCGCGGTTCACCCACACCTGCTTCATGGTCACCCCCTACGAGAACTACATCCGCGTGGCCGAGGAACTGGCCGCACTCACGCCCGGCGCCTTCGACAAGCGGACGGTGCTGTTCAACTCGGGCGCGGAGGCGGTCGAGAACGCGGTGAAGGTGGCGCGGCTGGCGACCGGCCGGCCGGCGGTGGCCGCGTTCGATCACGCATATCACGGCCGCACCAACCTGACCATGGCGCTGACCGCGAAATCCATGCCGTACAAGGCGCATTTCGGCCCGTTCGCACCGGACATCCACCGCATGCCCATGTCGTACCCGTACCGCGACCAGCCGGGGCTGACAGGAGAACAGGCTGCGCGCCAAGTGATTTCGCGGCTCGAGGTGCAGATCGGGGCCGATTCGCTGGCGGCGATCGTCATCGAGCCGATCCAGGGCGAGGGCGGATTCATCGTGCCCGCTCCGGGATTCCTTGCCACGCTGGCGAACTGGGCCCGCGAGCGCGGGGTGGTGTTCATCGCCGACGAGGTGCAGACCGGATTCGCCCGCACCGGAGCGTGGTTCGCGAGCGAGCACGAGAGCATCGAGCCGGACATCGTCGCCATGGCCAAGGGCATTGCGGGCGGCATGCCGTTGTCGGCCGTCACCGGCCGGGCCGAGCTGCTGGACGCGGTGCATCCGGGCGGGCTGGGCGGCACCTACGGCGGCAATCCGGTGGCGTGCGCGGCGGCGCTGGCCAGCATCGAGGTGATGCGGTCGCTGGACCTGCCGGCCCGGGCGCGGGCCATCGAGGCGGCCACTGTGCCGCGGCTGCGGGAGCTGGCCGCCGCGACCGGCGTGATCGGTGACGTACGCGGCCGGGGTGCGATGCTCGCCATCGAACTGGCCCGACCGCGTACCGACATCCCCGATCCGGATCTCACCAAAGCCATTGCCGCCGAGGCGCTCTCGCGCGGCGTCGTGCTGCTCACCTGCGGCACCTACGGAAACGTCATCCGGCTGCTGCCTCCGCTGGTGATCGGCGACGACCTGCTCGCCGACGGCCTCGGGGTGCTGTCCGAGACGGTGCGGGATCTGACCCGCTGAGTTCGAAATCCGGTGAGTATGAGGAGACCCCGCAATGCGTAAAGCAGTCCGGGCTGGGCCGGGAGGCCGGGGTCGAGGGCATCGAGGAGTACCTGGAGACCGAATACATCGCCCTGCCCTGGCGGAATCCGGCCCCGGCCGTCCGGACTAGCCGACGGCAACCGTCATCTTGCCGCCGGCGGTCCCGGACTCCATCACCTCGTGCGCCCGCACGATCTCGTCGAAGGTGAAGGTGCGCACCGGTTTCGCGTGGTACACACCGACTTCGGCCTTGGCGACGAGGTCCGCGAGCGGGACAGCCGAGAGCGGGAATCCGGGCGTCCCGAAGACAGAACTGCCGAAGAAGGAGAGCTGGACTCCGCTGGGCAGGTCGGCGATCGGGTTGAACTCGGGCACCGGGGCCAGGCCGCCGAGGAATCCGGCCTGACAGACACGCCCGCGCGGTCGCACGGTCGCGACCGAATCACGCAGGACGGAGTTGCCGACCAGGTCCAGCAGGGCGTCGATGACGATTCCGGCCGCGCGCGCACGCTCCGACAGGTTGCCGTCCTCGGTGAGAACCACTGCCGCACCGATCTTTTCGAGGGTTGCTCAAGAATCAAGGGTGCAGTTGCCACCGAACCCGTGACCCGGCGGACGCGGATACACCACATCGCCTGCGCGAACTCCTACTCCCCAGTAGCATTCGAGCGTAAGCCCCTCGGGGCGAACGACTTTCGATCGCACGGGATGGTCCCCATGACAGCACCGGCCACAGGAAGCACCGAACTCCACCCGCCGCGGTGGCAGCCCGCACCCATGCGCTGGCACAACACGCCGGTCACCTGGGGGCAGTCCTGGCGGCTGGCGCTGGGACTGCCCGGGCGGATCCGGGAGCGCACCATCATGCAGTACCTGGCATCCGAGCTGCCTGGTCAGGACGATGTGCTGATCGCCCGCCTGCCGATGGCGAAGTACGTCGTCGTGCGCAGTCCGGAGCTGGTCCGGCAGGTGCTGATCGCCAATCACGAGAACTACGTGCGCGGCGCCGAATTCGACATGCTCGCCGTGGTCTTCGGCCAGGGCCTGGTGACCCAGCGCGACGATCGCCTCTACTACCGCAACAAGCGCCTGGTGCAGCCGATCTTCGCGCGCAGCGCCATCGACCAGTTCGATGTGCCCATGGTCGAGGCGGCCCAGGAGACGGCCCGGCGGCTGCGGGCGGCCGGGGCGCCGGTCGACGTGGGCGTGGAGATGACCCGCCTCATGCTGGATATCGTGGCGCGCACCATGTTCGGCACCGACCTGGACGGGCCCATCTCCAAGATCAAGCTCGAGCGGCTGCTCAAGTTCTTCGGCGTCGGCGTGGTCACCAATGTGAGCCGGACGCTGCGGCCGCTGTCCATGTGGCTGGTGCGCCGCACCGAGAAGCCCGAGAAGCAGACGGGCTCACGGATTCCGATCCGGGCTGTCCGCGCCGCCTCCTGGATGGTGGCCCCGCACATCATGTTCGAGCTGCGCGGCATCGAGAATGCCGTGGCCGGAATCATTTCCGATCATCGCGAGGGCCGCATCACCCGCAAGGACAATCTGCTCGGCCTGCTCATGGCGGCCACCGATCCCGAGACCGGGCACAGCTACACCGATCTCGAAATCCGGGACGAGCTCATGACATTCATCGGGGCGGGCATGGAGACCTCGGCCACCGCGCTGACCTGGGTGTGGAAGCTGCTCGCCGACCATCCCGAGGCCCGGCAGCGCCTCCACAAGGAGCTCGACACCGTGCTCGGCGGGCGCACCCCCACCGCCGCCGACGTGGACAAGCTGGTGTGGACCAAGGCCGTCTTCCTGGAGACGATGCGGCTGTACCCGCCGATCATGGCCTTCAGCAAGGTGGCGCTGGGCGAGGACGTGCTGGCGGGCTACCGCATCAAGCGCGGCACCACCATCATGATCAGCATGCACGGGGTGCACAGCAACCCGCGGGTCTGGGATCGGGCGGGCGAGTTCGATCCGACGCGCTATCTGCCGGAGAACATGACCCGGCCGCATCGGGAGGCGTCGCTGGCGTTCGGTGCGGGCAAGCGGATCTGCATCGCGCAGAACTTCGCGACCATGGAGGTGGTGCTGTCGATCGCCACCATCGCCCAGCAGCTGGATCTGCGGATCGCCACCAGCGAGCCCATTCGGCCGCAGCTTTCGTTCATCGGCGCTCCGGACAAACCGCTGCTCATGCAGGCCGTGGCACGAGACTGATCAGCGGGTGCGGGCAGCGCCCCCGGTCGCCCGGTAGGCGGCCGGGGTCATGCCCAGCTCGATGCGGAAGGCGCGGTAGAACTGCCGTTCGGTGGCGAAGCCGGAGTGATGGGCGACGGCGGTGACAGGGAGATCCGGTCGGGCGGTGAGCAATCCGCAGGAGTACTCGATTCGTATCCGGCGTAGCAGGGTCGCCGGGCCCTCATCGAATTGTTCGAGGACGCGGTACAGGGTCCGGCGTGACACCCCGCAACCGGCCGCGATGCCGTCGACCGTCAGGCGCGGATCGCGGCAGTGCCGTCGCATGAATTCCATGACCCGTCTTCGGCTCAGCGTCTCCGCCGGCTCTCCCCGGACCGTCCGCCCGATGGTCAGGGAGATGGCCGAGGCCAGCAGGTCCACCGCCGAACCGGCCAGGACGGCGGCCTGTTCGGGTGCGGTGTTCTGCAAATCGGTCAGCTCTCGGAGGAAGCCGGTGACCACGCCGGCCGGACTGCGCTGCGCCACGGCGGTCGCGGTCGGGATCTCGCGCGGGGTGATCCCGGCCCGCTGCCGCAGCCGGCTCAGCGGCACCTGCACCGCCGCCATCTCCCAATCCCCCTCGAACTCCCAGTGATACGGCCGTGTGCTGTCGTAGAAGACCATCTCTCCCGGCCCGACCTCGGCGACTCGGCCGTCCTGGTGCAGCCAGCCACGGCCGGTGAGCTGAATGCTGGTGTGCAGGAATTCGTCATCGGTGCGGGCGATCAGGGTCCGGGTGCGGTCCACCCGTTGCCGGGTGGCCCCCAGTTGCGACAACTCCACATCGCCGTAGGTTCCGTGCACGATCCACCCCGTGAACCGCCCCGAAGTTCGCGGCGAAACCGCAAGCGGCACATAGGCCTCGCTGAGCCCTGCCTCCCACTGCTCGAACACCCGGCCCGAGTACTCCCCGTCCCCGCCGCGGACCTCGATCCGCCGAATGCCCGACAACCCGACCACTCCGAACTCACCCGACACCACGATCAGTACCCACCCAGTCTTTCACGTCCCACATAGGCAGGTATGAAGCGAGCCAACACATTCGACGGCATCGGCACGCGTACGCGGCGCCGACCGCCGACCGTCATCGACCCGATCGAAGGCGGTCGGATCGAGCTGTCACGCGGCAGTGGTCTTCTCGGCCGCGGCGGTCCGGCTGGCGGATCGGGCCAGTGCGGCCCAGTGCCGGGCCTGCTGGGAGGCCAGTTCGGCGACCAGGGCGGCGCAGTACGGCGGGAGATCAGCGGCCAGGTCCGCCCAGGCCACGGGGTCCGCGGGCAGCTCGTCGAACAGGCGTAGGAGTTGCCTGCCGGATTCGGTGCGGGTCAGCGCCGGGTCCGAGCGCAGATTCCACAGTGCGCGAGCGGGATACGACAGGTCTTTCGCGGCAGACCCGGGACCGGTCTGGGGACGCTCGTCGCGGATTCGCTCGGGGTGACACTGGCGCGGCTGTGGCGCGGGAGCCGCGAGTGCGCGGCGGGCGAGGTGGTGGCCGGGGCGCGCCGCCGCCCGCTTCCGGACGGCGGCGATGGTCCGCTCGGGCAGGCCGATCACCTCGGCCAGCTTGCGGTCGGACCAGTCCGGATAGAACGAGAGCGCCTGTTCGGCCGCGGCCTTGCGGTCGGCCGCGGACAGGGGCAGGCCGTGCCTGCTGTTCAGCCGGACCGCGAGCAGCAGGGCCTGCCCGTCGTCACCGTCGAAGTAGACCGCGTCGATCCACTGGGACCCGCTGCAGATTGCCGCGCGCACGCGATGGGCGCCGTCGATGACCGTCATGCGCGATCGATGCACGACGATCGGCGGCAGGGCCGCGGCGACCTCCGACAGCGCCGTGACATGCCGGGAGTTCTCGCCGGATTGCCGGATCGTGGTGTCGATGTGCAAGCGGTCCAGCGGAATTCGCACGATATCCGTGGGGTTGGGCTCCAGCAGCGGGAAATTCGCGTCCAGGCGCGGCCGCGCGTAGTTCTCCCCCACTCGGATCGCCCGGGTGACGATCCACTGCCAGATACGGCCGCGCGGGTGCACCCACCACGCGTATGTCGGTCCGAGCACTGCGCCGCCTCCCAACGCCGAGCAGCCCCGAATCCCGAGGCACTCCACGAGCGTCCCCGGGCAGGGCGTTCCTACGACGCGACAAGCGGCATCACACGGATCACCGGCAAGATTCCCGCTCACGCGGGTGCGTGTACGCGGCAGTGTATCGACGCGCACACAATGTGATCAATTGAGCAAATCGCGTGCCTGCCTGCGTATTTACTGGCGAAACACGCTGACCTGGAGCAGCAGCCCGGGACCGATTCGGACGGTGTTAGATACACAACAAACATTGCCGCCGGTCTGTTTGCTGGCGGGTCGGGTGACCTAGTCCACGTCCGGCATATCCGGATCCCGGACGGTGACCAGCGCGGCCGTCGTGTGCTGGTCCAGTGCCATGAGCACGGCCCGGGCCCGCACCGATTTCCAGCCCCCGTCGAGCGTCCGGAGCCGCAGCCGCCCGGCGGTGCGGGAGTGAGCGAGGTTGCGGCTCATGGTCTTCGCCGTCTCGATATCGTCCGGGTGTATGGCCGGCTCCGGTTCGCCCGCCAGCGACTGCCAGGCGATGCCCGGCATGGGCGGACCCATCCAGCGCAGCAGCCGCAGGGTGCGCAGGTCGACAATGGCCCGGAAGTCACCCTCCGCGGCGGCCGCGTCGAGCACCCGGTGCTCGAGGATCACCGGCGGCGGCGCGGCGCTGACATCGGTGGCATCGCCGATGTCATGGGTGACCCCGCGCATGAACACCTCGGAATTCCCGGCGGCATCGGTCTCTTCGATGATGCGGCACGAGAAGTGCGCCGCCCGCAGAGCGCCGTCGTCGCGGCGGACGGTCCACACCGCCTGATGCTCGGTACCCGGCGCCGACCGGACCACCTTGGCCAGGGCGTCGGACTCGTCGCTATTGGTGATGACGCGGGCGAACACGCCCGCGATGGCGTGCTCGCGCGCCCGATTCTCCGGAGCGACACCGTAGAGATCCAGCAGATCGTCCGAGCGCGTGGACTTCGACGTGGACAGATTGAAGTACCACGCCCCCACCGGATCTCGCGGCGGCACCGTCTCCTCCGCCGGACCCGACCACACCAGCACGGCGTGCATGCGCTCCGGGGTGATCAGCAGCGGCGCGGTGAGAGTTCGCCGGCGGCCGCCGTCGCTCATGACCTCCACCGGCGCCAGCGCCTCCACGGTCGCCGCCACCGCTCCGCGGATGGTCGCCAGCGTCTCGCGCTGCCGGAAGATCTGCGTCAGCGGCACGAACTTCCTTGGCGCACTGCCCAGTCCGATGACGGTCGGCTCCCCACCGCCGAACGTCTCAATCAACAGCCATCGTGTTCCTGGCATCGTGCCTTCCCCTTTTATCCCCTGATCACGAGCCGAATCAGCTTCTCGTACTGCCCGCCTGCCACCCTGGCCGCGATTTCGGCAAGGATCGCGTCGGGTCCTATCAGTACACGACTCTTCCCCCGCGCGACACCACGCAGAATCACCTGCGCCGCAACACCGGGATCGGTACGGGCCACATACCGGTCGAACCGCTGCGCCGCCCGCTCCGCGTCCACCCCCGCCGCCGCCAACGCCGACCACGCGATCCCGGTCTTCACCCCGCCCGGGAACACGCAGCTGACAGCAACATTCGGCTGCCCGCGCAATTCCGACCGCAATGACTCGGTGAAGCCGCGAATCGCGAACTTGGCCGCCGTGTAGGGCGCGGCCCCGCCGAGCCCGATCAACCCGTACGCCGAGGAGAGATTCGCGATCCGCCCCTCGGGCGACTTCACCACATACGGCAGGAAGGCTTTCGTACTCACCACGGTCGCACCGAAATTCGCCCGCATCACCGCCTCGAAGTCGCCCGGCTCGGACTCCGCCACCCCGCCATAGAAAAGCTTCCCCGCATTGTTGATCAACACATCCACACCCCCGAGCCGCCCCACCACCTCGGCCGCGACCTCCCCCATCCGCTCCGGATCAGCGACATCGGCGACCAGCCCCACCACCTCCCCATCCCCGCCCCTGACCATCCCCGCCGTCTCCCCCAGCGCCCCTTCATTCGTGTCCAGCAGCACCACCGACGCCCCCTCCCGCCCCAGCCGCACCGCCAGCTCCCGCCCGATCCCGGCCCCCGCCCCGGTAACCACAGCAACCCGACCCGCATAGAAACTACGATCCATACCCGTGAGTCTGCACAGACCACTGGCATCCCGCGAGATATGTTCCGCGCCAACCCATCCGATCACGCAATAACCATGCGCCCGCGGCGAGGGTCCCGCCGTGATCTCGATAACCCGAGAGTGCCCGTCCCACAATGTCACGCGCTGCATGAAGTAGTTTGAGCCTGAATATGATTCATCGATCAGGGGAGGAATGATGACACGACGCGCGATCGTCACCGGCGGCGGCACCGGAATCGGGAAAGCAGTAGCACGACGCCTGGCCGTCGACGGCGTGTCGGTGACCATCATCGGACGCCGGCCAACCGTGCTGGAAGCCACTGCCAAGGAGATCAACACCGGCATCGGGGCCGACCGCATCACCACCGCGACCGCCGACCTCACCGCACCCGATCAAGTCCGGTCCCTTGCCGAACGGATCGCGGCAGACGGGCGTGTCGACATTCTGGTCAACAACGCGGGCGGTAGCCCCGCGCACACACCCGACGACCTGGACGGCCTCGCGGCCGCCTACATCAACACCTTCCAGCTGAACGTGCTCACCGCGGTACTGCTGACCGAAGCGCTGATCCCGCACATGACCCGCCCGGGCGGCCGAATCGTGTCGGTGAGCTCGATCGCCGCGCTACGCGGAGCAGGCCCCTACGGGGCCGCGAAAGCCGCCCTCCACGGCTGGGCCCTGGGCCTCGCACAACAGCTGGCCCCACAAGGCATCACCGTCAACACCGTCGCTCCCGGCTTCGTGCCCGCCACCGAATTCTGGACCGACCGGCTCACACCGGAACTCGAAGCCGACCGAATCTCCCAAATCCCCCTCGGCCGCGCCGGCACGCCCGACGAAATCGCCGCCGGCATCGCCCACCTCACCTCCCCCGAAGCCGGCTGGACCACCGGCCAGATCCTCCAGATCAACGGCGGAGCCCTCCTCGGCCGCGGCTGAAGGGCGCTGCCGCGCCCTAGATCGTTCCATTTACCGGTTCGAGGGAACGATTCACCAACGCGCGCAAGAACTCCGTCCAGTTCGTGCCTGTCTCAGCAACATCTTGGCAAGATGGCGGAGACCGGAAACCGACACCTTTTATTCAAGATGGCCCGCCTCCGAGTGGTGCTGGACTGCCGGCTTCTTCAGGAAGTTGGTCGTATGGCTCAGAGGTACGCTGAATTTGCGAGTACACCGTTTGCCAGTCGGGTGGTCACGGGACGGCGCAATGGATGACAAGTCAGTGCGTGGCGTGAACGCCACCTGGGGGCCGGCGCAGATGTTCGGACGCTATCGGCTGCTGTCGCTGCTGGGTCAGGGCGGCATGGGCCAGGTGTGGCGGGCGCATGATTCGCTGACCAACCGGGTGGTGGCGCTCAAGGTGTTGCCCGAGCGCTTCGCCGATGACGAGCGGCTGCGCGAGCGCTTCCGCCGGGAGTGCCGGGCGGTGGCACAGTTGACCGAGCCGCATGTGATCCCCATCCACGACTTCGGCGACATCGACGGTCGGCTCTATCTGAATATGCGGTTGATCGAGGGCACCGATCTGCGCAAGGTGATCACGCGAGAAGGGGCCTTGTCGCCGCCGCGGGCGGTGGCGATCATCACACAGGTGGCCGGCGCACTACAGGCGGCCCACGACGCCGGGCTGGTCCACCGCGACGTCAAACCCACCAACATCCTGCTTGCGGCCGATGAGTTCGCCTACCTGATCGACTTCGGGATCGCCCACGCCGCCGACGACCGTACGCTGACCGCCCTCGGCGAGACCGTCGGCACCGTCGCCTACATGGCGCCGGAGGAGATCAGCGCGGAGGTCGAGGCCGATGCCCGAGTGGACGTGTACGCGTTGACATGCGTGCTGCATGAGTGCCTGACCGGCCGGCCGCCGTTTACGAGCTCAGTGGGCATGGAGGGTGTGATCGCCCATCATCTGCACACCCCACCCCCGCGTCCCAGCACCACTACACCCGATGTACCGACTGCGTTCGATGCGGTCATCGCCAAGGGAATGGCCAAGAACCCAGACGATCGTTACCAGACCACGCGCGAGCTGGCCGCAGCGGCCCGCGCCGCGGTGGGCGAATCCGCGGTCAGCACCACCGAGGGTGTGGCCGCGCGCCATGGGCGGCGAATCAGATTGTCGCCCAAGACCGCCGGGCTGCTCGCGGCCGCGGTAGCGGTTACGGCGGTGGCCGCCGTGGCTGTCGTCATCAGTGTCGAAGGAGGCTCAGGCGGCGGTGGCAACTCGCCCACACCTATCGCCCCGGCCTACTCGTCACAGATTCCACTGCCGTTCAGCGGCGTCAGCCTGCCCACCGATGTGGCCGTCGACGCGGCGGGCACCGTATACGTCACCGACATGGGTAACGATCGGGTGGTGAAATTGGCGGCGGACGCGTCGACGCCGAGCCCGTTGCCATTCACCGGTCTGAAGAATCCCCTGGATCGCCCCGGGTTTGAGGGAGACCGTTGGATCTGGAGAGGATCAACGGTATGGCTGGGAATCGGAGATATCCGCAGGAGCTGCGGGAACGCG